>JAOZTK010000056.1 GCA_029942185.1 Flavobacteriaceae bacterium
CTATTTATGCAACCGGTGATGTGATTTCCTATAATCAACCTCCTGTTGTTGAAGTAACGGAACACTATATGGGTAGGTTGCTTTTTGAGTAGAATTAGTGTGTAAAGGATTGCTTTTTAGCTTGCAGGTTTTATGAAGTGTGCTGTGCGTAGTAAACTCTTTACGCTATGCAAAGTGCCCTCATTTCGCATACTATCGCATTCAAAAACTTTCACTATATAAAAAAGAAAGTGAACTTTGATTTAAGGATTACTCCGTGATCCTCATTGCACTCCATGTTGAGAATTAAAAGAAACGAATGCTATCGCATTCAAAAACTTTCACTATATAAAAAAGAAAGTGAACTTTGATTTAAGGATTACTCCGTGATCCTCATTGCACTCCATGTTGAGAATTAAAAGAAACGAATGCTATCGCATTCAAAAACTTTCACTACATAAAAAAGAAAGTGAACTTTCTTTTTTATTCCGTTCAATTTTTTATGTGTTTCTTTTAATTCATTTGTGACCGCGAGAGGATTCGAACCCCCAACCCTCAGAGCCGAAATCTGATATTCTATCCAGTTGAACTACGCGGCCATATTAAAAAAAGATTCCAAATTCCAAATAACAAGTTATAAGAAATCTAAAATTGTGTTATTTTATCGTATTCATCAAAATGCCTTTTACAATTTCTGAGATTGTCTTTCCATCTGCTTTACCGGCCAACTCTTTGCTCGCCATACCCATTACTTTTCCCATATCTGCCATTGAAGCAGCTCCTGTTTGTGCAACAATTTTAGTAACTACTTTTATTACAGCCTCTTCACTCAGTTGTTCCGGTAAAAATTGTTCAATAATTGCAACTTGCGCTAACTCCGGTTCTGCTAAATCTGATCGTCCTTGTTCTGTATAAGTTACTGCACTATCTTTACGTTGTTTTACTAGTTTTTGTACTATTTTTAATTCTTGTTCTTCCGTAATCTCTGCGGTATTACCACTAGTTTCAAACAATAATAACTCAGATTTTATGGCACGTAAGGATTCTAAAGCAACCTTGTCTTTGCTTTTCATCGCAGTTTTTAACTGCGTCATTATTTGTTGTTTTAGACTCATAACTTTTAAGTTTGTAAATGCAAAAATAGCCATTCCTAATAAAAGAAATGGCTATTCCTAGAGGTAATTTAAGCTCGTATAAATATTTTAACGAATCAATCTACATTATCATGCAAAAATGAATTGTTTGAACGTAGTTGTAAACTGTCATTTTCATCGGTCTCTATCGTAGTTCTTGATTGAAAATCTTCAGATGAAGATGGATTTTCATCTAATTCTATTTTCTGTCTTTTATAGGCAGGTTCTTTTTCAATTTCGTCGATATTTGAAGGATTTGTATGAAAAGTGTAATTGTGCTTTTTTAAATGCATTTTTCTATCGTCTGTTGTTTTTCTAAACTCTTCAATAGAGGCATTTAAAGGGGTTAGTGTCTCCTTTGTAAGCGCGTCATCTTTGTGCTCAATCCTTTTCTTTTTTGTGGAGTTCTCTTCTTCCCCAACTATTTTAAGTTCAAATTGTAAATCGGCATCTTCTTCAGTGATTACCTCAGCTACTTGTTTTTTTTGTGTAGATGTGGTTTCTTCTTCAAAATCGCCTAGATTATGAGTAGTTACATTCGAAAAATCAGGTATTATTTGATTTGTGTCAAAATCCTTTTCAGGAGAAGCATTTTCCGGGGATTCTGTTTTGTCAGCATCTTCATTAACAGGAAATTCAAAAGTCAGTTTCATTTGTTCTAAGTACTTTAGTTCTTCCTCATTTTGTCCCTTTTCTATTAAATCCTTTTTTTCTGCTACATTTATAATATACTCATCATCATCTGCTATGTCAGCAACGATTTCATCAAAGGTTACTTCTATATTACGAATGAGATCAGTTGTTGGAATTATTTCAAATAATTCTGTCACTTCTGTTATACCCTCTTCCAAGTTGAATAAAAGATCCTTTTTGCTTTCTGTTTTTATTCCGTCATAGTCAACATCAATATTTTCTATATGTTCGGTAGTCGGGGTTAATTCAGGGCTTTCTTCTTCCTCTAGCTTGTGGATAATCCTATCCTCAACAACATCATTGGAAGTCTCACCTAACGGACTTTTTAACTCGTCTTCTTGTTTGTCAAACAGATCAAATTGTGGTCCTTTGACATCGTCATCGAGTATATGTGTGATTTTTTTAGATTCAGTGTCGGTTATTTCGTTTTGTTGACTGGAAGAAAATCCTGTAGCAATTATGGTTACAGATATTGCTTCACCGATACTCTCATCATCTCCAATTCCCATAATGATATTAATATTATGTCCCGCCTCATTTCTGATATGATCGCTGATCTCACCAATTTCATCAATGGTAATTTCATGAGTTCCGGATACAATCAGTAACAGTACATTTTTAGCTCCGGCTATTCTATTATCATTTAATAGAGGCGAATCAAGTGCTCCCTCGATAGCTCTTCTAGCTCGTTCATCACCAATTGCTTGGGAAGAACCCATTATTGCTGTTCCACTATTTGATAAAACGGTTTTGGCATCATTTAAATCGATATTTTGTTTGTAGTGATGGGTTATTACCTCTACGATTCCACGAGCAGCTGTAGATAAAACTTCATCCGCTTTAGCGAAACCTGATTTATAACCTAAGTTGCCATATACATCACGTAATTTATTGTTATTAATTACAATTAATGAGTCGACATTTTCCCGAAAAGATGCAATCCCTTTTTGAGCTTGTAGATTACGAGATTTTCCCTCAAATTCAAATGGCATTGTAACAATTCCTACAGTTAACAGGCCTAATTCTTTAGCAATTTTTGCAATGATTGGTGCGGCACCTGTACCTGTTCCACCTCCCATACCGGCTGTGATAAAGACCATTTTAGTGTTTGCACTTAATAGCTCTTTTAGTGTTTCATAAGATTCTTCTGCTGCTTTGGCTCCAATTTCAGGATTGGCACCTGCACCCATTCCTTCGGTTAAACCTGCGCCCAATTGTATTTTGTTGGGTATGGGTGAATTTTCTAATGCTTGTGCATCTGTGTTACATATAACAAAATCAACTCCTTTGATGTCTTGATGATACATGTAGTTAACAGCATTGCTTCCACCACCGCCTACACCAATTACTTTTATGGCATTATACTTGTTTTTTGGCATTTCAAAAATTATCGGATTTATTTTATTATCGCTCATCTCTTTAGTTTTTATTTTATCAGTATTAGTTTGTTTTTTATTTCAATTGACTTATTCAGCATCTTCCAAAAAATTTTTCAATTTATCTGCCCATCGCTCGAATACTTTTTTTCGTCTTTCTGGTTTTTCCACCTCTTTTTCTTCTCCTTTTTCATCGATTTCCGTTGGGACTTCGATAGCTTCAACTTCTTTCGATTCTTTTTCCTTTTGTTCTATTCCACTCATCAATAATCCCACAGATGTAGCATATATTGGACTGGAAAGTTGTTCGTCAGAATCACCGGCTAAATGTTCATTTGGATAGCCAATACGCGTATCCATTCCTGTTATGTATTCAACCAATTGTTTTAGATGTTTTATTTGTGCACCGCCTCCGGTCAGGACAATACCGGCAATTAGTTTATCGTGTTTGGTGTCATGACTGTATTTTTTTATTTCTTGAAAGACTTGCTCAATAATTTCTGTTATTCGTGCGTGTATTATTTTTGATAAGTTTTTAAGTGTTATTTCTTTGGGATCACGACCGCGTAAGCCCGGGATAGAAACAACCTCATTATCCTTATTCTCGGCCGGCCAAGCAGAACCGAATTTTATTTTTAGTAATTCCGCTTGTTTTTCTATGATGGAACAACCTTCTTTCACATCGTCTGTAATAACGTTCCCTCCAAAGGGAATAACAGCAGTATGACGAATAATACCATCTTTAAAAATGGCCAAATCCGTTGTCCCACCACCTATATCAATGAGCGCTACTCCGGCTTCTTTTTCTTCATCACTTAATACCGCATCAGCTGAAGCTAAGGGTTCTAGGGTGATATTTGACAAACCTAAATCTGCACTAGTAATGCAGCGAACAATGTTTCTGATACTTGCAATCTGTCCAACTACTACATGGAAGTGTGCCTCTAAACGCCCTCCGTACATTCCTACAGGTTCTTTGATATTGGGCTCAGCATCAACTTTATAATCTTGAGGAATAACATGAATTATTTCTTCACCGGGCAACATGCCCAGTTTGTGAACTTGTGAATTAAGTTTTTCTATGTCATCTTCGTCAATCACAGATTCCGAATCTTCTCGGGTGATATAATCCCTGTGGTGTAAGCTTCGAATATGCTGTCCGGCTATTCCTACAGATACCTCGGCTATTTTGTAACCGGATGCCGCTTCAGCCTCTTCAATGGCTTGTTGTATAGATTGAATAGTCTGGGTAATATTGGTGACAACACCACGTTTTACACCGATGCTTTTTGCATTTCCTGTGCCAATTATTTCTAATTTGTCGTATTCGTTTTTACGACCAATCATCGCTACGATTTTGGTTGTTCCAATATCCAAACCAACGGCTATTTTATTTTCTTCCATTGTTTTTTATTTTTATCATGAACATATAACTTGATGGTTATATTTGAGGTTTATTAATTGATAATTTTTTAAGGTTTCTGATTCCCATTCTTTTTTATAAAAGACTTTTAATTTTTTCATTTTTTTAGCTATGCTTTTTGGTCTTCCCAAGAGCACTTTGTGTTTCCCAACGCGTATATTGAGTACGTAATCTCCATTTTTTTTGCGATGAATGCCAACAATTTGCTTTTTATAAAAAGCATCATTTTTCAGTATTTGAATGAGCTCAAATACCTCTTTTTCCATTTCCATTCCTTGTATACCGGTAACCAAAGGCACTCTTGCGGAATAATTAGGAGATAATGGCATTGCAAATCCCTGCCTGTCTAAATAATAAATTGAAGAAGCATTCTTTATTCTCGCTATTGGAACTCTTTGTGTAATATGAGCTTTAAGAATTCCATTAGGTGTGAAAAACACTTCTGCATTTTCAATCATTTTGTCTTTTTCGACGCTCTCTTCCAATTCGTACAAATTTATCTCTGATTTTACTTTGTTTAACAGGTTCTTTTCACTTTGTTTCAACAATTTATTAACCATAGATGTTGTTAAAAATGTCACTTTATTTTCGTTAAAAATAACGTCAATTCCTTTCAAGTTTAGTTGCCTGTTTTTATGTTGACTAAAACCGAACAAAAAACTGACGCTTGTTAGTAATAAAATTACGGTCGTATATAACATCCATCTCTTCATACCGCTATTTGTTGTAATTCTTGTTTTATATCTTTCACCATTTCCCCTATATCACCTGCGCCTAATAGTATCACAATCCGTATTCCTGATTTTGTGATTTCAGAAACTATTTCATTTGGATTAATTTGAAAAGCATTCAAATTTATTCTTTGGATTTTATCAATCAAAACAGCAGAGGTCACTCCGGGAATTGGTTTTTCTCTAGCTGGATAAATAGGCAATACCAATATTTTATCAAATTTTGCTAAACTTTGGACAAATCCCGATTCAAAATCCCGTGTTCTTGTGTAAAGGTGGGGTTGAAAAATCACGAGTATTTTCTCATTCGGATACATTTCACGAACGGCTTGATGTACTGCATTGATCTCTGTCGGATGATGTGCGTAATCATCGATTAAAACCAATTCTTTTGAATGCAATCGATAACTAAAACGCCGTTGTACTCCTGAATACGAAAGTAAAGCTTTGGCAATGTTTGGAAGTGAAACTCCAATACTATTTGCCATTGCCAAAGCAGCCATTGTATTTAGCACATTATGTTGTCCAGGTAAGTGTATTTTTAAATCTTTATAGGTGTCTGTCGGTGTTTTTACATCAAATAAATAAGCGCCATTTTCTATTCTTAGGTTTTGTGCGTCAAAATCAGCTTGTTCATCAATTCCATATGTTATTCCTTCTATCGGAATTCCTTTTTTAACAAATATTTTTTTTCGAGATAAAGAAGCGAATTCTTTAAAAGCTTTCTCGAGTTCCTCAGGAGTTTTATAAATATCTAGATGGTCTGCATCTATAGAGGTGACACAAGCGAAATCAGGTTGTAATTGTAAAAAAGATCGATCGAATTCATCCGCTTCAACGACGGAATACTGATTACCGCCCATAATTAGATTTGAGTGATAGTTTTCAGCAATTCCACCTAAGAAACTTGTTGCTTGCACCTTTGATTCTTTGAGGATATGTCCCAAGATACTACTTGTTGTTGTTTTTCCATGTGTGCCGGCAATTGCAAAACAACTGGTATTTTTTGTAATCATTCCCAATAATTTGGCCCTTTTAACTACAGCAAAACCATTGCTTAAAAAATAATCTAGAATTGTGTTTTCAGATTTTTTGACGGCAGGCGTGTAAACAATTAGGTTTTTTTCCTTTTCTAAAAACTGCCGTGGAATTAGTTTTAAATCATCAGTAAATTGAATATACATGCCCGAATCTGATAAAGATTGTGTAATAGGGGAGGGCGTACGGTCGTATCCGGCTACCGCTTTGCCAGTCTTTAACATATAGAGTGCAATGGCGCTCATTCCGATGCCTCCGGCACCTATAAAATATACTTTATGTAGCTTGTTTAAATTCAAATTTCTGTTAAATGATTAATTTTTCTACGTTATCTACAATATGTTCTGTCGCTTTGGGTAATTCTAATTTCTTGATATTTTTACCTAAAGATTTTTGTTTTTCTTTGTCTTTTAATAATTGTTTGAAAATTGATTGAAATCCATCCAATTCTTTTTCCTCTATGAGAATTGCCGCTTCTTTTTTGACAATTGCCATTGCATTCTTTTTTTGATGATCTTCCGAGACATTGGGCGAGGGTATAAAGACCACAGGTTTTCCTACCATACACAATTCTGAAATGGAACTTGCTCCGGCTCTACTAATTATAAAATCAGAGCTTGCATAGGCCAAATCCATTCTGTTTAAAAACGCATGTGTTTGTACGTTGTTCTTAGCATTGTGTTTTTGATACTCATCTATATAAAGCTTTCCAGTCTGCCAAATCAATTGAAGATCTTGTTTTAACAACCAATCTAAATTGGATTCAATAAGCTTGTTCATAGCTCTCGCCCCTAAACTTCCTCCTAAAATTAAAAGTGTTTTTTTGGCGGGATCCGTATTGAAAAAAGCCTGTGCTTCTTTACGTTTGTTTGAAATATCAAACAAATCCTGACGTACAGGGTTTCCTGTTTTAATAATTTTTTCTTTTGGAAAAAATCGATTTAATCCATCGTAGGCGACACAAATAACTTTTGCTTTTTTTGCTAAGAGTTTGTTTGTTATTCCGGGATATGAATTCTGTTCCTGAATCAAAGTTGGAATGTTTTTTAAAGCTGCTGCATACAAAGTAGGGCCACTTGCAAAACCACCTGTTCCGATTACTACGTCCGGTTTAAATTTGTTTATGATTTTATTTGCGTTCCATAAACTGCTGACGAGTTTTAGGGGAAACATTAGATTTGTCAAAGTTAATTTTCGTTGAATTCCTGTAATCCACAATCCTTTGATAGCATAACCTTCTTCCGGGACTTTTTCCATTTCCATACGATTTTTTGCTCCTACAAACAAGAAATTTGCATTTGGAAAACGTCTCTTTAATTCGTTTGCAATGGCAATAGCAGGATAAATATGACCTCCTGTTCCACCGCCACTTACCAATATGTTAATCGACTGCTTCATATAACACATCTAATGGGTTTTCGTCGTCTAATTGTTCGTTTATATCTTTATCGTTCTTTGTTGCGCTAACGCTTAACACAATACCTATTGCCATACAAGTCATCCAAATAGAGGTGCCACCACTACTCAATAAAGGTAGGGTTTGTCCCGTGACAGGTATTAAATTGCTGGCAACAGCCATGTTTATGATGGCTTGAAAAATAATGGGGAAACCAACCCCTATTACTAATAAGGTTGCAAAAACAGTTTTGGCCTTTTTTGCAACTATATATATTCTAAATAACAACCACATATATAATAGAATGACTACAATACCGCCAACTAGTCCGTATTCTTCAACGATAATTGCATATATAAAATCAGATGATGATTGAGGCAGGAAATTTTTTTGTACACTCTTTCCTGCTCCCAAACCAAACATGCCTCCTGTGGCAATCGCAATTTTGGCTTTTTCTACTTGATAGTCATCTTTTGGATTTTTGTCCTGGAAATTTATGATTCGATTCTTCCAAGTATCTGTTTTAGCTCGCAAACCCGGGGAAAGACTGCGTCCAACAAAGATAAATAGCGTTAGTGCTATTAGTGCCATTCCCAATATTTTTCCAATAAATTTTAGAGGATATCCTCCTAACATGCTCAGTACAACTACGGAAAGAAATAACAAGGCCGCTGTTGAAAAATTAGCAGGTAAAATCGCTAAAAGAATCAAACCTACAGGAGTCCATAGTTTCCAAAAGCTCTCTTTAAATTCAATCTTTGTATCTTTTCTTTTTGAAAAATAACGTGCTACATAAATCATTAAAATAACTCCGGCAAATGTTGAAGTTTGGAAACTTATACCTACAATAGGGATACGTATCCAACGACTGGCTGTTGCTCCGCCAATAGTTGTACCACTAGATATGGTGTAGATTAACAAGAGTAGTATAAAAGGTAATAACAATACCGAACTACCGCTAAAATAACGATAAGGGATTTTGTGTATCAAGTATAAAAGAATAAACCCTAATACTAAAATCAATGCGTGTTTCATTAAATAACCCGAAGTAGAACCTATTCCAATTACATTAGCTAAATTAGAACTAGCGCTATACATCGGCAAAAATGAAATGAGTGCAAGTAGCAAAAATACGCCCCAGATTCCTCTATCTCCATTTATGTTTTTTAATATTGACATTGTGTACTATCAGTTGTGTGTTATTGGTATCTTTATAAATTTAAAATTGCCTCTTTAAATTGGTTCCCTCGGTCTTTATAATTTTTAAATAGATCAAAACTCGCACAAGCCGGCGATAACAGAACAGTATCTCCTTGATCCGCTAATTTGTGTGCTACTTTTACTGCTTCTTCTGCTCCTTTCGTTTCTACGATAATGGGCATCACATTTCTAAATGTTTTTATTATTTTAGAGTTGTCATTCCCTAAGCACACAATCGCTTTTACTTTTTCCCGAACAAGTGGCATCAACTCCATATAATCATTGCCTTTATCTTCACCTCCGACTATCCAAACGGTAGGTTTATGCATGCTGTCTAATGCATAGTAAGTAGCATTGATATTTGTTGCTTTAGAATCGTTTATAAATTGTACTCCTCTGATTTTCAGTACGTTTTCTAATCGATGAGCTGCTCCTTCAAAATTTTCCATACTCTCACGTATCGTCTTTTTACGAACTTTCATCAAGGTAGCGGCTAAGGTTGCCGCCATTGTGTTTTTTACGTTGTGATTTCCTTGTATTGCTAATGTGCTTAAACCCATAGTAAATTGATTGTTATCTAGTATTATTGTTATCTTATTATCTTTTAAAAAAGCACCTTTTGTTACTTTTTTGTGAATTGAAAAAGGAATTATTTGTGCTTCTATCTTGTGTTTTTTTATCCAATTATTTATTGCTTTATCATCTGCATCGATTATTAAATAATCACTGGCTTTTTGGTTCTTTGTTATTCTAAATTTAGAGGTGATATAATTTTCAAAATTATGCTCATACCTGTCTAAATGATCCGGTGTTATATTGGTCAAAATTGCGATATGAGGTGCAAAATCTACAATGCCGTCTAATTGAAAACTACTCAACTCCAAAACATAATTCTTAAAATTATCAAGAGCGACTTGACGTGCGAAGCTATCCCCAATATTACCTCCTTCACCTACATTCAACCCTGCTGTTTTTAATATTTGATACAGCATCATAGTGGTAGTTGTTTTACCATTAGAACCTGTAATTCCCAAAATCATAGCATCCGTGTATCTCGAAGCGAATTCTATTTCAGAAATAATTGGGGTTCCCATTTCATCGATCTGTTTAATCAAAGGAACTGTATCCGGAATACCGGGGCTTTTCATAACCAAATCTGCTTGTAGCACTCGCTTTTTAGTGTGGGTGCCTTCCTCAAATTCTATTTCATTATTTAAAAGAACGTCTTTATACTTTTTCTGTATTTTTCCATTGTCTGAGACAAAAACTTTAAATCCCTTTTTCTTCGCTAATAGCGCTGTCCCAATTCCACTTTCTCCTGCTCCTAAAATCACTATGTATGTCTCTTTTGACAAGCTATCTTATTTTTAATGTTATAATTGATAGTACCGCCAACATTATTCCCACAATCCAGAAACGCACGACAATTTTACTCTCGTGATATCCTTTTTTTTGATAGTGATGGTGTAAGGGTGACATCAAGAATATACGTATGCCTTCACCAAATCTCTTACGTGTATACTTAAAATAGGCTACTTGCAACATCACTGATAAATTTTCTATTAAAAATATTCCTGCCAAAAGCGGAATTAACAATTCTTTACGTACGGATATCGCTATAACTGCGATGATTCCTCCTATCGTCAAACTACCGGTATCACCCATAAATATTTGGGCAGGAAAAGTATTGTACCAAAGAAATCCGACGAGACTTCCTGCCAAAGCACTGACAAATACCGTCATTTCCCCTGAATTTGGGATATACATCACATCGAGGTAATCTGCAAAAATAATATTACCTGAAACCCAGGTGAATAACCCAAGTGTGATTACGATAATCGCGGAGGTCCCCGCTGCCAAGCCATCGACACCATCGGTGAGATTTGCTCCATTTGACACCGCTGTAATAATAAAAATTACGAGAGGAATAAATATCAACCAAGCGTAATTTTGATAATCATCACCTAGAAATTTTATAAAATAAGCATAGTCAAGCTGGTTCTTTTTTACAAAAGGCACCGTAGTCTTAACAGATTTTTCAGCATCTCCAAAAACCTTTGGCGTTTTATTGGTGTTTTCAATAACGATTTGATCCGGGTGCAACTTCTCTTTCATCTGTACCTGTGGATGAAAATACAACATAATACCTACAAAAAGTCCTAAAGAAACTTGTCCCAATATTTTGAAACGTCCTTTGAGTCCTTTTTTATTCTTTTTGTAAACTTTTATGTAATCATCTGCAAACCCAATACTTCCCATCCAAACCGTGCTTGCCAAAAGTATAATGATATAGATGTTTTCTAATTTGGCAAATAACAAGACGGGTATTAAGGTTGCCATGATTATTATAAGCCCACCCATTGTAGGTGTTCCGGATTTTTCTAATTGACCGTGTAAACCTAAATCACGAACGGATTCACCTATTTGTTTTTTACGTAAGAAATTGATTATTTTCTTTCCGAAAATTGTTGAAAGTAACAGCGAAAAAACAAATGCCAAAGCCGATCGGAAGGAAATAAACTGAAAAAGCCCGGCTCCTGAAAGATGGTAGTGTTTTTCTATATATTCGAATAAGTAGTATAACATTTTCTTTGTTTCTTGTTGTTTACTGACTGTTCAATATTTCTTGAGCAATTTTATAGTCGTCAAAATCGTATCTTTTTCCTTTTATTTCTTGATAGGTTTCATGTCCTTTTCCAGCTATTAAAATGATATCACGATTTTGCGCCAATTTGTTCGCTGTTTTTATCGCTTGTTTTCTGTCCAAAATGGAAAGTGTTTTTTTATAATTTTCTGCAGAAACTCCCGTTTCCATTTCATCAATAATTTTTTGAGGGTCTTCACTACGCGGATTGTCGGATGTGAAAATCGCTTGGTTACTCATCACGGAAGCTATATGCGCCATTTTGGGTCTTTTCGCTTTATCTCTATCGCCGCCACATCCTATAATTGTGATGAGTGTTTCGTTATTTGTTCGTATATCATTAATTGTTTGCAGTACGTTTTTTAAGGCATCAGGAGTATGCGCGTAATCAACTATGGTGGTTATACCGGAATCAGAAACAAAATATTGAAACCTACCTGCCACACTTTCCAGTTCACTGATAATGCGTAAAACTTCCGTTTGATTTAAATTCAATTCACAAGCAATGCCATAAATTGCGAGGATATTATAGGCGTTAAAACTTCCTATAAGTCTTGTCCAAACTTCTTTACCATCGATTTGTAATAGCAATCCTTCAAATTGGTTTTCGATGATTTTTGCTTTGTAATCTGCGAGTGTTTTTAATGCATAGGTCCGCTTTTGCGCTTTGGTGTTTTGCAGCATTAATTTTCCATTTTTATCATCGATGTTGACCAGTGCAAATGCAGTTTTTGGTAATTTGTCAAAAAATGATTTTTTTACATCTCGATATTCAGAAAAACTTTTGTGGTAATCTAAATGATCGTGTGTGAGGTTTGTGAAAACACCACCTCTAAAATGCAATGATTCCGTACGTTTTTGATGGATTCCATGCGAACTTACTTCCATAAAACAGTGGCTTACACCGGTGGCAACCATCTCGTCTAAATAGCGATTAATGGTTAATGCGTCGGGTGTGGTATGTGTGGCAGGATAGCTTATGTCTCCTACTTTTATCTGTACGGTTGATAATAAACCGGAAGGAAAACCGGCTTTTTGAAAAAGTTTATATGATAAACTAGCAAGCGTAGTTTTACCATTGGTACCGGTTATACCGATTAAGTCTAATTTTTTTGAGGGATTGTCGTAATAATTTGCAGCGATATAAGACAAGGCAATATCACTGTCCTTGACAACTACGTAAGTTATGGCATTTTGTAATGATTTGGGTAATTCTTCACAAATTATCGTATTTGCACCTAAGGCTATTGCTTTTTTAATATACAAATGTCCATCGGTTTGTAGCCCCTTTTGTGCGATAAACAAGCTATTGGAAGTCACTTTGCGCGAATCAAAAGCAATATCTTTTATACGAATATCAGTAGACCCGATAAGATCGACAATCGCTACTTTGTATAATATGTCTTTTAACTTTTGCATTATGTTAAAGTGAGAAATACTGTTTTGCCTTTTTGAATTTGACTTCCTGATTCAATAGATTG
>JAOZTK010000057.1 GCA_029942185.1 Flavobacteriaceae bacterium
TTGCTAGAAAATATATCGAATAGATAAAGCTCCGGAATCACCCCAACCCCAATTTTCACCTCCTGCTAAATTAAAGGCAGGTTTCCAATCCACTCCTATGTTGAAGGGAACGCTTGTGAAACTATATTCTAAACCGAGAATACCGTCTATTCCCAATATCATTTTTTCGTTTCCCCAATCGTCTTTACTTCCATCTCCAAACCCGATATGTCCTCCAAACCCGTAATAAAAATTTAGACGGTCTACCTCAAATGCACGGGTGTGCAATTCATAAAGCCCGGTAATAATAAACCCTTTGTGCCTACTGGCTAGGATTCCTTCTATCGCGACTTTTTCACTGATAAAATGTTTTGCGGTTAGACCTTGGGAGAATCCACCCCTAAAGCCAATACCGGTTTTGTAATCTTGAGCGTTGCCGTAGGATACCATACACAGTATCGCAATAGCAGTAATAAAAATATTCTTCATAATATTTCTTTTATTGAGTTGAATAAAAAATCAATATTTTAATAATTTTTTCTCAAATACATTTATTCGTAAGACTCTAAAAAATCATAAAAGTTATTCTACTTTTAAGTAACTCTCCACAGCAATGTCTACTTCGCTCCAAGTTTTACTAATCCCGTCATTACCGGTGTGTTTTTCTTCACATTGTTCGTGTAAAGAAGCCAATGCAGTTTGTGCATTCCAGTCTAGAATATCCATTTTTCCCCTTATTGAAAGCATTTGTCCACTTAAAAAATAGGTCAATGGAATAGTCTTGGTTACTCCATTCATTTTTAAAGAAGCCTTGATTAGAGTGTCGTTTTGAACCTGTAATTTCCCACTTAATAATTCGGTTTGATCCATTACTTTAAAAAAGAAATCTTTTAATTTGGTATCACGACTTTCCTCGTTGCTAAACAAGCTGCTGACCGGAATGGAAAATTCTAAACCATCAATAGCGTCCTTTGCCGTATTGCCCGGTTTGCTATTGGTTATCGTAAGTTTTGTAAAATGTCCTTTGACAGGTATTTTGTCAGTTGTTTTATAGCCGGTCCAAAAAACAGTTGTGGTTTCCGAAACAAAGGAATATTTTTTTCCTGTTAAATCGAAGTGATCTTTCGTGTTTTTTGATGTATTAAATTGATCGCACGAATTTAGTGTAGTCAAGAAAAATAAGGTAATAAGAGGAATCAATAATTTAAAGTGAAAAAAACGCATCTTTTATTTGTATAACAGTTAATTTATGAATGCAAGTTACTAATTTTTTTGGGCAATGATTTGCTCACCGCCTCGAACTTTATCTCCCAATTTTACATTTACTTTGAAATCTAAAGGGATATATACATCTGCACGAGATCCGAATTTTATAAATCCGGCATCTGCACCTTGCTCAACTTGCTCATTTACCTTAGCATAATTTACGATGCGTCTAGCTAAAAATCCTGCCACTTGACGGTATAATATTTTGCCGACACTTTTATTTTTAACAACAATACTTGTTCGTTCATTTTCGATTGATGATTTGGGATGAGAAGCCACTAAGTATTTTCCCTTGTGATATTTTGAAAAAACAACCTCGCCACTTATTGGATATCGGGTTACATGCACGTTTAAAGGAGACATAAAAATAGAAATCAGGCGTCTCTTTTCCTGAAAGTATTCGGTTTCCAACACTTCTTCGATAGCGACTATTTTACCGTCGACAGGAGCGATAATATGCTTCGAATTTTTTACAGTATTTCGCTTGGGATTTCTAAAAAATTGTAAAACCAAAATAGCGAAAACTAGGAGTGGAATTTGAATGATTTTTTGTACGCTATGGTCAGCAATTAATTCTCCTGCTGCTACAACACCAATGGCTAAAATAAAAATAGTTATCAATATGATTTTTCGTCCTTCTTTGTGAAACATGTTATGATATGATTAGTAAATAAATAAAAATAAATGGTGTGGCAAAGATAATACTATCCAATCTATCTAGAAAACCTCCATGCCCAGGTATCAAATTACTGCTGTCTTTTACTCCGGCTTGTCTTTTAAACATGGATTCAATTAAATCGCCTAACACACCAAAAGTACTGACTATAGCTGCAAATACGAGCCAGTTTGTAACAGAAAGTTTGGTAAAAAACAGCGACAGAAGATAACCGGCAACAAAAGTAAATAACATACCTCCTAAAAAACCCTCTACAGTTTTGTTAGGAGAAATACGTTTTAACAATTTTCTTTTTCCAAAGTTCTTTCCAACTAGGTAAGCAAAAGAATCATTGATCCAAACCAAGATAAATACGCCTAATATAGTTGTATTAACAAACTTAAATTCGTTATTTATAAAGGGTATCTGTGCAATTAAAGTAAAGGGAACAGTGATGTAAATGACACTTAAAAATATTTTACCCAAATGACTGATAACTTTTTCTTTTTTAGTGAATAGGATTGAAATAAAGGCTCCAAAAAAACTTAAAAAAACAGCAATCCCTGCGTATTCTGACAGACTTCTTGAATGAATACCTTTAACATTCAATGCGTTGGCAAATACAAATAGTAATATGCCAATCAAATAAGGGAATAGACTTTTAAGTTGAATAATGTTGTTAAATTCATATAGGGTAATCAACATTAAAAGAAAGAAGATGCTAATAAATGTAATCTTACTAAACAAGATAGCAAAGGTCAATATAGAAACGTAAATTGCACCAAAAACTATCCGTTTTGAAAAATTATTCATCAGTTATAAATCTTCTAGAAGTAACAAATATAAGTTTTTTGAATTAGTATTGCCGTAGCTCAAGAAATTGGGATCCTTTTTATAGGGCAAATAATCTTTTATGGGACTAATATTAAAGGGGATTTCTTTTTTGAATCGGTGTTTAATACTAGACAGCGCTTTGTCTTTATTGTGAATGAGTTGACTTGTTTTTGCAAAGACAATAAAATTAATGGGATAATGAGTTAGCTTAGCATCTTTTAATTGGTTTGATGAAAATAAAATACTTCCATCTTCCACAACTAAATGCTCGCAAGTAGTATAAAAAACCTTTGCATTATCCGCCTTTTTTATATTTATGACATCTAGGTTAGTAATTAAATCTCGGTCAAAACACAGAGCAGATTCCCATACATTTTCTTCAAAAATACTTTGCAGATATTCTAAAATCTCTTCTTTTTGTGTAGCGTATAAAAACTTACCTCCTTTATCTTTAAATTGTTGAACAAACAGCGTGTCAAGGGCAACTTCAAGCGTAGCATTCTTACTTGAATTCTGTTTTTTATTCTCGGATTTCTTTCTAAATATTTTGTCAAATAAACTCATTTATCAGTTTATGACTTTTCGTCTTTATTAGTATTCATATCTTTAGATTCATCGTTTTTTGATGAATCATGCTCCTCTTTAATCTCTTTTTTATTTACTTGCTCTTTTTCTTTGCTATTGCCATTAATTGCCTCTTCGGTTAGCGTTTTTTCATGAGGACGTTTACCGAAAATATTTTCTAAATCAGTTTGAAAGATGACTTCTTTCTTTAATAATTGCTCTGCTAAAATCGTTAGTTTTTCTTTGTTTTCTTCTAGAATCTTAATAGCTCGATTGTACTGTTTTTCAATAATTTTTGAAATCTCGTCATCGATTATTTTTGCTGTTTCTTCACTATAAGGTTTTGTAAATCCGTATTCTTCATTACTGGGATCGTGGTAGGTTAAGTTCCCAATCTTATCATTTAAACCATAAACCATGACCATTGCACGGGCTTGTTTAGTTACTTTTTCTAAATCGTTTAAAGCACCTGTAGAAATTTCATTAAATATGACTTTTTCAGCGGCTCTTCCTCCCAGTAAGGCACACATTTCATCTAAAAGTTGACTGGTTTTTACAATCATTCGTTCCTCCGGCAAATACCATGCTGCACCAAGAGATCGACCACGGGGTACAATGGTAACCTTAACCAAGGGGGCCGCGTGTTCAGTCATCCAACTAACAGTAGCATGACCCGCTTCATGATAGGCAATCGTTTTCTTTTCAAGTTCTGTTACAATTTTATTTTTCTTTTCTAAACCACCAATAATACGATCTACAGCATCAAGGAAGTCCTGATGGTATACTTTCTTTTTCCCTTTACGAGCCGCGACAAGTGCTGCTTCGTTACAAACATTGGCAATGTCAGCTCCTGAAAATCCGGGAGTTTGTTTAGCCAAAAATTCAATATCAATGTCATCGGCAAGTGTAAGTGGCTTAATATGTACTTTAAAAATATCTTTTCTCTCGTTCTTGTCCGGTAAATCGATATATATTTGACGATCAAACCTACCGGCACGCATTAAGGCTTTATCTAAAATATCTGCTCGGTTTGTCGCTGCAATTACGATAACATTTGTGTCGGTTCCAAAACCATCCATTTCTGTTAAAAGTTGATTCAGGGTGCTTTCACGTTCATCGTTGCTGCCTGTCATTGCATTCTTTCCTCTAGCTCTACCTATGGCGTCTATTTCATCGATAAAAATAATAGATGGTGCTTTTTCTTTCGCTTGTTTAAATAGATCACGAACACGAGATGCACCCACACCGACAAACATTTCTACAAAATCTGATCCCGAAAGAGAAAAGAATGGAACATTTGCCTCTCCTGCAACAGCTTTAGCAATTAAGGTTTTGCCTGTTCCCGGAGGACCTACTAGAAGCGCTCCTTTTGGAGTTTTCCCTCCTAGAGCAGTGTATTTATCAGGATTTTTTAAAAAATCGACAATTTCTTCCATTTCTTCCTTTGCTCCTTCTAAACCTGCGACATCTTTAAAAGAGATTTTTGATTGCTGATCTTGATCAAATAACTTGGCTTTTGATTTTCCAATATTAAATATTTGACCACCCATTCCACCACCGGAAGAACCCGACATGCGTCGCATTATATATATCCAAATCCCGATAAACAATATAAAGGGCAATATATTTGAAAGAATCATAATCCAATCACTACTGGCTTCTAAACGGTAACCGATGAGTTGATCCTTAGATTTAGCAATGTCTAATTTTTCTTGAAATAATTTCAAATCTCCGAACCTGAAAACGTAATACGGATTTTTTGTTTTTGCTCCAAACATACCGCCATTCCAAGCGTTTTTATGTTCATTTTTTTCTGCAACTTCTTTGTTTAAATAAGCAGTGGCAAGCCGTTTTTGATCAAAAATTATAATGCTGTCAATTTCCTTGTTTTGTAGTAAAGTTTCAAAATCAGAAAGTGAAATGTCATGAACATTTTTATTAGGATTGGTATTTTGAAAGAGCATATACCCTAAGAAAAGGAATATTGTTATGTACAGCCAATTAATTCCTTTAGGTTTTTTAAGATCCTTTAAATCCTGTTTTTGAGAGGGCTTATTCAGATTCTTATAATCCTTTTGTTCAGCTTCTTTTTTCGGCTGATCGGTTTTGTTTTTTGTATCCTTACTCATGTAGTTTTCTTATGTTTATTCTGAAAAAGTAGTGATTTTTGCATCACCCCATAAACTCTCTAAATCATAATGTTCACGTACGGGTTTTTGAAATAGATGCACAACTACATTTACATAGTCCATTAATATCCATTCGGCAGTTCGTTCTCCCTCTGTATGCCATGGTTTTTCTTGCAACAGCTTGCCGGTGTCCTTTTTTACAGTACCGGATATGGCTTCAACATGTGTATTTGAGGTGCCGGAACTGATGATAAAATAATCGCAAACGGTATTTTCAATCTCTCTTAAATCTAATAAAGTTATATCTAATCCTTTACTATCTTCTATACTTTTAATAATTTGTGTAATAAGTTGATCTGCGCCTATTTTTGATTTAGTCATTTACTAGTTTTAAATTAGCTACAAACATACGTAAAAATGCTCTTTTTTAACAATGCTCCTCTAGTTTATTTTTTGGATTTGTAGCAAAATGGTATTTTTGTATTTTTAAATATTTATTCTGTATTAATTGATAGTCAAACTCCATACCACGCATTCAACGAATAGCTATCTTAAAGAGTGGATTGCCGACAACAATCCGGAAAACTTTATGCTTGTTCAGACAGAATGTCAAACAGAAGGCAGAGGGCAAAGGGGAACAAAATGGCATTCCGAACTGGGTAAAAATCTGTTATTCAGCATGTTTGTGCAATTACCATCATTTCCAATTGATAAACAATTTCAATTAAATCAAGCCGTTTCTTTGGGTTTGTTACGTGTGCTAAAAAAGCATATACCGTGTGTGCAAATAAAATGGCCTAACGACATATTGGCAGATGCTAAAAAAATTGCGGGTATCCTTATTGAAAATACTGTCAGTAACAACAAGATTAAGCACAGCATTGTTGGTATCGGTTTAAATGTCAATCAAATGAAATTTCCTGAGGAAATTCCAAATGCAAGTTCGTTAAAACTTTTAAGTAAAAGAGATTTTGATTTAGATGCCTTGTTACAAGAAATAAGAATATCGATAAAAGAGTATGTTCTTAGATTGGAAAACAATAGGTACAATTCAATAACAGCAGACTATTTGAAAAATTTGTATTTGTATAATAAAGCATCGACTTTTAAAGATAAGGAAAACAAGATATTTTCCGGAAAAATTGTAGGCTTGACATTGGGAGGACGTTTGCAAATAAAAATACAAAATGCTGAGCTTGTTGATTTTGGTTTTAAGGAAATTGAATTCTTGTAATCGAATCTATTTTAGATTTGCCATTTTTAACGCGAGACCATCCAACAAGTTTTGCAAAGGTTTTTTAAGCATCATCGCTATCATGGCATTGATTTCCCCATCAAAAAACAGTTGGGCTTCACTTTTACTATCCGATATAGGTATTATTTTACAAGTTAAGTAAATGGGGAAACTATCGGAGGTCGCTTTTAGTTTAATTAAATCAAACTCTTGTTTTTCGTAAAAGCCAAGTCGAACTGCCGGCATGCCTTTTAATTGAAATTTAAAAGAATCATCTCGAATACTAAACTCTTCTAAAGAATCGGGTAAGATGTTTTTAAAATTTTCTAAATCAGTTAAATACTCATAGAGTTCTTTTTGTGATTTTTGTACGTTAGATTTGGGACTTTCTAGATTCATTTTTTTTGGTCTGTTAAATTGTTTAATCGTGTAATTGTTTAACTGTTGAATTGTGTAATTTTCAAATCATCTAATTTTCAAATAATTAAATTCCTTTCCATTCACTCGGATTGTTTCGCCAATTATTAAGTACTTTATTTTCTTTATCAGAAATTGTACCATTTTCAAGAGCATATCTTAATAAAAACTCATAATTACTCAGTGTTTTCAACTCGATATTTTCTTTTTTAAATAAATCAGATGCTTGAGGAAATCCGTAGGAAAATATAGCATACATTCCTAAAACTTCTACCTCGGCTTCTTGCAGTGCTTTCACCGCATTGATACTGCTTTTTCCGGTACTTATTAAATCTTCAATAACCAATACTTTTTTTCCTTTTTCTAAAAAACCTTCAATCTGATTTTTGCGTCCGTGTTTTTTAGGTTCGGGACGTACATATACAAAGGGAATGTTTAATACATCGGCAATTAAAACACCCATGGCGATGGCACCCGTAGCAACTCCGGCAATAACCGCTACCTGCTTGTAGTTTTCTCTGATGTCCTTTATAAAACTATCTCGAATATAATCACGTACTTTCGGATGAGAAAGACTAATTCTGTTGTCGCAATAAATAGGAGAATTCCAACCGGAAGCCCAAGTAAATGGCTGATTAGGTTGTAGTTTTATCGCGTTAATCTCTAAGAGTAATTTGGCAGTTTTTTTTGCCGTATATTTGTTGCAAATCATGGAGCCAAAAGTACATATTTTTTTGATGTACTGGTGTTTAAAAAACCTTAAATTTTGAACTTTAAACCTTAAAATTGTGTATAAAGTTTTTGTGAATGACAAACCAATAATCTTGTCGAATCAGATTACTTCTGATTTAGAATATGAATTTTGTCTGTTGAACGAATTGCGTATTGAGGAAGTTTTACACAAATTAAGACATACTAAAGTAAAAGGGTTTTATATTTATAATGCAAATCTCGAAGAACTATGGGAAGCTTTTCAATCATTTTTTGAGGTCGTTGAAGCAGCAGGTGGTCTTGTCTTTAGAGCGAATAAATATCTGTTAATCTACAGAAATAAACGCTGGGATTTACCCAAGGGTAAAATGGAAAAAGGAGAGTCAATTCCGGAAACAGCTTTAAGAGAGGTTGAAGAAGAGTGTGGTATTTCCGGTTTAACTATTGAAAAGCCATTAGTTACAACTTATCATGTGTTTTACGAAAAAAGAATTGATAAACTTAAGATAACGCATTGGTTTTTGATGGAAACTACAGATGATAAAAAACCTATTCCTCAAGAAATAGAAGGAATTTCAATTGCTAAATTTATAGGAAGAAAAAACATTCCTGAATTGTATGATGCGATGTATATGAATATAAGTGAATTATTAATTAAATATTTTAAAACCGTAAGAAAATGAAGATAGCCTTAACAAAAGAGCGAAAAACACCACCTGATAGACGCGTCGTTTTATCACCGGAAATATGTCGTGAAGCAATTAAATTATATTCGGAGTTAGAGATTCTTGTCGAAAGTTCTGATATTCGGATTATCGATGATGCAGCATATAAAGATGCGGGTTTTAAAGTGACGACCGATCTAACCGATTGTGATGTTATTTTGGGAGTAAAAGAGGTTCCGATTGAGGCACTTATCCCTGGCAAAAAGTATTTTTTCTTTTCACACACTATAAAGAAACAACCCTATAACAGAAAATTATTACGAGCTGTTTTAGATAAAAATATTGAATTGTATGACCACGAAGTTATTACTTCCAAAAACAATCTCAGATTAATAGGGTTTGGTTATTATGCCGGTGTAGTTGGAGCTTATAATGGGATTCGAACCTATGGTTTGAAATATGATTTATTTAATTTGCCAAAATTAGAACGCGTTAAAGATAAAGTGGCTTTGGTCAATGAGTTACACAAAATTGATTTACCGGCAATCAAAATAGTGCTCACCGGAACCGGTCGTGTAGGCAATGGATCCAAAGAAATTTTGGATGCGATGTATATAAGGCAAGTGAGTGTAGAAAGCTTTTTAACTAAAGTTTATGATGAACCCGTTTATGTGCAAATAGATGTGCTAGATTACAATCGTCGAAAAGATGGTGTGCAAAAAGACATGTTTGATTTTTTTGACCATCCTGAAGAATACGATAGTAATTTTAAACGTTTCACACGTGTTGCTGATATGTTTATAGCGGGTCATTATCACAACGATGCCGCACCGGATTTTTATACACTTGCTGACACTAAAAAACCTGAATTTAAAATACGTGTTGTAGCAGATATCAGTTGTGATATAGGTCGTCCAATTAGTTCCACTTTGAGAGCATCTACCATTGCGGATCCAATTTATGGTTACGATCCCGTTAAAGGTGTAGAAGCAGATTACAAAAAACCGAATATTATAGCGGTGATGGCCGTAGATAATCTGCCTGCTGAATTACCAAAAGACGCCAGTGATGGTTTTGGTGAAATGTTCTTAGAACATGTGATTCCTGCTTTTTTTGACAAGGATAAAAATGGTATCTTGCAGCGTGCTAGAATGACCCAAAATGGTCAGTTAACAGCTCGTTATAAATATTTACAAGACTATGTAGATGGAAAGGAGTAAACGCTTAACTGTTAACGGACAACAGATAACTGATAACCGAAAATATGCTAATACTAGGAATTGCCGGAGGTACCGGAAGTGGTAAAACCACTGTGGTAAATCAAATTTTAAATGAATTGCCTGCTGATGAAGTAGGTGTTATTTCTCAGGATTCGTATTATCGGAAAAATGATAATATGGATTACGATGAACGTTCAAAAATAAATTTTGATCATCCAAAATCTATAGATTTTGACTTGTTGGTTAAGCATTTAAAGGCGTTGAGGAAAGGTGAAATTATTGAACAGCCTGTCTATTCATTTGTAACACACAATCGAACAAAAGACACCGTAATAACCCATCCTAGAAAAGTGCTGATTGTGGAAGGGATTTTGGTTTTTACAGATAAAAAATTGCGTGATTTATTCGATATTAAAATCTATGTTCATGCGGATTCTGACGAACGATTAATTCGTAGAATAAGACGTGACGTTGCCGAACGAGGTAGAGATGTTTCTGAAATTTTAGACCGCTATCAGAAAACTTTAAAACCCATGCACCAACAGTTTATTGAACCCGGAAAAGTCTATGCTGACATTATTATTCCAAACGATAGATATAATACCGTAGCTATCGATATTGTTCGTACGGTGATTAGCAATAAATTGTAATTTTGTATTAGTTTTCCTTGTGCTAAATAGTTATAATGTTAAAAAAATTCAAAAAATATTTCCTAAACAGATACGTGCTTATCCTTATTGGATTTTTGGTGTGGATGTATTTTTTTGATGATAATTCCGTTCGGATTCACAATGAATTAAATAAAGATATCGATAAGTTAGAATCCTCGATAGATTTTTATAAAGAAGAGATTGTCAAGGATCAAAAGATTATTAACGATCATAAAGACCCTGAAAAATTAGAACGTTATGCCCGTGAAACCTACCAGATGAAGAAGGAAAATGAAACCATATATATTATTGAATATGACAGCATAGAGTAATTCACAGTCCTGAAAATTTTATCCCTATACTCAAAAAGCATAAAGAAATGTCCCAAACCAAAAGTTTATTTAGCGAATTTAATCCTGTTTCTTCAAAAGAGTGGAAACAACAAATTCAAATGGAACTCAAAGGGGTAGATTACACGAACACATTGGTTTGGCAATCCATAGAAGGGATTGCTGTAAAACCGTTTTATCATACTGAGGATAATGAATATTTGGATATTCCAATTTTAAAAAAGGACTATCAAATTTGTCAAACTATTTTTGTCGATGATCCGGCCGTAGCAAATGAAATAGCATTGGATATGTTGTCAAAAGGAGTAGACGCTATTCAATTTATAAGCCATAAAAGTTTTGATATCGATGTGCTTTTACAAGGGTTTAAGACCTTAAAAAACAAACCGAATTTTTACTTCAAATTACAATTTCTTTCCACAAAATTTCTTTCCGATATTTTAGATTATTCAGATGCTGAGCCGTTAATAATCCAACAGGATATTATAGGTCATCTGGCACAAACCGGCAATTGGTTTGTAGATGAAAGGGATGATTTTAAGACTTTAAATAATCTTGTTAAAAAGCATCCCAACAAGTCAATTTTAGAGGTTGATGCTTCAATTTATCAAAATGCAGGAGCAACTATTGTACAACAAATTGCGTACGCACTCAGTCATGCTAATGAATACTTAAATGTATTTGGAGATACGATAAAAAGTGAAATACAATTTGAATTTGCAATTGCCGGTAATTACTTTTTTGAAATTGCAAAACTTCGTGCATTTCGCTATTTGTGGCGACAATTAACAGCCGAATACGCAAAAGAGATTCCAGTTAAAATTATTGCAAAACCAAGTAGTCGTAACAAGACTTTATACGATTATAATGTCAATATGTTGCGAACGTCGACAGAATATATGAGTGCTGTTTTAGGAGGTGCAGATGTAATTACGACTCGTGCTTATGATTACCTTTTTAAAAAATCAAATAGTTTTAGCAATCGTATAGCTCGCAACCAATTGTTGGTATTACGGGAGGAGAATAGTTTTGAAGATGCACAAAGTTTTGTAAAAGGAAGTTATTATATAGAAACACTAAGTTTGGAGCTTGCGAAAAAAAGTTTAAACCTCTTTAAAGAACTTGAAAAATCAGGAGGTTTTTTAGCGAATTTAAAAACGGGACTTATTCAGAGAAAAATTAGGGAAGTTGCCCAAAAAGAACAGGATTTATTTGATGCAGGAAAAATTTCTTTGTTGGGAACAAATAGGTACCCCAATCCCGATGATAAAATGAAAATGGACTTGGAGCTTTATCCATTTTTAAAAACAAATAAAAAACAAACGATAATACAGCCGATAATTTCAAAACGATTGACAGAAAAAATAGAAAAAGAACGATTGTCTAAAGAATAAAGAGACACTATTTTGTATTTTGAAAAAAAAACAGCGAACACCTTTAGATCTTAACGATAAATTTTAAAATCAATGAAATTAAAACTTACAAAACCCCTCGTGTTTTTTGACCTTGAAACGACAGGAATTAATATTGCTACTGATAAAATAGTCGAAATATCAATTTTAAAAGTAAACCCAAACGGAAAAGAAGAAATCTATACACAACGTGTAAATCCGACTATTTCGATTCCCAAAGAAGTTTCGGATATTCATGGAATTACCAATGAAGATGTCGTGAATGAACCAACATTTAAAGAAATAGCACAAAAGGTAAGCGATTTGATTAAAGGCTGTGACTTGGCAGGATTTAATTCCAATAGATTTGATATACCGCTTTTAGCAGAAGAGATGCTGCGCTCGGGTATAGATTTTGACATGAAAAATCGACTGGCAATTGATGTACAGACCATTTTTCATAAAATGGAACAACGTAATTTAAGTGCCGGATATAAATTTTATTGTGGTAAAGAACTAGAAAATGCACATTCTGCTGAAGCCGATACCCTTGCGACCTATGAAATTTTAAAAGCTCAATTAGATAAATACGACGAATTAGAAAATGACACAAAAAAACTGAGTGAGTTTTCAATACAACGTAAAAGAGCTGACTTTGCCGGTTTTATTTTATTTAATGATCAAAATGAGGAGATTTTCTCATTCGGAAAATACAAAGGCAGAAAAGTATCGGACGTTTTAAATGAAAATCCGGGTTACTTTAACTGGATTCAAAATGCTGATTTTCCATTTTACACAAAAAAGGTGCTGACCGAAATAAAGCTAAGAGGCTTTAATAACAAGTTGTTTTAATCACAGGGTGATATAGCCTATCCTGATAATAATCGGCAGGTTTACCAACGCTTTGCGTCGAA
>JAOZTK010000058.1 GCA_029942185.1 Flavobacteriaceae bacterium
TAGGTGTTGCCATTTTAGCATTGGGACTAGAGAATACCAGTTTATTAAAAGCGAGTTTTTTTGCTATTTCTCATGCTATAGGTTTTGCTTTGGCCCTGATTCTTTTTGCTAGTTTACGAGAGCATTTAGAATTAGCAAATATACCGAAAGGGATGAAAGGTGTGCCAATTAATTTATTAGTAGCAGGTCTCTTGTCTTTAGCTTTTTTAGGCTTTACTGGATTGGTTTAGGTTTTTTCACAAATAAAAGGTGCTAAACCTCAGGGTATCCCGATGATTACCGGGACTGAACCCAATTAAAGGAAGCAACCCATCACGCCTTTGTCGTGATAGGAAGGGTCGAATTTTATTCTTATTATTTCAATTTCTATTGACCAAAATCATGAAACTCACTGATTTTCATCATTGCAGTATCTAAATGAAACTCTGAACTTTGAACCTCTTTAATTAAAAACTAAACCTTTTATTATGAAAACAAATTATTTTATCAAAGCTTCCTATCTTAAGGGAGCTATTTTATTTTTTGTATTATTCTTTGGTCTCGGTCTTTCTGTACAGGCTCAAAAAATAGTTTTACAAAAAAGGACCTCTACACAATTACGCAACTTCTACAATGCGAGAGAACTAAATGCTCCACTTGCTGTCAAACGTCAATTGAATGAAATAAGAAGCACAATAAGCCAGAAAAATCTATCTTATAAGGTAGGTTATACGGCAGTTTTTGATCGCCCGGCTTCTCAATTATTTGGTGAGATTAAGATGTCCAGACGAGAAGTCAATGCAATTAAAACAAAAATGTTGGCACAGTCATTTGAAGAGTTTAGAGTTTTGGCAGATACAGATGGTTTACCAAGTGCTTATGATGCTCGTAATAATGGTTGGGTTTCTCCGGTAGTAGATCAGGATGGATGTGGAAGCTGTTGGGTATTTGCTGCTGTTGCCATGTACGAGAGTAACTATCTAAAGCGGAATAATACTTTGGCTCAAGCCTCCGAACAATATGCGTTAAATTGTTCTGGAGGAGGTAGTTGTACCGGTGGGCTTTCTTATAAAGTTTTTAGATGGATGGTGGATAATAATAAAAACTTAAGAAAGAGAAGTGCTATGCCCTATGTGGCTTCTAAAGGATCTTGTCCAACTGGAGCAGCCGGGACAAACTACTATGCTAATTCTTGGACGGTCTTGCGTCCTGATGGTGACATTTCAAAAATTGCCGAACCTGCATTGATTAAAAATGCCATCATGCAATATGGAGCGGTGAAGTCAAGTTTGGTCGCATCGGGTTGGAGCGGCTATTCAGAAGGTATTTTAAATGGATATCCCAGTAATTATAACAATCCCTCCTCCAATCATGCAATTCTTATTGTCGGCTGGGATGATAGTAAACAAGCCTTTTTAGTAAAAAATTCATGGGGTACCGATTGGGGACTTGATGGTTTTTGTTGGGTAAAATACGGAAATTTCAATATAGGTCGTCGCGCTATTGTAGTCACTGCAAAAAAGAGTTATTCTTCTATAAATAGGGTTTTTAAAGGTTCGGATAATGCATTATACTATGTCCGGGAAATAGGATCAAAAGTTTATTGGTTTGGGGAAACCTCGAATGGTGGATTTGCGAATGTATTTTCAGGCACTCGCTCCGGTAACAATGTTGTTGGAAAATGGGCTGATGTTCCAAAAGGAGGTGCAAAAAACAACGGAACTTTAAGGTTTCGAGTGAGTACTAGTGGAAAAAAATTAACAAGAACTAACCAAACCGGAGGTTTCGGCTGTAATACCTGGACTTCAACATCGTTACCTTCAAACACCTATCCTAAAAGGCCCGCAGGATTTGCAGCAACAACAATTGACAATCTCGATGGTATTTGGAAAGGCAATGATAACGGAATCTATTATGTCAATCAAGTAGGAAATAAAGTTTTTTGGTTTGGAGAAGCATCTTTTACCAGTGGGAGACCCAGTTTTGCCAATGTTGCCATAGGCACTCGATTTGGAAATACGCTCACACTAAAATGGGCAGACGTTCCCAAATGCAATATGGGTGGTAAAGGAATCTTAAAACTCAAAGTCACCTCAGCGTCAAGCATGGTAAAAATAAGTGGATCCGGTTTTGGTGGTAGCAAATGGACCCGACAAAAGAGATTAAACATAAAACGACCAAGGAGAGTAATAAGTAAACCTAAAAAAGTACTGATTAAAAAATAATAAAATGTCCGGATAACATCTCGTAATAATTAAAACTGTTATCCGGACTGTTTTACTTGAAATATTAAAACTTTCAAAAGCATCTTGACACGATACTTTTGAAAATATTGTCTATATCATTATGATTGTATCTTATCCATTAAATATTGTATTGTTTTATCTCTTTATAATTTTGATACCCTTGTCCTGTAATTCACAAAAAAATATTCGCGTTTTTAATGAAAAAACTGAAGATATTTACATTGACAAAGGACAAGTATTCGGAATTGAATTAGCTACCCATCCAGGTACCGGTTATGTATGGAAAATCAAGAAAGTAAGTGACCCTAGTCTTTTAACATTTATCAAGGAAGAATACAAAGAATTAGGAGATGAACAATTGGACTTTCCCGGATTGGATTATTTTGAATTTAAAGCCTTGGGAAAAGGAAATGCTACAATCCATTTATGGTATATTCGACCTTGGAAAAAGGACAATAAAACAAACCCTGATATAAAAGTTATAACATTCAACATTAAGATTAATTGAATGTGTTTTAACTATAAACTTACTCCCAGAAAAAATCTATGTATTTATTTAATATACTTTTGATTCGGATTTTTTTCTTCTAACTTAAAATATATTCCTTATCTTTGTTCTATATTTTATACAAACTTTAAAAATTATTCAAATATGTCAAACGAAACAAATTTTTTTGCAGGATTAATTATCGGTGCTGTAGCAGGTGCCGTAGCAGGTATTTTAGCAGCTCCCGCTTCCGGAGAGGAAACTAGAAGTAAAATTGTAGGGAAGGCCACTGATTTAAAATCAGAAATTGGTTCTAAATTTGATGATATCTCAACACGAATCAAGGACTTAGAGGAAGAAGCTTTAGGCAGTGTTAAAAACAAGTTCTACGATGTAAAAGGAGATATTAAGAAGGAATACAATCATATTGTTTCTAAAGTAAAAGATTTAGAAAATGATATTAAAGCCAAATATCATGCATTGGAAACAGATGCTAAAAAAATGGAAGCAGACGTTAAAAAAGCCTAAATTTTAGTAAACAATAATCATGGTAGAATTATTAAAAACATATATTGAAAATAAAATTCAATTGGTTAAATTTGAGCTTATTAGCATCTCGGCTAAATTAGCATCTCAACTGATTAATTTTTTGTTGGTCTTGATATTGGCATTAATTATAATGTTGATGCTCAGCATGGCTTTAGCTTTTGAAATTGGTCATCATTTCGATAGTACTGCAATAGGATTTGCTATCATAGGTGGCATCTATCTGTTGATTTTTATTTTTTATCTCTTGTTTGCACAAAAAAAACTTGGGAAAAAGGTTAGAGACTATGTTGTGAAAATTTCCATACATGCACAAGAAGAATTAACTAATAAATAACAGTATAAGTTTATGGTTAAAAACGAATATCATATTAAATCTTTTGAAGATTTACAATTTGCTCGAGAACAAATAAAGAAGGATAACAAAATGATAGAGCATTCATTTAAACAGAATCCTGTTGTAAAAATTTCCTCTTCATTATTTGGAGGAGAATCTGTAAAAGACATCGTTTCTGATTCCTTATCACTAGGGCATAAAAGTACAAGTGGTAAAATAGTAAAAAGCTTATTGCTCTCTAACAAGGCAACTCGCAAGTTTTTTGTCGCTTATACCATTGCAAAAGAAATGGTTCCCTATACAATACACAGAGTAGGCAAATTGTTTAAAAAGTAATCGTGTGTGTTTATCACACTAGAATTTATTTGCACATAACTCAATAGAATTGAATTATGTATATAAATAAAAGACACTACAAATAGTCGTTTCTAATATTTGGAAACGGCTATTTTTTAGTCATCTTCTAATTGATACTTTTCTACTCCTTACTTTCAGTTTTTTAACTTTCGCCCTTTATAAATGATGTATTATTATCAAAAAACTCACATTAAATTGCTATTTTTAGGCAAATTTACTAACACATATATCAAATGAAAAACACATTCTTATATTTAGGTTTCTTTATATTATTACTATCATTTTTATCTTGCAAAAAAGAACTGAGCATCAATACTGTAAATATTATCCCAATTCCAAAACTATTAACACAAAAGGAAGGTCATTTTGAAATTGACCAAAGAACTAAGATTGTTTATACGGCTGATAAAGATGTTGAACGTATTGCCGGTTTTTTGGAAAGAGAGCTAACGAATTATCATCTAACCCCAGAATTTCTAACTTTTGATAAAAACATCAAACTAAACAACAGTATTTATCTTGAACTCAATCCAAAATTGGATTTAACTAAAGAGGCTTATCATTTATCTGTTACAAAAGATGGTTTTCATGCAACGGCCTCCAACCCTACCGGTTTGTTTTATGCCTACCAAACCATAAAGCAACTCTTACCTACTGATTATTCAAAAGATTTAGCCTTTCATTACCTTGAAATTAAAGATGAACCAAGATTCAAATGGCGGGGAATGCATTTGGATGTTTGTCGGCATTTTATGCCAAAAGAATACATTAAAAAATACATAGATTATTTGGCTTCTTTAAAAATGAATTCATTTCATTGGCATTTGACAGAAGATCAGGGTTGGCGTATTGAAATAAAAGCGTATCCAAAACTTACAGAAATTGGTGCTTGGAGAAAAGAAAGCCTTATTGGACACGCTCTAACAGATAAAACCAAAAAGTATGATGGGAAAAAACACGGTGGTTTCTACACACAAAAGGAAATCAAAGAGATTGTAGCCTATGCAAAAGATCGATTTATAAATATAGTTCCTGAAATTGAAATGCCCGGTCATGCACAAGCAGCTATTGCGTCTTATCCCGAATTGGGTTGTACGGAAGAACAAGTCGAAGTGTGGAATACTTGGGGTATTTCTCCCTATATTTATAATGTTGACGACACTACTTTTGAGTTCTTAGAAACAGTATTAGAAGAAGTAATGGCGCTATTTCCAAGTAAGTATATCCATATTGGAGGAGATGAAGCTATTAAGAATCAATGGAAATCCTCTAAAAAAATTCAACGTAAAATCAAAGAATTAGGACTAAAAAATGAACATGAATTACAGAGTTATTTTATTAAGAGAATAGAAAAATTTGTGAATTCCAAAGGAAGATCAATCATAGGATGGGATGAAATTTTGGAAGGTGGATTGGCTCCTAATGCAACTGTTATGTCGTGGAGAGGAACTAAAGGAGGTATTGCCGCATCGAAAGCGCATCATTATGTAGTCATGTCGCCGAGTACACATTGTTATTTTGATCATTATCAAAGTAAAGATCGAGATCGTGAACCTCTTGCGATAGGTGGATTTACAGATGTTGAAAAGGTCTATTCCTTTGAACCGGTACCCAAAGAGTTAAACAAAGAAGAAGCTAAATATATTTTGGGTGCCCAAGCCAATGTTTGGACAGAATATATTTTAACTCCCGACCATGTCGATTATATGATTTTTCCTAGAATGATCGCACTATCTGAAGTTTTGTGGTCTCCTGTTGAAAAAAGAGATTATGCTGATTTTTTAAAACGACTAATAGCTTATAAAGAAATATTAGACCGAGAAGGCATTCACTATGCAAAACATGTTTTTGGTGAAAAATAATTTTATTTCTCCAAACCACAGGATGAAAGCCTGCGGTAGCGTTTGCAAAAATATTCTTTTAAAAAACTTACATACAGTGTAAATACGTATCGACTAATTTTTTCGTTTCTTCCTTTTTATTATATAAACGCTCGCTTAGATTTTTATCTTTATATGCTTTGAGTTTTTTTACAAACGCATCAATAGTTCCTTTTGGAAAAACACCCTCTTTTTGATAGAAATCACTCTCTTTTTTCAGAAAATCTGCCGAAACATCACAGGAAATCGGTAAGGCTTTGAGTTTTTTGTTGATAGCTATGTGTTCTTCATCAAAAATATTGACATTTACATACAAATCTTGTGCTCTTTTTAGTGCATCTTTTGCGAGTATTCCTTCTTTACCGGCCAAAATTAATCCTGCCATCAAATGATATAAATCTGCCGAACCATCCGGAGCTCTAAATTCTACAGTTTGTTTACCGGGAATATAAGGTATCTTGCCAAGCTCTTGCGGATTGGCATCTTTAATCATGTTTGTTTCTGCAATCCAACCGAGAGGAACTCGTACCAAAACCGAACGATTACTATCACCCCAACACACTTTAGTAGGTGCTTCCTGATGGGGTACCAATCGTAAATAAGAAATTGGAATAGTATTTCCAAAAGCGGTCAAAGATTGTGCTTTTTCTAAAACTCCTGCTATAAATTTTTTAGCAATATCTGTTAGACCGACTCGATCAGCCATCATGTTCTCCCCGTCTTTTTCAAGCAACATATGTATATGCAAGCCACTTCCTGCCTTTCCAACAGTGATTTTTGGGGCAAAACTAATCGTAACTCCATGTTTTTGACCAAGCATTCTCAAGATCCACTTAGCAATAATCAATTGTTCCACGGCTTCTTCTGCTTCAACCGGATTAAACTCTATTTCGTGTTGCTCATATTTATATTTTTTTGTGGTAAAACTACCTACTTCCGAATGTCCATATTTTACCTTTCCTCCACTTTGAGCAATTAGTTGTAAGGCTTCTATTCGTAAGTTTTCACTATTGGTAAATGGAGCGGATGCGTGGTATCCTTTTTGATCTTTTGAAGGATACAAATCATCTTTTTCACTCTTGACATAGTATTCTAACTCGCCCATTGCTTTAAAGACATAACCGGTATCTTCGGTGAATTTTTTAGCAGCTTTTTTTAAAATATATTCCGGGGCACTCTCTAAAGGTCGACCGTCTTTTGTATAAAAAGAACACAATATTTCTAATGTAGGATGTTCGGCAAACGGATTTACAAAAGCAGTACGGAATCTTGGAATTACGTACAAATCACTATGATCCGCATGAATATAGGAGAACAAACTAGAGCCATCTACTCGTTCGCCTGTAGATAGAATTGATTCCAAATAATCCTTACTCGTTACGACAAAATTTAAAATTTTTAGTTTTCCATCTTCCCCTACATATCGAAAATTCAATATTTCGATATCGTGATTATCGATGTATTTAATAATATCGTGTTTGGTAAATTCACTAGCAGGTTTTTGCAGGTATTTCACCAATTTATTCGGATTCATCAACACTTCTAAATCTCTCATAATTATACAGAATTAATTAAAATATCAATTATAAAATCGCATCTCCCTACTTAGAAATGCACACAAAGATACTATCTTTTATAGAGTTAAGTGTTTTAAATATAACTAGGCTTTTCGTCCCCAATAAAAAGCGAGTACTAGACCGGAGAAAATATCCCATACACCCCAAAAAGCAGCTAATAAGGTCATGCCACCCAAACCTTCAAAAAAACCAAAAATTAGCAAGAGTCCCAATCCGGAGTTTTGAATTCCTGTTTCGATGGCCAATGTTTTTTTATCGTGAAATTTAAGTTTAAAAAGATTGGCAGTTTGAAATCCTAAGATGTATGCCAAAATATTATGAGCGATGACCAAGAACAATACATGATGTACATGCTTTGTAAATATATCCCAGTTATTATGGAAAGCTAAGATTAGCAATAGCACAAAAAACGAGAAAGACATCGGCTTTAAAAAACGTCCGATTTTTTCTGCCCAATTGGAAGCATAATGCCGTACCAACATTCCCAATATCAGTGGGATACCCAGTATCATACTTACTAATTTAAACAGTGCAAAAGGATCTAAATGCACCTTTTCCAATAATTGATTCGTCGGTTCGTACAAACTCGCGTACAATTCAAAATTAAAAGGAGTCATAAAAACAGAAAGCATGGTTGCAAAAGCAGTTAAACTCACGGATAGCGCCGGGTTTGCTTTTGCCAATTTACTCATATAATTAGATACATTTCCTCCGGGACAGGCACCTATTAAAATCAATCCTAAAGCAATACTAGGAGCGGGTTTGACAATTATAACTATTAAAAAAGTCAAGGCCGGCATCAATACAAACTGTGATAATATTCCAACTCCAACAATTTTTGGTTGTGTTAAAAGTCTTTTAAAATCCGTTGTTCTTATATCGAGAGCTACCCCAAACATAATAACGGCTAAGACCACATTGAGTAGAAACAACTCATCGTGATTAAAGTTTATTTTTATTTGGTCGAGTTCATTCACTGTTTACTATATCAAATGTACTAATCTAATCTTTTATCTAAAATAAGTTGTATTAATTTGTAAAAGCAAATTGAATAATGTTGGCTCCCATTTGTAATGCTTTTAATCTAACTTCCGGTGGGTTATTATGAACAACTTGTGATTCCCAACCATCACTTAAATCGCTTTCATAATCATAAAAACATACCAATTGTCCTTGGTAAAACAATCCAAATCCTTGAGGTGATTTTCCATCGTGTTCATGTATTTTGGGAACCCCTTTTTCAAAGCTAAACTTTTGATGATAGATTGGATGCTTAAATGGAACTTCAAGGAATTCCAGTTCCGGAAGTATTTTTTTAAACTCTTTGCGTATAAATTTATCCAAACCATAGTTGTCCGAGATATGTATAAAGCCCCCGGATGTCAGGTAATTACGTAAATTAGAAACCTCATCTTCATCAAAAAGAATATTTCCATGACCTGTGATAAAAAGAATCGGATAATTAAAAATATCCACAGATCCAGGTTTTACAACACTGGGTTTAGGATCAATTTTTGTTGAAATATGCTCATTACAAAAGTGAATCAGATTCGGAACAGCAGTCGGGTTGGCATACCAATCACCACCTCCTCTATATTCTAAAGTTGCTACTTGTTGTGGAAATACTTGAAAAATACTGAAGACACCAAGCATAAACACCAAAACTACTTTGTGTAAGGCCGTGTTTACTTTGTATTTCTCTGTGCAAGAACTCATCTAAATTTACTCATTTTTTAAACTAATGGTATGAACTGCCGCAATTCCTGCCGTTTCGGTACGAAGTCGGGTTGCTCCCAAAGATACAGGAATAAAATTGTTCTGCAATGCCAATTTAATTTCATCAACAGAAAAACCACCTTCGGGACCGATAAGAATTAACACATCCGTTCCTGTTTTTATTTGAGAAAACAACCTGTTACGGGTCAAATCATTTTTATCAAATTCACAAAGAGCTATCAATTTCTGATCACCTGTATTTTTCGAAATCAAATCTTTAAAGGAAATCAAATTATTAAGGGTTGGAAGCTTGTATTGCAAGGATTGCTTCATCGCTGTTTGGATGATTTTTTGCATACGTTCGAGCTTTAAAACTCTACGTTCGGAATGTTTACAAATAATGGGATAAATCTCATCCACGCCTATTTCAGTTGCTTTTTCTAAAAACCATTCAAAACGCGCATTATTTTTAGTAGGTGCAATGGCAATGGAAACTTTATAATTTCGAGTCTGTTTTTGTGGAATAACTTCCACAATTTGCACTTGACATTTTTTTTCGCTCGCGCTGTTAATTGCACCTTTAAACAGCAAATTTTTTCCATTGGTAATGTATACAATATCTCCTTCTTTTTTCCTGAGAACCTTGACGATATGCCTGCTTTCTATCGTATCAAAATTTAATTCGATACTGTTTTTATGTAGGGAAGAATTATAAAAAAGTTGCATACTTACGCGCTTTAAATAAACTAGCCCGAGGCAGCGCCATCGGTGTATTAAATTGAATTCAATTATTAATTTCGACGCAGAGTGTCGGGGAACCTACGGCAGGCAAGTTAAACCCTGCGATTAAATCCTTACCTCTTCGAATTCCTTTTTCTGCGTTTTTTAGATTTGCGTTTACTTGGTTTTTTTCCTCTTCTCAACTTTTTGCTAAATAAACGTTTAAAGAAGCTCTCTTTTTTATAGTGAATGCTACCACTACCCTTTCGGTTGGATTGCTCTCTGATAATTTTGTCTTTGTGTTTATCGATACGATACGACAAACCCAAAGCTCCATATATATTCAGGTAATCCATCTGATGATCCGTTCGCACATTTAAACCTAATTGCAAATCTTTACTAAACAAATAAGCCAGTCCGCCCCCTAATTCATATTTCTTTGTATAGTGTGTAAACATACCCTGATGTTCTCCAAAGACCGAAAACCTTGGGGTGATTGAATACGTTAAAGTCGTAATATAACCAAAGGTCCGATTGTCATCTATTGTCAGATAATCCCCTACAATATTTGTTACTAAAATCAAATCGCGCGTAAAATCATTTTGCAATAGCAATACTGCTTTTGGACTAAAACTGCTTATTTGATAGTCTTTTCCCAGGGCGTTTGTATTAAAGCCTGCATACAAACCTACTGAGGGAATCAGGCGTTTCCAATCAAAAGCAATTTTTTTTCTCCAACTTCTAATTTCTTTGCTAGGGTCTTTGTATTTCGGCATGTATATCAGGTACTTCGCTCCGACTGTAAATTGGCTGATACCACTGATTGGAGCTGTTTCTCCTGTTACAAAATTTCTTAAAATATCATCTTTCTGATATTTAAAATTTGCACTCAATTCAAATTTTTCCCAGAATAAACCGGTTCGTAGAAAAAGATCAATTCCACGAGATTTTTGGGTAGTAAAAATTTCAGGATTGTTATTTTTTTGATAGAAAAATCCACCTTCCACTTGATACACTCCCGTTCCAACACTAAAAGGACTTTCAGAAAATCCGGGGCGTTTTGAATTGATTACTTCAGTATATTGAGCATACGAAATAAAGCTTATCAACAGGAAAAAAACTAAAACTTTGTACTTCATAAAAATTCTATTGTTATTAATAAATAACGATTTTAGGTGTTTTTAGTACCTAAAAGTTAAGTATTAATTTAATCTACTAAATTATTCAGCTCCTGTTTTAATAGCTTGGCTTGGGTCAACACCTTGATCTATTTTTTCATAATCTAATGTAGAGCCACCCATACTGTGCGGAATCAGATACACAGCAGTCATCACTACAGCGGCAAACAATACAATAATTCGACTTGTCTTCTCGTTTTTCTTGGGTTTTAAACCGATAAGCACCAATGTTATTACCCAAGCCAACCACATGATCAGCATTTTGTTGTCTGTAAAATCTCCTCCAAAGGGGAAGCCTGTCCAATACTCACCAAAAGCATATTTTTGAACCAAAGGTCCGAGCATCATACCGCCTATTGTCATTCCTACCAGTGAAACAACAGCCCATCTACGCATGTTTTCCGGATCAAATAAAGCACTGAGTCCTGCGCGCATTCCAAATAAAACCGCAAAAAACATCAAGAAAACATGCGGCCATAAAATACTTCCGGGGACAGGATCTTTGTAACGCAATACAATAGTATCTTCTTGTAGTTCAGGAATTCGAAATGCTTTCCCGGCCATGCTTCCTTCAATAAAATATTCCATTTTTCCTGCTGAAGGCTGTACCGGTAATTGTGCTTTAAAACGTTCATCTTCTAATATAAAGGGAACTACGGTCAACGAATCAGTTGTTTGATAGCGTTTGTAATGTAGGGAAGCACTAAAATCAGAAACACCTATATCTGGAAGTTCTATTTTTGCTCCTTCCGTCGTTTCATGTGTACGTAATAATTTATACTTATACTTTGTTTCGTCTAGACTCAATTTCCCTGTAAAAGGTTGCGTGGGTCCCGTTGCTCTTTGGTAAATAACTGACGCAAACATAAGGATAATAGCTAATAACCATAATAAAAATTGTTTCATCTTATTCTGTTTTAATTTATTAAAAGGGATTTGATCTAATTCTTTATTAATCATTTCCCTGTATATTTTGTTTTGTTATACTTGTTTTATACGTTTCGTTTTATCGTTGTAACAAATGGAATTCACAATATGAATGGCGACAAATATAAAAGAATTTCCATTAAAATTTATCTTGTTTAAAGTCTAATTTGTAACAAATAATACAAAAGAAAAAAGTATCCGGCAAGAAGCCAAGAATATTTGTTTATTTTTGCGGTCAAATTTAATTAAAATTAAAATGTCAAAAAACGAAATTAAACTTAGTTGGTTGGATGCTATGGCTTTTGAAGGTGAAATGAAAGGGCATAAAATCATCATTGACGCAGATGCAAAAGTCGGTGGGAAAGATAGGGGCCCCAGCCCAAAACCCTTTATGTTATTTTCATTGGCCGGATGTACAGCTATGGATGTAATTTCCATCCTTAAGAAAATGCGTGTAGAACCCGACAAATTTGATGTAAAAGTAAGTGGTGAATTAACTGAAGAACATCCCAAACAATATTATAAAATGCATGTTACTTATGAATTTTGGGGAAAAGATTTACCGATGAAAAAACTTGAAAAAGCAGTTTCACTTTCAGAAGATCGCTACTGTGGTGTCAGTGCCGTTTATAAAAAAGTAATGTCGGTTACATCCGAAATTATTATACACGAAACAAATTAGGAATTCAGTTCCTCTCTATGTACATCGAAAATCGATGGATTGAGTTTGATTTAAGATAAAAATTGTCGTTTCACGCAAAGTCCGCAAATTTTTTACGCAAAGACCGCACAAAATTATTTAGTAGCAGAGCAGTCTAATATCTTTTATTCGGACGACAGAGATTTAGAATGATAGTAAATCAATTTATGTTATATGGTAGAATTAAGATAATAATATCATTGAATTCTTTTCTAATCTTTGTTTAAACTGCTGAGATAATTTGA
>JAOZTK010000059.1 GCA_029942185.1 Flavobacteriaceae bacterium
TGACAAAAATACTTGCTTTTTAATCAAAGTCCACAGGTTTTGAGACTGTTCCCTGTTGTCCGATAAAAGATATTAGACATGTTTTTGAAAGCTTTATAATCAGAACTTTACAAAGAATGTTGTACTAGGTTTAACATTATTAATAAAAATTATTACAATTAATGCATAGCATGTTGTCAAATATAAAATTATCAACAATAGCCTTATTTTATTGTTTTAAATGAATGTTGTTGATTATTAACCGGACACTACTAATTGTAATCCTATGTATATACACAAAACAACTCCCTACTCAAAAAATAATTGTAATTTTATGCAAAACTTAATTCTTGAGGAAAAATAGTCTGGATATTGCCATTTTAACAATTATACTATTTGGAATATTAGTATTGGGAAATTTGACTTACCAAGAGTTTACACTCGGAAATATATGTCCAAAATTTTCAATAATTCCTGCATGTTATATTGGCTTTGTTTACTTACTCCTTCTTTTGACATTTCAAATTTTTAAAAAAGCAACTATTTTATTTATCATTTTAGCAGGCTTTGCCTTAACACTAACTACATTTGCTTCTTTAGGAGATTTATTACACAAAATTCAATGTCCAATATCAGAAATTGGTATCCCTACTTGTTTTATCGGTTTCTCTATGTTCCTACTTTTGATCATTTTAAAATTTATTCAAGTGAAAAGTGACAATTAGTTTTGTTACTATAAATTCTACTAAATTTCATCCTCAAATGAATACTTAACTATGTCAGAAAAGCACTTACCAGATTTACAGTCTTACGAATTTAAGGAGGTTTCCTTTAAGCAATTGATGCAAAACAGAATTCATAATGTATTGATAATTTGCTCTAATTACGATTTTTACCTCTTAGAAGAAGATGGCCGAATTGATGAACAAATTTTTATAGAATATGCTTCTTTAAATCTACGATATCCTCCAAATATATTGCACGCTAACTCTTTAGAAAACACCTTAAAAGTTTTAGAATCAAATCAGGTTGAACTCGTTATTATTTGGTTAGATGTAAGTGAACAATTTTATGAATTGTCTAATAGTATTAAGGAAGTATTTCCAATTATTCCAACCGTGGCTCTGAGTCACTATCCCTATGAATTACACAAGCTATTAGATAAAAAAGAACGACATAATATCGATTATGTATTCCATTGGAATGGCAATACAAATATCTTTATAGCAATTATAAAACTGGTTGAAGACAGTATGAATGCTGAAAAGGACATCAATGAAATCGGAGTAAAAGCAATTTTATTAGTTGAAAATTCAATTCGGTTTTACACGCGATATCTTCCATTAATTTATAGAATTCTTTTTAAACAAACACAATCATTTATTCAAGAAGGTTTAAATGAACACAGGAAGATTATGTCTAAAAGAGGAAGGCCTAAAATTTTATTAGCAAAAACCTATGAAGAAGCAATCGACTTGTTTGACAAGTATCGAGATAATTTAATTGGTGTTATCTCCGACGTGAGTTATTTTAAAAATAACATAAAAAACACACAGGCAGGTTTCCATTTTCTTAGATATGTAAGGAAATTTGACAAATATTTTCCGGTTTTAATTCAATCATCCAGTTTAAAAAACGAAGAGCAAGCACTAAAATTAAATGCCAAGTTTTTATATAAACATTCTGAGACATTAAGTTTAGAGTTAAAAAACTATATTACCAAATACTTTTTATTTGGAGACTTTGAGTTTTGGAATCCCAAAACAAAAAGAGTCACAAAAAGAGCAAAAGATCTTAAACGTTTTCAAAAAGCATTATCTCGCGTTACACTTGGCTCTATTGTTTACCACGCTAAGCGTAATGATTTTTCAAAATGGCTACAATCCCGTGCTTTATTCCCATTGGCAAATCTATTTGCAAAAATTGAATACGAAGATTTTTCAAAAGATATCCAAATACGTCAGTTTTTAGCAGATTCAGTAAAAGCATTTCGCATTTTCAGATCAAGAGGGATTATTGCAAAATTTGACAGATCTCAATACGATGAATACTTGGTCTTCTCAAGAATTGGAGAAGGGTCGTTAGGTGGAAAAGGACGTGGTCTTGCTTTTATTGATTTGTTTTTAAAAAGCCGTGATTTTGTTAAAAAATATAAAAACATTACAATCTCTATACCTAGAACTGTAGTTTTAAGTACCGATGTTTTTAATGAATTTATGGAAAAACACAAACTCCTCCAATTTGTGGCCAAAAATCACGATGATAAAACTATCTTAGAAAAATTTATATCTAAACCCTTACCTAACTGGGTCGTCAAAGACGTAAAGTCATTTTTATCAACATTAAAAACTCCCGTCGCCATTCGGTCCTCCAGTGTATTAGAGGATTCAATACATCAGCCTTTTGCTGGAGTTTACGCAACATATATGTTACCCAACACCGATATAGCAGCTTTTCTTAAAATGACCTGCAATGCTATTAAGTCGGTAATGGCATCCTCTTTTTTTAAAAATAGTAAATCCTATATAAAAGCGACCGCCCACTCTATAGAAGAGAGTCAGATGGCAGTTATCTTACAAGAAGTAATTGGAAAACAATATAACGATGTATATTTTCCCAATATCTCGGGTGTAGCTAGATCTATTAATTTTTATCCTATTGGCGATGAAAAACCGGACGAGGGTATCGCGAATATCGCGTTGGGTTTGGGAGAAATAATTGTCGGTGGAGGTAGAACGCTACGCTTTTCCCCTTACCATCCAAAAAAAGTATTACAATTATCTTCGACAAAAACAGCTTTAAAAGAAACTCAAAAATATTTTTACGGATTGGATATGGATCCTAAAAACTACCATGTTTCCATAAGAGAATCCGTAAACAAAAGAAAAATAAACCTCCGGCAAGCAAAAAACCATCCTGCATTAAAGTTTGTAGCCTCCACCTATGACATGCAAAGTAATCAAATTAGAGCCGGAGTTTTTCATGATGGAGCACGTATTCTCAGTTTTGAAAATATTTTAAAACAAGAATCATTTCCCTTGGCCGAAATACTTAAAGATTTACTGCATATAGGTCAAGCAGAGATGCGTCATCCTATAGAGATTGAATTTGCAATAAGATTGGATGTGCCCACAGGAGAACCTAAAATATTTAGTTTTTTACAGATAAGACCTATTGTTGAAAGCAATGATTACAAACATATCATTCCGGATACGATTAATATGAGTGACACAATTATATACTCTGAATCAGCTCTTGGAAATGGAAAATACGAGGAGCTTAATGACTTTGTTTATGTCAAACCGACAGTTTTTGATGCATCAAAAACTCAAGAAATAGCGACATCAATAGAGCAACTTAATGAAACATTTGAAGAAGAGGGGAAAAACTATATAATAGTGGGACCTGGTCGTTGGGGATCAAGCGATCCTTGGCTGGGAATTCCAATTAATTGGACACAGATTTCTGCCGCAAAGATTATTGTAGAGTCCGGTTTGGAAGACTTTAGGATTGACCCCAGTCAAGGCACTCATTTCTTTCAAAATTTAACCTCGTTTAAAGTCGGTTATCTCACGATAAATCCATTTATAAATGATGGTTTTTTTGATGTTGACTATTTAGACAAACAAGATGCTGTTTACGAAGATAAATATATACGTCATATACGTTTTAAAAAGCCTCTAACAATTATGCTTGAAGGAAAAAACAACAAAGCTGTTATCTACAAAGAAGGGTATATCGTGCCCAATTCTGAAGATATCGAAAGAGACGAATAATCAAAAAAACACGACTTTTTAGTTTATCTTACACCTATAAAACAAAAATAATGTTAAAAAATCCACTTCCAGATTTACAATCCTATGAGTTTGAAGACGTCCTGTTTAAAAATTTAATGCAAAAGAGAATTTACAATATACTCATTGTATGCTCAAATTACGATTACTATTTATTAGAAGAAGATGGCAGAATTGACGAGCAGATATTTAATGAATATACCGCCTTAAATCTGCGATATCCTCCCAATTTTTTACATGCTTTTTCTGCAAAAAGCGCCTTGTTAAAACTAGAAACTCACACCATTGATTTAGTAATTACTTGGACAGATACAAGCCAAAACTCTTTTGAAATTGCAAAAAAAATAAAAAATTTATTTCCTAAAATACCTCTAGTCGCATTGAGCCACTATTCTGAAGAACTTCGAAAAATGCTTCTTGACAACAAATCTGCTGATATTGATTTTGTTTTTCATTGGAATGGTGATATCGATATCTTTTTGGCAATTATTAAACTTGTAGAGGATCGAATGAACGCAGAAAAAGATATTGACGAAATTGGCGTAAAAGCTATTTTATTAGTTGAAGATTCTTTACGTTTCTATTCTCATTTTTTACCTTTAATCTATAAAGTAATTCTAAAACAGACAAAATCTATTATTCACGAAGGGCTTAATGAACACAGCAAAATGATTTCCCGACGTGGCAGGCCAAAAATATTATTAGCCACAAACTACGAGGAAGGTGTTGAATTATTCCAATTGTATAAAGACAGCCTTTTAGGTATTATTACCGATGTAACTTATTTTAAAGAAGGTGTAAAAGATAATCGTGCCGGTTTTCATTTATTGGAATATGTCAGAAAACACAATAAATATTTTCCGGTATTAATACAATCATCCGAAATAAAGAATAAAAAAATAGCTTTAAAAGCAGGTGCTGAATTCTTATATAAGTATTCGGAGACTATAGGGCTTGATATAAAAAGATATATTACAAAATACTTCTCTTTTGGCGACTTTAAATTTTGGGACCCAAAACAAAAAAAAGTTATTAGAAGGGCTAAAGATTTGAGAAGTTTTCAAAAATTTCTATCCGAAGTACCCTTAAGTTCGCTGGTTTATCACGCGAAACGTAATGAGTTTTCTAAATGGCTACTGTCACGAACATTATTTCCATTGTCAAAATTATTTGCATCAATTGAGTATGAAGATTTTAAGGAAGAGGATCATGTTCGCAAGTTTCTAATTAAAGCTGTCAAAGCATTCAGGATATATCGATCTAGAGGGATTATTGCAAAATTTGACAAAGACAATTACGACGAATATCTTGTGTTCTCTCGTATAGGTGATGGAGCACTAGGAGGAAAAGGACGAGGTTTAGCATTTATTGATTTATTTCTAAAACGGCATCGTTTGTCAAATAGATTTAAAAATATAACCATTACAATTCCAAGAACCGTTGTACTAAGTACGGAGGTCTTTGATGAATTCATGGAGCGACATAAGTTGTTTTCTTTTGTAGCAAAACAGCATGATGATGAATCTATTTTAAATAAATTTATTTCTAAACCGTTGCCTAAGAATGCTCTTAAAGATATTGAAACATTTTTAGCGACCTCTAATACGCCCATTGCAATAAGATCATCTAGTGTGTTAGAGGATTCATTATACCAACCTTTTGCAGGAATTTTTGCCACCTATATGGTGCCTAATACTGAATTAAAGCACTTACTTAAGATGGTTTCAAGTGCTATAAAATCTGTGATGGCATCTGCTTTTTATAAAAATAGTAAAGCTTATATAAAAGCTACTTCGCACTCAATTGAAGAGGGCAAAATGGCAATAATTTTGCAAGAAGTAATCGGAAATGAATACGAAGATGTTTATTACCCAAATATTTCAGGAGTTGCCCGATCTGTCAACGTTTATCCCATCGGAAATGAAAAAACCCATGAAGGTATTGCCAATATTGCACTTGGTTTGGGAGAAATTATTGCAGGAGGTGGTCGCAGTTTGCGTTTCTCCCCCTTTTATCCCAAAAAAATATTACAATTGACCAACCCAGAGATAGCGCTAAGAGAAACTCAAAAGTATTTTTACGGTTTAGACACCGACCCAAACAGCTACCATGTATGTATAAATGAGGCCGTTAATAAAAAGAAAATCAGCCTTAGGAAAGCTAAAAATCATTCGTCTTTAAAATTTGTAGCTTCAACCTATGATCTTCAAAATAATGTTATACGTCCCGGAATTAAGCAAGATGGTATTCGTATCCTTACCTTTGATAGTATTTTAAAATACAATACTTTTCCATTGGCAAAAATCTTAAAAGATTTATTACGAATTGGTCAACTAGAAATGCAAAATCCTATAGAAATTGAATTTGCTGTAAATTTAGATGTCCCGGAAGGGGAGCCTAAAATATTCAGTTTTTTGCAAATAAGACCCATTGTGGAACAGGATAAATTTTCCAATCTCCTATCTGATAAGATAGCTGTATCAGATACCATCATTTATAGTGAATCTGCATTAGGAAATGGTCAATATAATAACATCTACGATATTGTGTATGTAAAACCCGAAAGTTTTGACAAAGCAAAAACAGAGGAAATTGCAATAGCTCTCGATAAGATGAACAAAACATTTGAAGATGCCGGCAAACACTATGTTCTAGTGGGGCCGGGTCGCTGGGGTTCTAGTGATCCTTGGTTGGGCATACCTGTAAAATGGCCACAAATTTCTGCTGCTAAAGTTATTGTAGAATCCGGTTTGGAAGACTATCGAATTGACCCGAGTCAGGGAACTCATTTCTTTCAAAATCTAACATCCTTTAAAGTGGGATATCTCACCATAAATCCTTTTATCGATGATGGTTTCTTTGATGTGGACTATCTTAATAAACAAAAAGCCGTTTATGAAAATGAATATATCCGACACATTCGATTTAATAAAGCTTTAATAATAATAATTGAAGGAAAAACGAATAAAGCTGTTATCTTTAAAGAAGGATATGTTATTCCTAATTCAGATGATATAGCCATTGAAGAAGAGCCACTTGGCGGATTAAAGTAGTACTGCGTATTGAAATATTAGTATTGAATATTTGCTAGTGGTTAAGTGTATGGCCGTTGGCAGTATATGAGATAAGCATAGAGTGTAAAAAAGCAGGTCGTTTATATTCCCAAAACAAATCGTCCCCAAACCAAAAATATTACAGAAACGAGTAGAATCCCAATAAAGTTAAACCACAAACCTCCTTTAATCATATCTTTCATGCTTACATAACCCGAACCGAAAACAATAGCTTGTGTAGGCGAGGCAACCGGCATCATAAAGGCACAACTCGCAGATAAGGTAGCGGGAATCATCAACAGACGTGGGTCTATCTCCAAAGCTTTAGAAGCTTCAGCAATCACCGGTAGGATAAGATTTGTAATTGCTGTATTTGATGTTATTTCTGTTAAAAAAGTTAAAACAAAAGATACAGAAAAAACAGCAACTGTCTCTGAGTTTATTTGCCAATTAGCAAAACCATCTCCTACAATTTGTCCCAAACCGGAAATTTGAAAACCACCTGCCAGAGCAAGACCTCCACCGAATAAAAGTAAAATTCCCCAGGGGACTTGTTGTGCATCACTCCATTTTAAAATTGTTTTCCGATTAGGCCTTTTTGATGGAATTATAAAAAGTAAAATAGCCGCAAATATTGCAACAGCTGCATCTTTAAATTCTGGTAATCCTAATAAACTACGCCATCCATGTAGTTCAAAATTCGCTCCTACCTGCACGTCTGAACCCGTCAACCACAAGAAGGCTGCCAATAAAAACACCAATCCGGCACGTTTTTCATCTGCGGTCATTTTTCCAAGATTTTTATACTCTATTTTGATAAGTTGATGTCCACCCAGCAAACGTTTATTAGGCAACTTAAAAACCAATTTTGTCAAAACCAACCATCCCGTAAATAAAAAAATAATACTGATGGGTAATACCATAATCATCCATGTCACAAAACCAACAACCGGTGAATTTGGGAAAAGCTCCGTATACATTTCAAGAAAAACCAAATTAGGTGGTGTTCCAATTACAGTAGCCATACCTCCTATATCTGCTGCATAGGCCAATCCCAACATTACACCCAAGCCTAAATTCTTAAGTTCTTTCCCTGAGAGTCCATTGGATTTTGCTGTTTCCAAAATCGATAGCCCAACAGGCATCATAAGCATTACGGTTGCCGTATTCGAAATCCACATACTCAACAAAGCACTCGCCAACATAAAACCCAAGACCAACTGATGGGGTTTGTCACCAATTTTGTATAATAAAAATAATGCAATACGTTTGTGTAAACCTGTTTTCTGTATCCCAATAGCCAAAATAAAACCTCCGAGAAACAAATAGATAATCGGCCTAGAGTAATAAGACGTTATTTGAACCAATTGTCCTACTCCTACAGCCGGTAAAAACACGATTGGAATCAAGGATGTAACAGCCAAAGGCAATAACTCTGTCACCCACAAATAGGCCATCAATACTATCATAGCAGCAACGGCAGGTGCTTTAGGATGTGTTTCAGAAGGAACTATATAAAAAGTGAAGATTGATAAGAGCAATCCTAAGAAAACTAAAAAAGCTTTACGATTTTTAGTAAAAATCTGCATGTTTGTAAAGGTAAAAAAAATTATTTATTCTTCCTCAATTAAAACATCAATCTTTGGTTCTTTAAAAACTCTCTTATTTGCTATTCTTTTCTCTAGCGACAACAATAATGAGGGTAACAATAATAAATTAGACAACATGGCCACCAATAAAGTTCCTGAGACCAAACCACCCAATGCAATTGTTCCTCCAAAACTTGAAACCGTAAAGACTAAAAATCCGAAGAACAACACAATTGACGTATAAAACATACTGATACCTGTTTCCCGAATAGCTGCATAAATTGATTTTCTAATTTTCCAATTAGAAGCAATTAATTCTTGCCGGTATTTTGCCAAGAAATGTATGGTATCATCAACCGATATTCCAAAAGCCACGCTGAATACTAAGATAGTTGAAGGTTTTAACGGAATCCCCAAATACCCCATAACTCCGGCAGTTAACAACAAGGGTAACATATTAGGTATTAATGAGATTAAAATCATACGGAAACTTCGAAACATCCATCCCATAAATAGTGAGATAAGCAATATGGCCAAACCAAGTGATACGATTAAGTTTTTAATCAAATAGTTGGTTCCTTTTAAAAAAACCAATGCCTTTCCTGTCATGGTAACCTCGTACTTTTCCTTAGGAAATGCTTTTTTAACTCGGGCATCTATTCGTTCTTCAATACGTTCCATTCTTTCGGTTCCGATGTCTTGCATAAAAGTTGTAAGACGTGTGTATTGCCCTGTAGAATCCACATAAGTAGTCAATAAATTCTTATTATTGGATGAATTTTTCACATACGGCATAATAAAAATTTGTTCCTCACGAGTAGGTAACTGATAATACTCAGGATTATTGTTATAGAAAGCTTGTTTTGTGTATTTTACAACATCAAGTATCGAAATTGACCTTGATAATTCGGGTATTTCATCAATTATTTCATTCAAGCTTTCCATACGCTTAAGCGTTGAAAGTTTCATGACTCCTTTTGGTTTTTTAGTGTCGATCAAAAATTCCAATGCTAAAACACCTCCAAACTCATCTTCGACAAATTGAATATCCTTCGTAAACTGTTTATTTTTCGGCATGTCCTCTATCAAACTTCCGGAAACTTTAATCAGATAGATTCCTATCATGCTTATAATAATGATTACTACCGTAGTAATATAGATCTCAACACGTCGATATCTTACCGTTTTTTCAAACCAACTAATAATAGCATCAATCCAGGGTTTATTCAAATGACGTAAATGTTTTTCTTGTGGTATGGGCAAAAAACTATACACAATGGGTATAATTAAAAGAGCTAATAAAAAAATTGCCAAAATACTGATAGATGCAACGACTCCAAACTCACTCAACAGCTGACTACGTGTAAAAATAAAAGTAGCAAAACCCGCTGCTGTCGTCAAGTTTGTCATTAAAGTTGCATTGCCAATTTTAGATATCACCCTCATTAAGGATCTTGCTTTTCCTCCGTGCTTGCTTACTTCTTGTTGGTATTTATTAATAAGAAAAATGGCGTTTGGAACACCAATAACTATTATTAAAGGTGGTATTAATGCAGTTAAAATTGAAATTTCATATCGAAATAAGCCTATAAAACCAAAAGCCCACATAACTCCAATGCTTACCACGATCATCGTGATAAAGGTTGCTCGATAAGAACGAAAAAAGAAAAAGAAAATAAGTGCTGTAATAAAAAGAGCCAATCCCAAAAACATCTGCATTTCTCCTTGTATATTATTCGAATTCATCGTCCGTATAAACGGCATTCCGGATACGATAACATCTAATTGATTGGTAGTTTCAAAATTATCAATAAGGGGATTAAGCTTATTAACTACAAAATTCTTACGAGTCGGCGTATTGACGATATCTTTTTTTAGATAAATTAAAGTTTGTATAGTTCCAGTTTGCTTGTTAAAAAGCAAATGGTCGAAAAAAGGTAATTTATTGAAAAGTTCTTCTTTAATTCTTTGAACTTCTTGATCATTGTCCGGAGCCTCTTCAAATAGCGGTTCTACTATAAATTTCTTTTGTTTTTCGTCTTTTCTAAGTTTTTTTACATCACTCAAGGAAATGGCATAAGACACCTCATCGAATTCTCTGAGTTGTTTAGAAAGTGCATTCCAATTATTAAACTTTTCGTGTTGAAAAACACTGCTATCTTTAACAGCCAACAAAATTAGGTTTCCTTCTTCACCAAAGAGTTTAAGAAAAACATCATATTCCAAATTTACAGGATGATCTTCAGGTAAAATATTGGCTTCTGTGTACGAAAAATGAGCGTATTTCCACTGTGTTGCCAAAAAAAGAGTGATTGCCACCAACACAAGAAGGACAAAGACCCTTCCTTTTAATATTATACGTGAAACGACATTCCAAAAACTCATTTATTAATAGATTTTTGCAAACTTACGAAATTATAAGTCAGAATAAAAGGTATTAAACCTCAGGGTATCCCGATAGCTATCGGGACTGAACCCAATAACCCGCTGAAAAAGCGGGATTAATTCGACTAACTAAAAAATTGAAATAATTTTTTAGAGTCTCACGAATAAAGCCGTTAGAAGTAGGATGTAAAAAAATAGTAGTATTTTCGTATTCTATTAAATTTAAAAAAATGGAAAAAGATTTTTTTTCTCACGAAACTGCATTAATAGACCCAGGTTGTAGTATTGGTAATGGGACGAAAATTTGGCATTTTTCTCATATCATGCCAAATGCTATACTCGGTGAAAATTGTAATATTGGACAGAATGTGGTAATATCACCCGGAGTTGTTTTAGGAGATAACGTAAAAGTACAGAATAATGTTTCAATCTATACTGGAGTTATTTGCGAGGATGATGTGTTTTTAGGTCCATCCATGGTTTTTACCAATGTTTCTAATCCTAGAAGCGCAGTTGTACGTCGCGGTCAATATGAAGAAACAATTGTGAAACAAGGAGCAAGTATCGGGGCCAATGCAACAATTGTCTGTGGCAATAATATTGGCGAATATGCATTTATCGGAGCAGGAGCTGTCGTGACTAAAGCAGTAAAACCTTTTGCTTTGGTAGTTGGAAATCCCTCAAAACAAATAGGGTGGATGAGTGAATATGGGCATCGTTTAAAATTCAATACACAAGGATTTGCTACTTGTCCGGAAAGTAAAGAAATCTATCAATTGGCTCAAGATCAAGTAAGTAAAATCGAAAGCAAATAATATGTGTAAAAAAGTAGTTTTCTATTTATTTCTTTTTATCCTTACTCATGCAGCTTTTGCTCAAGTAGAAAAACCCATCAGATTGATTAATTGTACTCAAGAAGATGCTGTTGACGTTGAAAATTGTTTTCTTACAAGTATTACTAAAATTTTCAATAATGAGTTTCATCTCCCGGAAAATCTTACAAGAGAAAACTATACAACCAACTTTTCAATTGTCTTTTTAGCGAGTAAAACAGGTGATTTTACAATTCTATACATCAGTACACAAAATCCGGAGATCAAAACAGAAGTTGCACGTGTATTTACAACATTTCCAAAATTTCACCCAGCTACTTACAACGATCATCCTATTGATAAACGTTATGTGCTGCCCTATAAGTTTGAAAAAAAAAGCATAATAGACCTCTTGATAAGTAATCAAACAAAAGAAGTAGTCCTTTCAAAAAAAATATTTAATAATAAGCGATACAATGCACCTGTAAACATTCAACTTACTCTTACTGAATACATGGCTTTATCTAATTTTGAATTTGCAAAAAATAGCCATACAGCTATCAAACCCTACACTTATAAAGAGGTGTCAACATACATAAATTTTGATTCCATACACAATGCCCAATCAAAGGATAAAACCTCATGGTTGGGACGTAAATTTTGGAATGAGAATATGTTAGATTTTAAGGGAGAAAATTATTGGTTTCAGTTAGATCCCGTTATTGACCTTCAAATAGGAAAAGATAATTCAGATAATAAATATACTTATAACAACACTCGTGGTTTTAACATAAAAGGTGGTCTTGGTGAAAAAATAGGCTTTTCTTCCACTCTTTTAGAAAGCCAGGGAAGATTTGCAGATTATGTCAATCGTTTTGCATTGTTTAGAAAACCAAGTAGCGAAGCTCATGCCATTGTCCCCTCAAGAGATACTTCAAAAGAATTTAAAAACAATGCATTTGATTACCCTATGGCCATGGGTTATATAAGTGTATCGCCTTTTAATTTTATAAATATACAATTTGGGCATGATAAGAATTTTATAGGTGATGGCTATCGTTCTCTATTTCTATCTGATGTTGGAGCACCCTATACTTTTTTAAAAATCAACACTAAATTTTGGCGAATTCAATATACAAACTTGTGGACCTGGTTACG
>JAOZTK010000060.1 GCA_029942185.1 Flavobacteriaceae bacterium
GGATTTTCTTGTAAGATTCCCAAATAGCTGTTTTGATGCAAACCTCCTGTTACTCCTCCAAAAATAGTCAACAGTCCATCGATTAACTGATAGGAAGCCGAGACATTGGGATAGGCACTTAACACCATAGATTCACCATCACCGGTACTCGCATATAATTTTGCCCCTAAATTTATGTGTAGATTATCTCGTAAAACTTCAAAACTCGGTAGTACCCCAAAATTAATATGAGCATACGAAATCTCAGAATAACTAGAATAACCTCTATCAAAATGCCCTTTTAAATAATCGATATCAAAAGCAAATTGTATTATTTCTGACGAGATAGGAAATTCTAAGACAGGCTCTAAACGCACTCGAATCTCATTGCTCTTATAACGATCAAACAAACTACTGACTCTCGCCTTGCCACCTTTAAAGAAACTGTCATAATAAGTGAAATCTCCACCTGCTTCAAGGTTAAAATAACTTTGGACAGGGTCGTATTCATCTAATAAGACTAGACCGTTATCAGTTATTTCTTGAGGGAGACCATACCAATTATACAGATGGTGTCCCGCTCCAAAATTTAATTTCCAATCCATATCTCGAGTTGCTTGTTTGTAATACACATTGAGATTTGAATCATAAAAAGCATCATTAAATTGCAAATCTTTAATTCCTCCTTGTGATGAATGGTGCTTTACTAAGGCCCCAAATTCTGAATGTTTGTTGGGAAAAGTTCTCACATAAGCTTCAAAAATCGGCGTGGTATAGTTTCCAGCTCCAATCGAGATATAATTGGCAAATAATCGTTCTTTTTTTTGACGCTTTTCTGTTTTGGCTTTACCTTTTGAAGGGGCAAAAGTAGAGGCAACCGGAACTGAATTTATCTTATAATCTATATATTCCTTTTCTTCACTTGTCTCCGGGGTGTATGGGACAGCTTTTACTTTAAAGGCATCTGATATGGTTGGGGTATACGGTTTAACCACGTTGACGACTTCAGTATTTAAAGTGTCCTTGGGTTGCTGACTCCAAACGTTAAGGGTGCCTATTAAAATTATTAGTGTACTATAAAGGAGTTTATTCATTTTGTTATAATTTATTTATATGAAAAATAAAAAATTGAGCTTCGAAAAAAGACATACTAAATCTTAAACTTCTCATTATATCATTTTGGAAACTCAAGGATATTCTTTAAAATTCCACTTCCCTATTCTCTCTTCTCTCTGTATATTTACTCAGGATTAACCGAATCATTTGTTTTGGCTACTTCCTTTTTAATCTTATTTAATTCTATTTGGGCTTCTTGTACTACAGCATCAAATTGTTTAAAATTCTTAACGACACTTTCTAAAATATACGTTGCTTGATACGCATCATTTAATGCGTAAAAATTCTTTGCCATTACAATCAAAGCTTTCGCCCCCCAATATTTATACGCGGCATAGTCTGAAGCTATTCTCTGAACCACCAAACTAGAGTTCTTATAATCTCCATCTTGATGCTTAAAATAAGCGTCGTAAAACAAGGCTTCTGCTTTCAGCTCTCCTGTGGCGATATTTTCTACAATCTTATAAGCAGAACGTGCTTTGGCATCATCTCCTACCTTGAGGGCAGAACGTGCAATAATTATCTGAGCATCTGATTTTATTTTTTTACTTACATCACTGTAACGCAATACCTTCTCTGCATAAGTTACCGCTTTTGAGTAATTCTCTTGGTGGTAATAAGCCTTCATCATATTACTTTGTGCATAAATCCTATTTTCAGCATGTTCCGCCATGTCCTCTAATTGAAGTAATAAAGGTATTGCATCATTCCACGCATTTTTATTTAAGTAGTATTGTGATAATTTGGACAAAGAATATTCTGTAAATTCATTCTGTGGTTGTTGAACTACATATTTGTAATGTTTGACAACTTTACTTGATTTATTTTGATTTTCATAGGATTGCGCTATATAAAAATGAGATTGAAGTGCGTGTAAACCATTTGGATACTTGTGCAAATACTTTGTAAAAGCTGAAATGGCTTTAGCATATTTATTCATCACATATTGCTTTTCAGCTGATTCGTACATATCATTTTCAATCTCAACATTGGATATGTTGATAAAATCTAAATTCTTCACCCATATTGCATATTCATCTACCCTACCCGTATCTACATAAATCTGCCGTGCATTTCTAACAGCTTCTTGCGCAAAAACCGTTTTTGAAAATTTCTTTACCGTTTCCTTATAAACATGTAGCGCTTTTTCATTTTCGTTATCGTTATAAAAAATCAGTCCTTTTTTTAATAAAACTCTTGGCACGAATTTACTTCGGGGGTAGCTTTCTAACAAATGATCATATACTTGTAATGCTTTACCTGTTTGATTCGAAAGCGTAAAGCTTCCCCCTAATACAAATAATGCGTCATCTCTATAAGATGATTTTGGAAATGCTGAAATAAGTTTTTGTAAAAGCTCTATTTTTTTTTCATTATTATTCAAAAAGCCATAGCTTAAAGCTGTTTGAAAGCTTGCGTAATCAGCTGTTTTAGCGTCAAAAGCTTCTGATTTTTTATAAGAATTTATTGCATTTTGATACGAACTCGTTACAAAATAAGTATCACCCAATCGCAAATAAGCATCGTTTTCTTTTTGTTTATCTATTGGGTTTCCATTGAGAAAACTATTAAAATACGCAAGTGCTTCTTTATAATTCTTTTGTTTAAAATAAACATAGGCAATTTGGTAATTCACATCTTTATATTCATCTGTTTTTATTGCTTCCAGTGCTTTAAAACTTTGATAATCTTGTGAAGCCTGCTTATAATTTTTTAACTGATAATTAGATTCCCCTTTCCAATAGGTGGCTTTTGCTGTAATTTCATTATCAAGAGGATACGACAATGCTTTATCAAAATGTATTATCGCTTCCGTAAAATCAGATTTTTCAAACAATTGTGCACCTCTGGAATAGGCAATTCTTTGATAGCGTTTTTTATCTTCTATTGTGTCCTCAGCCTCTAAATAGTACAGCGCACCTTTATAATCCTTTGAAACTATATAAGCACTGATAATCAAATTTTTGATATTCTTTCTCTCAGGGGAATTGGGATAAGCCTCAAAAAAATCTTGTAATACTTCGGGGACACTTTTATAAGGATTCCCTATTTCATAGCTCAATTTCGCATAATTTAAATAAGCATCCTCTTGAATTTGCGGTTTAAAATCCATCTGACTCGCATTTCTGAATGCATTTAAAGCTTCTGTTTTTTTATCCAAATGCAAATAACATTCACCAAGGTGATAATAAGCATTTTGAGCCACTAAATTATTTCCATCAATAATTTTATTAAAATAAGAGATCGCTGCCTCATAATCATTTTGTTTATAGAACGCATACCCCAATAAATAGTAATCTGTATTTGTCCACTTAGCTCGTTTTCCTTTGTATTCTTTTAAATAGGGAATGGCTTTTTCAAACTGATTCAAATTAAAATAACTCTCTCCAATTATCTTATTAATTTCAGATTTTTCGATACGTTTTGCCGTTTTAAGAAGTGGTAAACCGGCATCGATTGCTTTCTGAAATTTTCCCAACTTAAAATTCATATCAGCCATATAATAGGAAATTTGTTTTTCATATTGGCTTTCATCGGATACCTCTGTCAGGTATTTATCAGCATTCTCATAATCGTCTTGTTGGTAAGCGATGTAACCATAATAGTATTTGGCTTGCGCACCAAATTGAACTGAATTCAATAACTGTACAAAATATTTTTTTGAATTGGTATAATCTTTTGTCGCAAACAAAGAATAGGCATACTTAAAAAGATAATCTTCAAATATACGACGCGGCAAGTTTTTATGTTTTACTTTTTTTAGCCATTTTAAGGAATAAGAATACTTCCCGGTATCGTAATAATAAGTGGCAACTTCCATAAAAGCATCGTTTCGTTTTGTACTGTTAGGATACCTTTTTACAAATTCTTGCATCAATTCATCGGCATTTCGTTGCCCTAAACGCACAGCACAATTTGCCGCATAATACACACAGTTAGCACGCATCTCGGAAGCACCGTCAAACTGTGTTTTTATATGGTTAAAACTTTGTTGTGCCGCGACATAAGCTTTGTTGTGATAAAGTTCTAATGCGTGATAATAATCTTTAAGATCATTTGTATAAGTAGCTGTTTCTTGCGCTGTTATATCGAGAGTAAAACATAGCAATAATAGAATGATAAAAATTCTTTTAGTCATTATCTCTTTTTAATAAGGTTAATCTAACAATTGTCTATGAAAATCAAATGTAAGCATTGTTATTTTTATAAACGAAAAAATAAAAAAAAAATTGTTTTATAAAGCCCCGATTCAATACCTTTTAATAAAAAACCCTACTTTTGTCAAAATCAATTTTTTATGTCACAACCCATTTTATATTTAGAGGATGTTTCCATTTTTCAAAGAGACAATTTGGTATTATCCGCTGTAAATTTAGAGATCCATCGCGGTGAATTTTATTATCTCATCGGAAAAACGGGTAGTGGTAAAAGTAGCTTGATGAAAACATTATATGGAGATCTGTCCTTGGAGAAAGGAGAAGGAAACATCGTTGGATTTAATCTTAATGAGCTTAAAGATAGAGAAATACCCTTTCTTAGACGCAAACTAGGAATCGTCTTTCAAGATTTTAAACTTTTAAATGACCGGAGCGTCAACGCCAATTTAGAATTTGTTTTAAAAGCAACCGGTTGGAAAGACGCCATCAAAATTAAAGCACAAATAGAGAAAGTACTCGATCAAGTTGGTATTAAAAGTAAAGGATTTAAAATGCCTTTTGAGCTCTCAGGTGGCGAACAACAACGCCTTGCGATTGCTCGTGCATTACTAAACAAACCGGAGCTTATTTTAGCTGATGAACCTACCGGGAATTTAGATCCGCGTACTTCGATAGAAGTAATGCAAGTTTTGGAAGATATTCACGCAAAAGGGACTACTGTATTGATGGCTACACACGATTATTCATTAATTCTTAAATTTAATCATCCTACCCTTAAATGTGAAGGAGGAAAATTATTTGAAGTTGTTCAAAAAAAATCATAAAAGTGCTATCAATATTAATTCCCGTATATAATATTAACTGTCTTCCACTTGTCAAAAGTCTTGTACAGCAATTAGAAAAAGAGCAGATTAAATTTGAAATTATTTGCATTGATGATGCATCTACAAAAACGATTGAAGAAAACGATCAATTGACGAGAATTGAAACAGTTTCTTTTATAAAGCTTCAAAAGAATATCGGTCGTAGTCGTATTCGAAACTTATTAACGACAAATGCAAACTATGATTGGTTTCTCTTTTTAGATGCAGACACCTTGCCAAAACAAGCAGATTTTATTCATAAATATGTTAAAATCATACTGAGTAAACCCAAAGAACAAGTGTTTTTTGGAGGCTTGGCTTATCGTAGAGAGGATATTTCAGAAAATAATCAATTGCGTTATAAATACGGAAAATCTCGTGAAAGTAACTCAGCGAATAAAAGAAATAAAAATCCTTACACAGCTTTATTGATGTCAAATACACTAATAAAAAAAAGTGTTTTTGACAAAGTTAAATTCAATAATAATATTACGCTCTACGGACATGAAGATGCTTTATTCAGTTATAATTTACACGCTGCTTCTATCCCTATAAAACATGTTGACAACCCTATTTATCACACGGGGCTTGAACCTGATGAAGTATTTATTAACAAATCAAAAATAGCAGTAAAAAACCTTTTTGGCTTATATACTCAAGGTTTAATGCAGCCGGAAATCAATAAACTTTTAAAGTGGTATGTAAGAATAAAAGCATTTTATTTAGTTCCTTTATTCTCGTTTTTTTATACAAAATTCAATACGAAAATTGAAAAATCACTTTCTGACAAAAATCCTTCCTTGGCCCTTTTTGATTTTTATCGATTGAGTTATCTCTGCTATCTTTCTAAAATGAAAAATTAAACTTACTTTTGTGTAAACTCCATTCAAATGAACTTGACACATATCCCACAGATAAAGCATTTAAATGCAAACAATTTTTTTCTATTAGCAGGACCTTGTGCTATTGAAAGTGAAAGTATGGCTATGAAAATAGCCGAAAGAATTGTTAGAATTACTGATGCCCTAAAAATACCCTTTGTTTTTAAAGGAAGTTTTAAAAAAGCAAATCGTTCACGACTCGATAGTTTTACAGGAATTGGAGACAAAAAAGCTTTAAAAATTTTGGCAAAGGTGCGTGATGAATTTAAGGTTCCCACCCTAACTGATATTCACGTAGAAAGCGATGCTGCCATGGCAGCTGAATATGTAGATATTCTACAAATACCTGCTTTTTTGGCACGACAAACTGATTTATTAGTCGCGGCGGCTAAAACTGGAAAAGTAATCAATATCAAAAAAGGGCAATTTATGAGTCCCAATGCCATGAAGTACGCTGTCAATAAGGTAATTGAAAGTGGTAATACGCAAGTAATGATTACGGAACGAGGCAATATGTTCGGTTATCAAGATTTGATAGTCGATTTTCGTGGGATCCCTGAAATGCAACAATATGCTCCTGTGGTTTTAGATATTACACATTCCTTACAACAACCCAATCAAAGTAGCGGTGTCACCGGTGGCAAACCTGAACTGATAGAAACTATTGCGCGTGCCGGTATAGCCACCGGAGTCGATGGTATATTTTTAGAAACACATCACAATCCAACTACTGCAAAATCTGATGCTGCTAATATGTTGAAATTAGATTATTTAGAAAACTTACTTACTCATTTAGTAGCGATTCGGCAAACAGTAAACAATCTATAAATTTAGTTTCCTCTTGATTTTATATGTAAATCCATTTGAGGGAATGGAATTGAAATATTATTCTCAATAAATTTTCGATTGATTATTATTCTAATATCACTTTTAACTTTTTCAATTCCAAATAGATTTTCACTGTAGAACAATAATTTAAAATCTAAGGATGAATTCCCAAAATTAGTAAAACGACATTCTATCGCTTCCTTATCTAACACCTCCGGATGCCCCTTTGCACTTTCAATTAATGCTTTTATAACCCGATCGACATCACTTCCATAAGCTACTCCTACCTCAATTGAAAAAAGTGTTTTCATAGATTGATTACTCCAATTAATGACTTTATTTGTGGTCAACAATGAATTTGGAAGTGTCACTATTATTTGTCTTCGGTTTAATGCTTTGGAAGTCCTAAATCCAATTTCTTTAAGTATGACAACATCATCATCAATATCTACAATATCCCCAACGTTTAAAGATTGATCAAAAAGTAGAATTATTCCCGATAAGATATCGTTAAATGTTTGTTGTAACCCGAGTCCTACGCCGACGAGTAAAGCAGCCGAACCCGCTAATAAAAAGGTGAGTTTAATTCCAACTGCCTCGAACATCATACCAATAGCTATTACCCAAACTACATATCTTACAATTTGAAATAACGCATAAGCACGGCCTGTATCAAGCCTTTTATGTCCTCTTTTTCTATTGATAAGTTTTCTTACCAACCACAAAATAATTTTTGTGGCAATAAAGATTAAAACAACAACAATAATCTCAAGTACTTCAAGAGAATATCCTTTGATTTGAAAAATTTCGAATTCTAAAAACTTCTGTATACGATCCATCTATTTTTGATATTTCTTATTAACACTTTCAAAACAAGTATTCAAAACTTATTTATTCCGAATTTTATCGGGAGTCACTTTAAGCATTTCACCATTACTGTTAAAATACCAAATACCTGATTTTATCCCATCTACATAATTGCCTTTTGCGAAAACAGCTCCTTTTTCATCATAGATTATGGCAGCTCCATGCATAATTCCATTTTTATAGGTCAAGTTTTCATAGACTTTTCCTTCTTCACTATATCGCTTGGTATTACCGTGTAATTTTCCTGCCTTATAATGTGCTATTTCCGCTGTTTTTCCGGACTTGTAAAATATTTTAAGCTCACCGTCTAATAATCCGTCTTTATAGGACTCCACAGATAAAAGTGTTTTCCCATCGCCAAAGAAATAATTCCAACTGCCCATGCGTTTTTTTTCTATCATTTTCCCTACACTTTTCAAAACAGCTTTATTAGAAAAAAACTGCACATCACAAATAGTATTGCTAGAATTAAAGGTTTTTATCACTACAGGATGTTCTTCACCGGTTAAAGCATAAAACTTAAAAGTGCCAACCTCTTTTCCTTTTAAAAATTCACCTTTATATCTAATATTTCCATTTGGATACTTCTTACTCCAAATACCATCGCGTTTTCCATCACTGTCAAATTGATTATTCTTATTTTGAGAAATAGCCATAAAGCTAAAAATAAATAAAAATAGCGACAAAGAAATACTCTTAACCATTTGTTTACTCATTGGATATTTGTTTGTAAAATTCTTTAAAAATAATCTTAAACCACTCGGTATAAATCTTTGGATGCTTGGCAATATCTTTTTGAACAGCATCCAAAGACATCCATTTATAAGCAGCGACTTCATCCAAATTGATATCCGGTTGACCCTTATAAAATCCTGTCATAACATGATCAAGCTCGTGTTCAGTCAATCCGTTGTCAAACGGGGCTTTGTAAATAAACGAAAATCTTTCCTCCAAAGTACACGAAAAACCCATTTCCTCTTGTAAACGACGTTTTCCGGCATCTAAACTTGATTCACCATCGCGTTGATGACTACAACAAGTATTCGCCCACAATAAGGGAGAGTGGTATTTATCCACAGCTCGTTGTTGCAGCATTAATTCCTTTTTATCATTGAAAATAAAAACAGAAAATGCACGGTGTAATACCGCTTTTCTGTGGGCTTCCATTTTTTCCATCAATCCGATGGCTTCGTCTTTTTCGTTGACTAATATAACTTGTTCTAACGACATAATTTGATATTTACAAGAGACAAAAGTACAAAAATGAGACCAAAAGCAGTTTCAATCAATAAATGTATCTTTGCCAACTTGAGAATGAGGAAGAATGCTACTTGAGTATTGGAATTCGTAGGTTATGCAACTCAAAAATTACTCCTCAAAGCAAATTCATATCAATGGGATTTATTGAAGAAATAGCACGTAGAAGAACATTTGGAATTGTATCACATCCCGATGCAGGGAAGACTACATTAACTGAAAAGTTATTGCTTTTTGGCGGTGCTATTCAAGAAGCAGGAGCTGTAAAAAACAACAAAATAAGAAAAAGTGCTACCTCAGATTTTATGGAAATTGAGCGTCAAAGAGGTATATCGGTAGCGACTTCTGTGTTGGCATTTTTCTATAAAGACAAAAAAATCAACATTTTAGACACGCCGGGACATAAGGACTTTGCTGAAGATACTTTTAGAACGCTAACAGCTGTCGATAGTGTAATTGTCGTAATTGATGTCGCCAAAGGAGTCGAAGAGCAAACAGAGAAATTGGTAGCAGTGTGTCGTATGCGACAAATACCAATAATTGTCTTTATCAACAAACTAGATCGTGAAGGGAAAGATGCCTTTGATCTACTGGATGAAGTAGAACAAAAACTCGGTTTAACAACTGTTCCTCTTAGTTTCCCAATTGGAATGGGCTATGATTTTAAGGGGATCTATAATGTTTGGAAAGAAAAATTAAATTTATATTCCGGAGAAAACAAGCAAAAGATTTCAACCGGAGTAGAATTTACCGATATCGATAAAGCTGAACTAGATGACTTGATAGGAGCAGATGCTGCCACAACTTTACGTGAAGAATTAGAAATTATACGAGAAGTTTACCCTTCTTTTAATCAAGAAGCCTATCTTTCCGGAGACCAACAACCCGTATTTTTCGGCTCAGCACTCAATAATTTTGGCGTTCAAGAACTTTTAGATTGTTTTGTTGAAATTGCTCCGCCTCCCCTACCAAAATCAAGTGATACAAGACTCGTAAAACCCGATGAAAAGAAACTAACCGGTTTTGTATTTAAAATACATGCTAATATGGATCCCAATCACAGAAATCGATTGGCATTTGTAAAAATAGTTTCCGGAATTTTTAAAAGGAACTTCCCCTACACACATGTTCGATTGGGTAAAAAATTCAAGTTTTCAAGTCCCAATACCTTTTTTGCTGAAAAGAAAGAAATAGTGGATGAATCATTCCCGGGTGATATCGTCGGTTTACACGATACCGGTAACTTTAAAATTGGGGATACCCTGACAGAAGGAGAATTGATGAGTTTTAAAGGAATTCCTAGTTTTTCACCGGAACATTTTAGATATATCAACAACGCCGACCCTTTAAAATCGAAACAATTGTACAAAGGAATTGACCAACTCATGGATGAGGGAGTTGCTCAATTGTTTACTTTAGAAATAAATAATCGAAAGATTATTGGAACCGTTGGCGCCCTGCAATACGAGGTAATACAATATCGTCTTGAACATGAATATGGGGCTAAGTGTACGTATGAAAATATCCATGTACACAAAGCTTGTTGGGTAGATCCGGACGATGATTCAAATGATGAATACAAAGAATTTATACGTATCAAACAAAAATATTTAGCAAGAGATAAACAAGGACAACTTGTTTTTTTAGCAGATTCAGCATTTTCAATACAAATGGCACAACAAAAATACCCCAGTGTTAAACTCAACTTTACGAGCGAATTTGATTAGTTTCAAGGATTAAAGCGCACCAAAACGGCTTGTTACGCCTTAAAAACAACACTCTTTTTTTTTCAAACTGACAAATATCATTTTCTTTCAGAAATATATTTGTAAGTTCGCAGTATTAACAATTAACCGATTTAATTATGATAACAAATTTTATACCTTTAGTAGATTGGGGCAATGGTGTTATACAAGCCATTATTATGTTTGGAGCATTTTTAATTCTTTTTGTAATGCTTTTAATCTTTATGATGGGCGGTAAGAAAAAAAAATAACGGAATAAAAAACAGCCAAGAGTCACTACTTTTTTGGTTGTTTTTTGATTGTTTCATTTAAGAAAGTATTCTTTCAATAATTCAAGAGTTCACTAATAGATTCTATCATTAGTGGTTTTTTTTTACACATTATGTCAAACAACAGCAAACATCGAGTTCCTATTCACTACAATGTTAATGGATTTACCCAATTGACAAATTATTTGAAGACAAACAGTTTTTCAAAACTCTTTGTTTTAACAGATGAGAACACAGAACATTTTTGTTTGCCAATTTTAGAAAAAAACCTCAAAACATCATTTTATCTTTTAAAAATAACATCCGGCGAAGTTTTTAAAACACTAGAAACTTGTCAATTTCTATGGCAAGAATTAGCAAAATTAGGGGCTGACAGACAAAGCATTCTAATAAACTTAGGAGGTGGCGTCATTACAGACATGGGTGGCTTTGTCGCTGCTACCTACAAACGAGGTATCCGTTTTATAAATATCCCTACTACGTTATTGGGAATGGTAGATGCTTCTATTGGAGGAAAAACCGGTGTAGATTTCGAGCATCTAAAAAATCAAATAGGCTTGCTTGTCGACCCGGAGATGTTGTGTATCTATCCTGATTTTTTAAAGACATTATCCAAACGCGAATTGCTATCGGGCCTTGCAGAAGTGATTAAATACGGACTTATAGAGCATCTTGAAATATGGCATTACATCAAAAATCAAACACCTGAAAATTTCGAAATTAATGCTGCTATTGTTCAAAAATCTATAGCAATAAAAGAGCGGATTACAAGTATGGATCCCGGAGAAAAAGGAATCAGAAAAACCTTAAATTTTGGTCATACATTAGGGCATGCCATCGAAACCCATTTTTTATCAAAACAAAAAAAAGAACATCTTTTACACGGAGAGGCTGTAGCCATAGGAATGATTCTAGCAACTCATTTATCTTATCAAACACAAGGCTTACCAATAGAAATTGTCAAAGAAATAACCTGTCATATCCTAAAATTTTACACGAATACAATTCCTGCTAAGATATCAAATAAAGAATATCATCCTATTATAGAATTCTTACAACACGACAAGAAAAATGATCGTGGAAATGTAAATTTTGTACTGTTAAAAGCAATTGGAAAACCTTTGTTGGATTGTCGTGTAACGAACGATGAGATCTTTAATGCATTTGATTATTACAATTCTTTTCCCAATTAACCTACTTACCGGCGAGGCGAACGCTAAGAAGATGCATTTTCAAATTTACACTGGCAATTATACTACTTTTAAAACTTCAGACTTCATCGTTGGCATATTGACAAATTTTCCAAAATCTTTCATTTTTTCTTGAAAAGCTTCCGTTTCCATTGTTTTTTTAAAGACAGTTTGTTTTTCAACACTTTCCCATTTTAGGATACAATAAACCTTTCCATCTTCACCTATGGCTGAATCACGGTAGATAAATCCATCAACACCTTGTAGGCTTTTAGTAATTTCCTTAGACATTTTTTTCCACGCATCTACCAGATTTTTATCATTTAATTCAAATGAAATCAATGTGATAATATTTTGCATCATAATTTGTTTTTAGTTAATACTTTGGTTT
>JAOZTK010000061.1:0-1878 GCA_029942185.1 Flavobacteriaceae bacterium
AATAAATAGTTCATTTGGCAAGTAGTACTAAATATGAAGATAATATGCTAACTTTGACTATTGAAATGTGAATTGGTGCGCAGACTCCCGTTGGTGGCAAGTACTCAACGAGCAATAAAATGAACTAAAAACTGAATAAAATATAATAATGAAAGATATAAAAACGATTGCTTTTGACGCTGATGATACATTGTGGATATGTAGCCTTCCCTAAAAATGTAACCTTCCCCTTTTTAGGACACCTCTAAATTCGACAAAATATTGTAATTAAGTCCAAATTTCATTTAAACGCAGTTTAGCCAAGATCGTTACCATTAACACAAGTAACGAGTTCACATAAAATATATTCAAATTTAAACCAAAAAACTAATAGCTTAACACTTCGTTTCTTTTAATTCTCAACATGGAGTGCAATAAGGATCACGGAGCAATCCTTTACACACTAATTCTACTCAAAAAGCAACCTACCCATAAAGTGTTCCGTCACTTCAACAACAGGAGGTCGATTATAAGAAATCACATCACCGGTGGCATAAATAGCTCCTTTTAAAGACAGCTGCGGGTTTATTTTTAAACTATTCTCTCCTCTGTGAAATATCCTTGCGTTTTGGACAATTAAGTCTTTCCCTTCAAACTTCCCCAAACCATCGTAATAATACAGTTCTAAAGAGTTGGCGGTTCCTTCTATTTGTATAACTGACATGCCATTTGAAACAACATACAAGTTAGTGCTGTGAACTTTTAAATTAAAATTTCCCACATGATTATAATTGTTTTCGTAATTATTAGAGAGTAATTTTAATTCGTAATAACCTAAATATCCGTTCGAATAAACAGTGTGCTCACTTGAATTTCGGATTATTTGAATATTCGGGCTGTCTACATACACTTTAACGGCATCAAACGAAGGATTTAAAAAGCAAGAAGGGTCTGCTTCGAGTTCCAAAACTCCATCAACAACATTAACACGGACATTATCGAGTCTGTTTTCTCCTGTTTCAACAATCACTCGCTGAGTATTCGCATCTTTTAATATGACTTCCACACCGGTATTTACGATAATGGCATCAAAAGAAGCAACTTCAATTTCTTGTTGTACGATGCTACCGAGTGTTTCGTTACATTCTTTCGTACAAGAAACACTCACTACGAGCAATAGGATCCAAATAATTCTTTTCATTTTTAAAACAATTGATGATGTAGCCCAAGACTTATAAACTCTGCTTCAAAATTATGGAATTTCAAATTAATCCCTAAGGCCGATTTTCTATTATTAAAAAAGTATTTAAAACTCGTTTTTTGATAAATACGAGGATGGAACACAAAGGGTCTATAGATGTAATATCCTACCTGTGTTTCCAATGACAATTTGTTAAAAAACAATTCATGCCCCACAAAAACACCTATTTGTTTATGGTCTTTAGGTTCGGTTTTTCCTTCTATTATGGAACGATACCTTGCATTATCTTTAGCAGACTGTGAATTATAAAAATCAACACCTATTTGCAAGTTACTTTTACGCGCGACTCTTTTATGCACATATCCATTGGCAAAATACACTGCTTTTGTTCCCATACCCGGCTTTGTTTCATGAATCCCTGCATTCAAACTCATAGAAAAATGAATAGGTTGTTTTAAAAATTCTTCTTTTTCAGCTGATTTTTTATAAAGAGGCATACTTTCGGCATTGTGATAATTCAAACCGATGTTGAAAAAGATGGAATTAATCCCCAAATTAGGTTTTTTAAAACTCCCATTCGAAAAATGTGTAAAGCTCAAACCGCCTTGTAAGCCAAATTTTCCAAGGATTCTTGGTCGCGAGTAATTTAGCTTAAGATGTTGCGAAGTTACTACATGTGTACTAGTCGATACATTTGA
>JAOZTK010000061.1:1978-12362 GCA_029942185.1 Flavobacteriaceae bacterium
AGATTTTTATTGTTAAAATTCTGATAGATCAATAATAAACCCGAATCAGGATAGTTATATCGTTCTCTCCAAATAGAATTTGTTTTTGCCTTTTTATTCCATCCAATACTCAGATATTCCGGACGATTTGTAAACAAATAACCAAGCGTTTTTCTGTGTTTGATAATACTCCCTTGCGCGTAGTCTATCTGCCAATAAGTATTGGATTCCTGTGCCTTAAGATTGAGTGTCGACACTACAAAAGCCAAAAGAAAATAGAATCTAAACCTTATTTTACTGTAAAATTCCATTTCTTTTCTTTAATCTCTTTTAACAATTCATTAGAAATTGCTACTTTATATTTTCTGCTAGGCATATATAATTTTAGCTGTTCTTTTAACTCAAAAACAACGATGTCCAGCTCTTTTTTACCCTTGTATTTTTTTATTATTTCGGCTAATTCTTTGATCAATTCTCTTGTGACTTTGTTTACTTCAAAATGAATTGTTAATCGTTTCGATTGGCTTTCTAAAACATCTTGTAACATACTTATATTATGAAATCGAATGCGGATATTTTTTTGCCAATCTTCAACTATTTTAAGTTTGATATATAAAAATGCATTGAGCATTAAAAAATGTCTAAAACGTAAATAGTCTTCCCCAAAAATTCTAAATTCAAACGAGTCAGAATAATCTTCTACAGAAAATAGAGCCCAACCTTTTCCATTTTTAGAAACACGATGTTCTACATTGGTCACGATTCCTCCAAAACTCAGATCCTTATTAATTAGTTCTTTTTGATTTTGTAAAACTTTGAGTTGTGCATTACAAAAATATTTTATTTCATTTTTATAATCATCCAAAGGATGTCCGGATATATAAATACCTACAACTTCTTTTTCTTTGGATAATTTTTCCATCACCGGCCACTCTTTTACAAAAGGAATTTCAGGTTCCGGCAAAACAAACTCTGAGTTTTCACCTCCAAAAAGAGACATTTGTTCGGAATTCGCATCTTCCTGATAGCGACTTCCAAATCGGATTGCTTTGTCTATAAATGTTTTATCCCTTTGATCAACTTCAAAATATTGTGCACGGTGTGTTCCTACAAATGAATCAAATCCACCCGCTAGTGCCAAACCTTCAAACGCACGCTTATTAGCAGCACGCAGATTTACGCGTTTTGCAAAATCAAAAATTGATTTGTACTTGCCATTTTTTTTGCGTTCCGCGACAATTGCTTCAACAGCACCTTGTCCTACTCCTTTGATTCCTCCCATTCCAAAACGAATAGCTCCTTCTTCGTTTACGGCAAATTTATACCAAGATTCATTGACATCAGGTCCCAAAACAGGAATACCACTATGACGACATTCATCCATATAAAAAGTCACTTTTTTTATATCGCTCATATTGTTGGATAGTGTAGCAGCCATAAATTCAGCAGGATAATGTGCTTTTAAATAAGCGGTCTGATAAGCAATGAATGCATAACAAGTAGCGTGAGATTTATTAAAGGCATAAGAAGCAAATTTCTCCCAGTCTTTCCATATTTTCTCCAAAATTTCTTCCGGATGTCCATTCTTATATCCATTCTTAATAAACTTCGATTTCATTTTATTAAGTACTTCTATTTGTTTTTTTCCCATTGCTTTTCGCAAAACATCGGCTTCACCTCTTGAAAAATCAGCAATTACTTGTGACAAACGCATTACTTGTTCTTGGTAGACAGTGACTCCATAAGTTTCTTTGAGTATATCTTCCATTTCCGGCAAATCATATTCTATTTGCGAAAAACCGTGTTTTCGTTCAACATATAGCGGAATGTAATCCATTGGACCCGGACGATATAAAGCAACCATCGCAATTAAATCAGCAAACTCCGTAGGTTTTAAATCTCTTAAACTCTTACGCATGCCAACAGATTCAAATTGAAAAATACCAATGGTTTCTCCTTTTTTAAAAAGCTCGTAGGTCTTTGCATCATCCAAAGGGAATTCATCAGGATCTAAAGTTATCTGATGCATGGCTTCGATAATTTCTACCGTGTTTTTGATAAGGGTTAAAGTTTTTAATCCCAAAAAATCCATTTTTAGAAGTCCTGCACTTTCCACTACAGAATTATCGAATTGTGTGACATACATATTCGAGTCCTTAGCAGTAGCAATCGGGATTAAATTTGTTATCTCTTCAGGCGTAATAATTAAACCACAGGCGTGCACGCCAATATTACGAATGGAACCTTCAATTTTTTGTGCTTGTTGGATGGTGATCGCCTCCAAATCTTCTCCTTCGGCAATATTTTTAATCTCATTTATTTTTAATTGTTCATCTTTTCGTAAAGCTTTTATCTTTTCTTTATTTTTTTTGGTCTCACTAAAGATAGTGTCTAACTTAACCAGTGGCAGTAATTTAGCAATTCGGTCCGTTTTGTGAAGTGGCAATTCCATCACGCGACCTGTATCACGAATGGATGATTTAGCTCCTAATGTCCCGTAAGTAATAATTTGTGCCACATTTTTTTGTCCATACTTATTCGTGACGTAATCAATCACCTTTTGGCGACCATCATCATCAAAGTCAATATCAATATCAGGCATGGAAACCCTTTCCGGATTTAAAAAACGTTCAAAAAGCAAATCGTATTTGATTGGATCGATATTGGTTATCCTCAGGCAATATGCAACGGCAGAACCCGCTGCAGAACCACGTCCGGGCCCTACGGATACACCCATTTTTCTCGCTTCTAAAATCAGATCCCACACAATCAAAAAATAACCCGGATAACCCGATACGTCAATTGTATTAAGCTCAAAATCAAGCCGTTCTTTAATCTCATTATTAATCTCGCCCCAACGTTTTTTTGCACCTTTATAGGTCAAGTGTCTCAGATAGGCATTTTCGCCACGAACACCTCCATCTTTTAAATCTTCCGAATTTTTGAATGATGCTGGAATTTTAAAGGTCGGCAACAAGACTTTTCTGGCTAATTCGTAGTGTGTTACTTTATCGACAATTTCTTGTATGTTACTAATCGTTTCCGGCCAATCCGAGAAAAGATTTTTCATTTCATCTTGCGATTTAAAGTAGTAAGTGTCGTTTTCCAAACCCCTTCGATAGCCGCGACCACGACCTTTGGGAGTAGATTGTTGCGCACCTTCTTTTACACACAATAATATGTCTTGTGCCTCTGAATCTTCCTGATTGATAAAAAAAGTATCATTCGTCGCAATTACTTTAACAGCGTATTTTTTGCTAAACTGTCCCAGTACTTCGTTAACGTGATCTTCACTCTCTAAACCGTGACGCATTACTTCCAGATAAAAATCATCTTTAAATGTATCTTTCCACCAAACGAGTGCTTCTTCCGCTTGTTTTTCACCAATTGTCAAAATTTTATTTGGTATTTCTCCTGCTAAATTTCCACTAAGCGCAATTAAATTTTCTTTGTACTTCTCGACAAGCTTTTTATCTATCCTCGGGACATAATAAAAACCTTCTGTATGTGACAGCGAGGATAGCTTCGTTAAATTGTGATATCCTGCTTTATTTTTTGCCAATAACACCACACGATACCCATTGTCTTTCGTTTTTTTATCGGTGTGATCTTCACACACATAAAACTCACTCCCTACGATTGCTTTTAAGAATTGCTTAGGTGTTGAATTGGCATCTAAATCCTTATTTTCTTTTTCAATTTTTTGATTATAGGCTACTGTTTCTTGCACAAAATTAAAGGCACCCATCATATTCCCTAAATCCGTTAAGGCAACGGCAGGCATGTTCATTTTTACGGCGTTCTGAATTAGATCAGAAACACTAATGGTAGATTCTAATACTGAAAACTGAGAATGATTATGCAGATGAGAAAAAGATACTTGCTCCAAGACTCCGGAATAAGTCGCTATAGATTTTTCTAAAGATTCTTCTTCCTTTTCTTTTTCGTTGCGTTTTTTATCAACTAATTTCTGAGATGCATTTTTAAGATTCCGGTGTTTTAAACCTACTGCTTGTATTGGTTGTGGGTTGTATGTCTTAAATTCTTGTATAAAAACCGGACTAACTTGTAATTCGCCAGTCGTATAAACTTGTTGGCGAATTAATTCAAGAAAACAACGAGAGGTTGCTTCAACATCAGCAGTGGCATTGTGTGCTTCTTTAAAAGGAGCACTAAAAAGATGTCGGTGTAACTCTGACAGTGTAGGATATTTAAATTTTCCTCCTCTTCCTCCGGGAAGTTGACAGAGTCTTGCAGTCGTTTCTGTACAGGTATCAAGTTTTGGTTTTTTATTTAAACCGGTTTCAATACCCATGCGATAAAACTCCGATCCCATTACTTTTATATCAAAATCAACATTTTGACCGACTATAAATTTTGCTTTTTCAACAACCTTATTGAATTCGGCTAAAACGACTGAAAGTGCTGTTCCCTTTTCCGCTATCAGTTGCGTTGAGATACCGTGAATTTGCTGAGCTTCAAAAGGAATATTATAGCCGTCAGGTCTAATTAAAAAGTCTTTATTTTCAACAAGATTTCCCATCTCATCATGTAATTGCCAAGCTATTTGCACACAACGAGGCCAATTATCCGTATCAGAAATAGGTGCTTTAAAGTTTTTGGGTAAACCGGTAGTTTCTGTGTCAAAAATTAAATACATTTACATGCCTTTTTTATAAAATAAGCGGTTTTAAAAGTATAAAATTATACGCTTTATAAATCTATAGCTTTCATTTTTTTATCAACAATCCCATATTAATTTCAGAATAGCTAATAAACAAGCAAAACATATAACTCCTTTCAAAATAATGCAATAATTGTTACAAATAATGTAATTTTTTATCAATACATATTCTTCGAAAAAGCTAACAATTATCATTTTTTAGCTTTTTTATTGCTTTTACATTTGGTAAATATATGTTTGGTTAATTTCAATTACGAATGGATAGCTCTTTTAAAAATAATTTGAACGCTGCTAATACAAACTTAATAAAGCACGTCGGTTATGTTTCTAAAATTTCCGATAATTATGTTGAAATTTCTTTAGAAGGAAACCTAAACTGCTCAGCTTGCAACGCAAAGGCAGCTTGTGGTGTGTCTGACACAGATAAAAAGATTGTTGAGATTTATAACAATACACAAAAAGTATCTATTGACGAACGCGTAACGGTTGTAATGCAAAACAGTTTGGGTTTAAAAGCGGTTTTTTTTGGATATGTATTCCCATTTATTCTATTGTTTAGTGTGTTGATAATCGCATCATTATTTGTAAAAGAATGGCTTGCCGGATTGCTCGCTTTGGCTGTTTTAGTTCCCTATTACCTATTGCTTTATTACAATCAAAGCAGCCTTAGGAAGCTCTTTACAGTTTCAATACTAAAAACCAATTAAACATGTCAGATTCAATTTTATATAGTGTTTTATTACTGACAGCCCTTGGGGTAATTGCAGCTATTGTATTGTTTGTGGTATCCAAAAAGTTTTATGTTTATGAGGACCCGTTGATAGAAGAAGTCGATGCACTTTTACCGGGGGCCAATTGTGCGGGTTGTGGTTCCCCAGGATGCAGAGCCTTTGCAGAGAAATTAGTAAAGAATGATGATATTTCAGATCTTTTTTGTCCTGTCGGCGGTAATGAGGTCATGAAGTCAATCGCAGCTTTATTGGGAAAAGAAGTCTTAGAAAAAGAACCTACAGTTGCGGTATTATTATGTAACGGAAGTTGTGATGTAAGGCCCAAAACAACCCAATTTGAGGGCCCTGAATCTTGTTCGATTTCCGCTATGATTTTTAGTGGAGAAACGGATTGTCAATATGGTTGTTTAGGAAAAGGAGAATGTGTAGATGCCTGTGATTTTGAGGCGATGTATATGGATAAAGAAACCGGATTGCCTGTAATTATTACAGATAATTGTACTTCTTGTGGAGCCTGTGTCGAAGCTTGTCCAAAGGATTTGCTCGAATTACGCCCGCGTAACAAAAGGGATTTAAAAATATATGTAGCCTGCAAGAATCAAGAAAAAGGTGGGGTGGCTAAAAAAGCTTGTGCGGTTGCTTGTATCGGTTGTTCCTTGTGTGTAAAAGTATGTCCGAAAGACGCTATTACCGTAGAAAATTTCTTGGCATATATTGATGCAGATGCTTGTACACTTTGCAGAAAATGTGTTGATGTCTGTCCTACCCATGCAATTATTGAAACCAATTTCCCTCCTAAGAAAAAGAAAAAGATACGCGAAGAGAAAGTTATAAAAATAGAATAGAAGGTATTAAACCTCAGGGTATCCCGATGATTATCGGGACTGAACTCAATAACCCGCTGAAAAAGTGGGATTAGTCATGCTTGTAGCTTGATTTTTAATTCGACTAACCACGCCAAAAAGCGTGGAGTCTCACGAATAAACGCCTGTATAAAAAATAGAAACGATGCTTAAAACTTTTTCAAAAGGAGGAATTCATCCTGCTGAGAACAAACTGACTTCAACAAAGGAGATAAAAAAGTTAAAAACTCCCAAGGTGGTATATGTCCCTGTTTCACAACATATTGGAATTCCATCCGAGATAATAGTAAGCAAAAAAGACACGGTACAAATTGGACAAGTAATTGCAAAATCAGCTGGTTTTGTATCTGCAAATATCCATTCTCCAGTAGCAGGTGTTGTAAGCAAACTCGATAAGATTTTTGATAGTCGTGGTTATAAAATACAATGCATCGTAATAAAAACAGACCCAAAAGATCCTGCAAATTTTGAGGACATTGTCTATCCGCTTAAAAAAGAGATCCATTTATCACCTTCAGAAATCTTAAAACATATTACCGATTCCGGAATTGTCGGATTAGGCGGTGCAACCTTCCCTACACATGTCAAATTAAATATAAATGAGGATAAAAAAATAGATCATTTAATACTAAATGGTGTTGAGTGTGAACCTTACTTAACCGCAGATCACCGATTGATGTTGGAAAGAGCTGATGAGATATTGGTTGGAATTAAAATTTTACTACACGCCCTGCATATTAATAAAGCGGTAATTGGTATAGAGAATAACAAAAAAGATGCAATTGCTCTTTTTAAAAAATTAACCAAGAATGAAAAAGGGATATCAGTGGTTGCATTAGCTGTTAAATATCCTCAAGGTGGAGAAAAGCAATTGGTAAAAGCAATACTAAACAGGGAAGTTCCAAAAAACGGTTTACCTCTTGATGTAGGTGTTATCGTACATAATGTAGGAACCATTTATGCAATCTACCAAGCTGTACAATACGACAAACCCTTAATAGAAAGAGTGGTTACCGTCACCGGAAAAAAATTAGAAAATCCTTCCAACTTTTGGGTAAAAATAGGAACACCAATAGCGGATTTATTAGAGGCTGTCGGTGGTATTCCTGAGGATACTCGTAAAATATTAAATGGAGGTCCCATGATGGGGAAAGCCATTAAAAAATTGAATACACCGGTTACGAAAGGAACCTCAGGAATCGTTTTACTTTCTGACGATGAGGCGCATAGAGGTGAATCTACCAATTGTATTCGCTGTGGCGAGTGTGTTTATGTTTGTCCTATGGGTTTAGAACCACATCTGTTGATGAGCTTAACAGAAAAACACATGTGGGAACGGACTTGCGCGGAAGATATCATGACGTGTATTGAATGTGGTTCCTGTAGCTATGTTTGCCCTTCTCACCGTCCATTATTAGACTATATAAGATTCGGGAAAAAATTAACAAACGAGTGTAATCTAAATAAATAAAAATGGCAACTCCTATCATATCAGCATCACCCCATTTACACTCAAGTAGAACATCAAAAAAATTGATGTACGATGTACTCATTGCTTTAGTCCCAGCATTTTTAGTTTCGCTCTATGTTTTCGGTATTGGAGCCCTTCTTGTTACAGCAGTCGCAGTCGCATCATGTATTCTTTTCGAGTTTTTAATTCAGAGATATTTATTAAAAACAGAGATTACCATCACCGATGGTTCTGCTTTACTTACAGGTGTGCTATTAGCCTTTAACTTACCTTCAAATCTTCCTATTTGGATGATTATCGTAGGGAGTTTAGTGGCGATAGGAATTGCTAAATCTTCATTTGGCGGACTAGGATTTAACATATTTAATCCAGCTTTAGTGGGTCGTGTATTTTTATTAATTTCTTTTCCAATTCAAATGACTTCGTGGCCAAATGCTATAGAAAATCAAAGCAAGTTATTAGATGCCGTTACCGGCGCAACACCTTTGGGTCTTGTCAAAGAAGGATTACAATTTAGAGAAAGCATGAGTTCTCTTGCTTCTCAAATACCTTCTAATATGGATATGTTATTGGGTATAACAGGCGGTTCTCTTGGAGAAATGTCGGCAATTGCGCTACTTCTAGGTGGAATTTATCTACTGATCAGAAGGGTAATATCTTGGCATATTCCTGTTAGCATGCTTGCGACAATGGCCGTGATTACAGGTGTTTTTTGGATGATAAACCCTGAACAATACGCCAGTCCGTTATTTCACCTTTTAGCGGGTGGTGCTATTTTAGGAGCCTTTTATATGGCGACAGATTTAGTCACTAGTCCTATGACGCAAAAAGGGATGATTATCTTTGCGATAGGTATCGGTTTAATAACAGTGGTTATTCGCTTGTTTGGTGCCTATCCGGAAGGGGTTTCATTTGCAATTTTAATAATGAATGCCTTTGTACCGCTTATCAATACGTATTTCAAACCCAGGCGATTTGGAAGTAGAATTAAAATTAAAAATTAAGACTTATGAGTAAAAAGGAGTCAACGTTTATAAATATGCTAGGTACACTTTTGATAATAACTTTGGTGTCGGGTTTTTCATTAGGTTTTGTAGATGACCTAACTAAAGGGCCAAAAGCCAAAGCAAAATTAGAGCGTAAAATACAAGCCTTAAAAATAGTGTTACCTGAGTTCACAAACAATCCCGTGGCAGATTTAGAATTAGTGAAATCTGAAAAAGCAAAGGACAGTGTAGGTATGTATCCGGCATATTCCGGTACGGATTGGGTTGGAACTGCAGTAGTAGGTTCTTCTACCAAGGGTTTTAGCGGTTTGATAAAACTGATGATTGGTTTTAAAAAAGACGGAATTATCAAAAATGTGGTCGTCTTAGAACAAAAAGAAACACCCGGCTTAGGGACCAAGATGAAAGATGAAAAATTCATCTCTCAATACAGAAATATAGATTTAGAATCCTTTAATATCAAGGTAAAAAAAGACGGTGGTGAAATTGATGCCTTAACAGGAGCTACTATTACTTCCAGGGCATTTAGTGAAGCCGTCCAAATGGCATATGATGAGTTTAAAAAAAGTAAAAAGTTGCGAGTTGAAAGCAAAAAGTAAAGCGTAAATTATACAGTATGGCAACAACAACAATAAACCAAAAACAAAATTTCCTAAAAGGCATCATCAAAGAGAATCCCGTATTTGTGATGTTGTTAGGGATGTGTCCAACATTGGGTGTAACCTCTTCCGCTTTTAACGGGTTGGGAATGGGTGTAGCAACACTCTTTGTTTTACTGATGTCAAATATCGTCGTTTCCCTAGTGAAATCGCAAATACCAAGTAAGGTTCGTATCCCTGCATTTATCATTATTATCGCTTCTTTTGTCACCATTGTAGAAATGGTTTTGGAGGCATTTATACCTTTTTTATACGAACAATTGGGAATATTTATTCCGTTGATTGTCGTAAATTGTTTGATACTAGGCCGTGCTGAAGCCTTTGCATCCAAACACAATTTGTACTCCTCAATAATCGATGCATTGGGTATGGGAATCGGATTCGTATTTGCCTTGACATTACTCGGAGGCATTCGCGAAATTTTAGGAAACGGCAGTCTTTTTGAAATGAAATTCGTAGCTGAGAACGCCAATACATTTATATTGTTTATCCTACCTCCGGGTGCTTTTATCGCTTTGGCATATTTAGCGGCAGTATTTAATAAATTTACAATTAAAACATAGGTTTTGAACTTCTAACTTCTAATACAATGGAATACATTCTCATATTAATCGCCGCCGTATTTGTAAACAACATTGTTTTATCACAATTCTTAGGGATATGCCCGTTCTTCGGGGTTTCTAACAAGGTCTCAACCTCTGTTGGAATGTCGGGTGCCGTACTCTTTGTTATGACTATTGCTACCGTAGTTACCTATCTGTTACATCAATATATTTTAGTTCCAACAGGTTTGGTTTATCTACGAACTATCACCTTTATTTTGGTCATTGCCGCATTAGTACAGATGGTTGAAATTGTATTAAAAAAGGTGAGTCCGACCTTGTATCAAGCACTGGGTGTTTTCCTACCATTAATTACGACGAACTGTGCTGTGCTAGGTGTTGCCATTTTAGCATTGGGACTAGAGAATACCAGTTTATTAAAAGCGAG
>JAOZTK010000062.1 GCA_029942185.1 Flavobacteriaceae bacterium
GTTGTTTAGAAAGCATCATAACCAATTCGTGAGAAACCTGTTCAAAAATAAATATTTTCTATTACTACTAATGTTCTGTTTATCTGTAGCATTTGTCTATGGACAAGACATGCCTCCTAAACCACCGGATGGTGGTCGGCCACCTCCAGGGCTTCCTATAGATGGCGGAATTATAATCTTGGGAATTATTGCGGTAGCTTACGGTGTTACTAAAAAAAACAAAAAGGACTAAACCTTAAGCTAGGATTTAAGCGACAATCTTTCGCTGGCTTTGCGTGAACAATTCTTATCTTAAATCGAATACAAGCCATCAACAACTAAGCTCCTATCCCCTTTAATACACTAGCGTCCGGTTAATAATCAACAACTTTCATTTTAAACAATAAAATAGGGTTATTGCCGATAATATTATATTCGACACCATACTATTCATTACTTGTAATAATTTTTGTTATTAATGTTAAAACTAGTACAATATTCTTTATAAAGTATGGATTATGATGTTTTCAAAAAGTTGTCTAATATCTAAAATCTAATAGCGGAGCTATCTTATATCTTTTATTGGACAAGAGTGATTTTAATACTGTAAATTTTAGTTGTAACCTGAATTCGGTGCAGGTTTATAGGACAGGTAATAAAATTAACGTACTTTTGTAACACAACAAAGTGTATTTTTATATGGACGACCTTACTAAAATAATCCTTGGAATTAGCGTAGGTGACATCAACGGCATAGGTATTGAAATTATTCTTAAAACCTTTGCTGATAAACGAATGTTGGAGTTTTGTACTCCGGTTATTTACGCTTCTAATAAAACAATTGCTGCACATAAGATTAAGCTAAACCTAAAGACTCCTATTCAAACAATTCATTCAATAGATCATATCGTCCCTAACAGAGTTAATCTGATTAATGTATGGAAAGAAGAAGCACCTATTGAATTTGGAAAAGCGTCAAAAATAGCCGGAAAATATGCACTTTTATCACTTGATGAAGCCGTAAAAGATCTGAATAATGGAAAAATAGATGTTTTGGTAACAGCACCTATTAATAAAAATACCATACAATCAGAAAATTTTAATTTTCCGGGACATACAGAATATTTGGAGAGTAAAATTGACGGAAAAGCACTGATGATCTTAATGACGGACAATCTTAAAGTTGCGCTTTTAACAGGTCATATTCCTATTAAAGAAGTAACCAACGCCATCACACCCGAATTAATTCACAAGAAAATAAACATTCTCCATAAAACTTTACAACAGGATTTTAGTATCATAAAACCTAAAATTGCTGTATTGAGTATCAATCCTCATGCCGGAGATAATGGTATCATCGGAAATGAAGATACAACTATTGTCTTACCAACCCTGGAAACCATTCAAAAAGAAGGAATACTCGTATACGGTCCCTACGCCGCTGACAGCTTTTTTGGAAGTGGAAATTACAAGAATTTTGATGCAATTTTAGCGTCCTATCACGATCAAGGATTAACCGCTTTTAAAACATTGGCTTTTGGAAAAGGAGTAAATTATACCGCCGGCTTAGACAAAATACGCACCTCACCCGATCATGGAACGGCTTTTGAGATTTCAGGAAAAGGAGAAGCGAGCGCTTCCTCTTTTAAAGAAGCTATTTTTCAAGCTATTTCAATCTATAAAACCCGGAAAGAAAACGAAATTTTAAAACAAAACGCTCTCTAAACCTGAATTGTAAAAACCAAATTTTGCCAACCCGGTTTTACATAACAAATCCCAAAACTCCATATATTATATAATTCTTTGTAATAGTTTGATTGTAAACTTGAGTTATAAATATATTTTACTAAATTTGCAGGCTCAAAATATTCTAGGTAAATGGAATCCTTAAAACAATATACCATTCCGTTTGTTGGTTTAAAAGCGGGAAAGCATTCCTTTACCTATCATATTGAGGACAAGTTCTTTGAAAATTTCAAATACGACGATTTTCAATCTATTGACTGTATAGTTGATTTGATGTTAATCAAAAAATCAACATGGATCGAACTTTATTTTAAAACAAAAGGTTCGGCAATTCTCAATTGTGATCTTACAAATGAACCCTATAAGGAGGAATTGAATAACGAACTCAAACTTATAGTTAAATTTGGTGAAGCTTACATCGATGATATTGAAGACATTCTTATTTTGCCACATGCTGAATACCAACTGAATGTAGCACAATATATTTACGAAGTGATTGTTTTAGCGCTACCGACAAAAAGGGTACATCCCGGAGTCAAAGACGGGACTTTAAAATCAAACGTATTAGAAAAACTCAAAGAATTAGAAATAAAGAAACAAAAAGAGATAGACCCTAGATGGGATAAATTAAACGAATTATTAACACCAAAGAAATCATAAGATGGCACATCCTAAAAGAAAAATATCTAAACAAAGAAGAGATAAAAGAAGAACGCACTACAAAGCCAGCACTCCACAAATAGGAACTGACTCAACCACAGGTGAAGCACATTTATATCATCGTGCACATTGGCATGAAGGTAAATTATTCTACAGAGGTCAAATTTTAATTGACGCTACAGAAACTGAATAATTATTCTACAAAAAAGCTTAAAAACTCTCAATTTGAGGGTTTTTTTGGCTAAAAACACCTCAAAACAGGTTATTTTTGTTAAAAAAGCTCAATTTTTATCAAAATTTTACTTTATATTTGTAATCTGTTTTACGAAAAAATAGTATTTTAAAACCAACTAAATCAAGTATTGTATGGGTCAAATCTCCGCTGCCATTACTGCCGTAGGTAAATATCTGCCCGATTATGTTCTGACAAATACCGAGTTAGAAACGATGGTAGATACTACTGATGAATGGATTCTAACACGTACTGGAATTAAAGAACGTAGAATTTTAAAAGGAAAAGGGAGAGGAAGTTCCTATATGGCTATTAGAGCTGCTAAAGATTTATTGAAAAAATCAAATGTAGATCCTAAAGAAATCGAATTGGTGATTGTAGCTACTGCAACACCCGATATGCAAGCTGCCTCTACAGCCGCGTACACCGCTACAGAAATTGGTGCTACAAATGCTTTTACTTTTGATTTAATATCGGCATGCTCCAGCTTCTTATACGCTATGTCAACCGCCGCAAAATATATAGAATCAGGTAGATACAAAAAGGTTTTACTTATCGGATCCGACAAAAATTCTTCAATGATAGATTATACAGATCGTGCTACCTGTATTATATTTGGAGATGCAGCCGGCGCCGTATTATTTGAACCCAATTCTGAAGGTTTTGGACTACAAGATGAAGTATTGCAAACAGACGGAGCAGGAAGAGCGTTTTTACAAGTACCCGCAGGTGGCTCTCAGTTACCTCCAACAATGGAAACTGTAAAAAAAGGGCAACATTTCGTATATCAAGATGGACGTACTGTTTTTAAACATGCGGTATCAAGAATGGCAGAAGTCACTGAAAAAATTCTCGAAAGAAATAATTTGTCTAAAGAAGGGATAAACTGGTTAGCAGCACATCAAGCTAACAAACGCATCATTGTAGCAACAGGTAATCGTATTGGTCTGAAGGAAAGTCAAGTTATGCTAAACATCGAAAAATATGGCAATACAACTTCAGCTACATTACCCTTGTTGTTAAACGATTATGAAAAAGAAATCAAAAAAGGAGACACAATAATTTTTACAGCCTTCGGTGGTGGTTTCTCTTGGGGAGCTATCTACTTAACTTGGGCTTATAACACAAAATAATAACCAACTAAATCCTAATATTATGAATTTAAAAGAGATTCAAAGCCTTATCCGATTTGTATCAAAATCAGGAGTCAATGAAGTGAAGTTGGAAATGAAAGATATTAAAATTAATATCCGAAATACTGCAAGAGAAAAAACAATTGTACAAACGACTACTCCTGTGCAACAAGTAGCACCTGCAGTGACCGAGACAGAGACAATTAGCAACGCTGATGCTACTCAGAAAGAAGCTTCCGGTGAAGAAAATGATACTAAATATGTGACCATTACTTCTCCAATAATCGGAACTTTTTATCGCAAACCATCCCCGGATAAACCTACTTTTGTAAATATTGGTGATGAAGTACAAACTGATTCTATAGTTTGTATTGTAGAAGCGATGAAATTATTCAACGAGATAGAAGCGGAAGTAAGTGGAAAAATTGTTAAAGTTTTAGTCGAAGATTCCAGTCCCGTTGAATTTGGTCAGCCCTTGTTCTTAGTTGATCCCTCATAGTTTTTAACTATTTGTTTAATGCCGAATTCTAAATGCTGAATTCTAAAATACAGAAACTATGTTTAAAAAAATACTAATAGCCAACCGAGGTGAAATTGCACTGAGAATTATTCGAACTTGTCGAGAAATCGGCGTAAAATCTGTAGCTGTTTATTCTACTGCCGACGCAGAGAGTTTGCACGTAAAATATGCCGATGAAGCTGTTTGCATAGGCCCGCCGCCCAGTAGTGAATCCTATCTTAAAATGTCCAATATTATTGCAGCAGCAGAAATCACCAATGCGGATGCAATCCACCCTGGATATGGCTTTTTAGCTGAAAATGCAAAATTTTCAAAACTTTGTAAGGAACACGGTATCAAATTTATTGGTGCCTCCGCAGCTATGATTAACAAAATGGGAGATAAAGCATCGGCGATAGCAACCATGAAAGCGGCAGGTGTTCCAACAGTACCAGGTTCCGATGGAATCATCCCCACTTATCAAGAAGCCGAAGAGATTGCAGATACAATAGGTTATCCTGTTATGCTTAAAGCAACTGCCGGTGGCGGCGGTAAAGGAATGCGAGCTGTTTGGAAAAAAGAAAACCTCAAAGAAGCTTGGGATCAAGCAAGAATGGAATCAAAAGCAGCTTTTGCCAATGATGATATGTATCTTGAAAAGCTTATTGAAGATCCACATCATATTGAATTTCAAATAATAGGTGATTCCACAGGACGTGCCTGTCATTTATCTGAAAGAGATTGTTCGGTGCAAAGAAGACACCAAAAATTGGTAGAAGAAGCTCCTTCTCCTTTTATGACAAGAGAGTTGCGTAAAATAATGGGAGAAACTGCCGTAAAAGCAGCTGAATTTATTAGTTATGAAGGTGTGGGAACCGTAGAGTTTTTAGTGGATAAAAACAGGAACTTCTACTTTATGGAAATGAATACCCGTATCCAAGTTGAACATCCCATAACGGAACAAATTATTGGCAACTACGATCTGATTTACGAACAGATTAAAGTGGCTGTAGGTATTCCGATTTCAGGAAAAAATTACCTACCTAAAATGTATGCCATAGAATGTCGAATCAACGCAGAAGATCCTTATAATAATTTTAGACCCAGTCCGGGAGTTATTAAAACACTTCATATGCCTGGTGGACACGGTGTGAGAGTAGATACTCATGTATACGCGGGATATAACATTCCTCCCTACTATGATTCTATGATTGCCAAACTCATCACAACTGCATCAACACGAAAAGACGCAATCTGTAAAATGAAAAGGGCATTAGACGAATTCACCATTGAAGGAATAAAAACTACCATCCCTTTTCATCTTAAATTGATGGATCATCCGGACTTCGTAAGTGGTAAATACACCACAAAATTGATGGAGACTTTTAATATGGAAGAAGAGTAGCTTTTTATTAAGAACCTTTTATTGTATTCTTTTTATTACATTCGCCACTTTAAACAAACTGCTTTGTACAGTTTTTAGGATTTATTTCATTAAACAACAATCACATGGCGAAAACGCATTCTTTTCATATTCCCGTTATGGGCATAGGTTACACGATTGATTCCCCTATAAAAGTCGCCCAATATGGAATTGATTCGGTCATTTCTTTAGTAGATGACATCCTGCTCGAAAAACTTCGAAAAGTATATTCTGAAAAATTTAAAATTCCCTACAAAGAAATATCTTCTAAAATTGAAGATTTCCGAGCAAAAAGGATTACTTCTTATTTAAATTTGATCAATAATATCGTAGAAAAAAAATTTGAGGAACTAAAAAATAACACACTTGAAAAAGGAAGCAGTCTGAAGGCGTATTTTGATATGCTTCCGGATACTTCTACCATAAAACAAGAATTTAATAATTTCTCAGACAAAGTTCCAAGCCTTCAGGAAATCAAAAATTGGTTAAAAGAAAACCTTAGCATAGGTAGTATTGATGTTAACATCATGACTAAAGTAGATAAAGAAAACTATCTAAAAGGTGAAAAGCTACCCCTTAAATTTAATGACGCACACGCTGCAATACGAGGTTTTGCCGAAAGTGATTTAACGTCTTCTGTCATCCTATCCGCCGGTATGAGTCCCAGACTGTACAGTTATATGGATCAGTTTGATGATTTCTTTCCCGATCAAGCAGGAAGGATTAAAAAGAAAATAGTTATAAAAGTAAGTGACTATAGATCCGCTTTAATCCAAGGTAAGTTTTTTGCCAAAAAAGGCTTATGGGTATCCGAATACAGAATCGAATCAGGTTTAAATTGTGGTGGACATGCTTTTGCTACTGAGGGTTATCTTTTAGGACCCATTCTCGAAGAATTTAAACAAAATCGGGAAAACTTGATACAAGAAGTATCCACTATTTTAAAAAGCACTTTGGAAAGAAGTGGCCGTAAAATACCCCAAAGCGATTTGGCTTTAAAAATCACTGCTCAAGGCGGTGTAGGAACCGGTGAAGAACATCAATTTTTACTCGATTATTACCAAATTGATTCGGTAGGTTGGGGTTCGCCATTTTTACTCGTACCGGAAGCTACCACTGTCGATAAAACTACATTCCAACAATTAGCCGACTCACGAGAAAAGGATTTGTACTTAAGCGATATTTCCCCTCTAGGAGTACCTTTTAACAGCCTGAAAAGCAATACAAAAGACCTTGAAAAGATAGCCGCTATAATCGAAGGAATGCCCGGTAGTCCTTGTCCAAAAGAGTTTCTTATCTCCAACAAAGAATACACCAACAGACCTTTATGTACCGCTTCCCGAAGATACCAACGTCTTAAAATCAAGGAGTTGAAACAACAGAGTCTAGAGGCTGATGAATTTAAAAGTAAGTTTGACAAAATTGTCGATAAAGCTTGTATTTGCGTCGGTTTAGGAACACCAGCCCTATTGGTTAATAACATGGAAACCAAAATAGAAGGGACAGGTGTATCCGTTTGCCCAGGCCCTAATATGGCTTATTTTTCAAAAGAAATGAGTTTAAATGAAATGATCAATCACATTTATGGAAAATCAGATTTTAGCAGTAAAAACCGACCCAATATGTTTGTTAAGGAGCTCGCTATTTATATTGATTATCTAAAAAATAAATTTGAGGAATCTAAAAATAGCATGAGCCTTAAACAAGAAAAATACTTGATAAGTTTCGCAAGTAATCTCAATGAAGGAATTACGTATTATCAAAATATGTTTAACAATCTAAAAGGCACTTTTAAAACGACAAAGGCTACAATTCTTTCTGAATTGAATACTAGCAGAGAAAAATTGCAGTTGCTAAGTGTTGAAATTAGTCGTATTTCACCTTCCAAACAACAGTAGACTTAGTTAAAATAACCATTAGAGCTACGTTAACAAACTGCTAACTGAATACAAAACTACCTTCTACCGGCGTAAATAAGCACATAGTACAAGAGCGTTGACAAGGCTCCAACAGCGGCTACAACATAGGTTCTGGCTGCCCATGCGAGTGCATCTTTTGCTCCGGCATGTTCTTGTGGTGTCAACATCTTTTTGTCATCTAGCCAAGCTAAAGCTCTGTTACTGGCATCGTATTCAACGGGTAAGGTCACAAAAGTAAAAATTACCGAAAAAGCAAAAAAGACAATACCAATCAATAATAATTGTGGAAAAGTATTTACCAAAAATATTCCACCCATAATGGCAAATTGCGCCAATCTACCCGTTACATTCACCGTAGGAACCATTTTTGATCGAAATTGCAACCAAGAATAAGCTTCAGCGTGTTGTACAGCATGCCCTACTTCGTGTGCCGCTACTGCTGCCGCCGCGACATTGCGTTCGTTGTAAACCGGTTCACTTAAATTTACCGTTTTATCCTTAGGATTGTAATGATCGGTTAAACGACCTTGTACTGACATTACCTGAACATCATGAATACCGTGATCGGCTAACATCTTTTCCGCAATCTCTTTACCCGACATCCCATTCTGGAGATATTGTTGTGAATACTTTTTAAACTTACTTTTTAAACGGTTTTGAACAATACCTCCTATTAAAGCGATAAGTCCTACAATTATATATCCAAAAAACATGATTTGTAATTATTTAATGATGAAACAGAATCTAAATCAATTCCAAAAATACTAAAAATAATTACTTTGAGAGTTTTTTGCTTTCAATTTCGTATAAAAAAATATTTTCTTAAAAACAAACCACTCCTAAACAGAGCCTACGGTGTATTATATTGTATTCAATTAATAATTTCGACGCAGAGCATCGGGAAACTAAAAAAATCTAATTTTTCCGGAATCATCTCAATTTATAAATACATCTTGTTTAATTTTCAATATCTTTACCCCACAAATTATTTCAATTTTTTTCTATTGACAAAATGGCAAAAATTCCACATATTCTCATTATCTATACCGGTGGTACCATCGGAATGGTCAAAGATTACAAAACAAATGTACTTCAAGTATTTAATTTTGACACGATTTACAAAAAAATACCGGAACTAAAACTTTTGAATTGTACTATTGATTCTTGTGCTTTCCCCGAGCCAATCGACTCTAGCAATATGAACCCCAAACATTGGGAAAAAATTGCTACTATTATTCAATCCAACTATCACAAAGCAGATGGATTTGTTATTCTACATGGCTCGGATACAATGTCTTATACCGCATCCGCAATCAGTTTTATGTTTAAAAATTTGGCCAAACCAATCATCTTTACGGGTTCGCAATTACCCATAGGTGATTTGAGAACCGATGCCAAAGAAAACATGATTACGGCCATTGAAATTGCGGCAACTCAAAAAAATAATAAACCAATTATTGCAGAAGTGTGTATTTATTTTGAGTACAAATTGTATCGAGCTAACAGAACTTCTAAAATAAGCTCTGAACAGTTTAAAGCTTTTGATTCGCCCAATTATCCGGACTTAGCAGAAAGTGGTGTCAATTTAAAATTTAATATCCCCTATTTGCTTTCTGTTAGCAAACAGGAAAAACTTATCTACCGAAAAATACAAAATCACAATATCATTTTGTTAAAATTATTTCCGGGTATAACTAAAAGTGTCGTACAACATATTTTAAATATGCCGAATATTGATGGGATTATATTAGAAACTTTTGGCTCGGGAAATGCTCCAACAAATCCATGGTTTTTAAAGGCATTAAAAAAGGTTCTAAAACGAAATATTCCAATAATTGATATTACACAATGTGTCGCCGGTGGTGTAAGTCTTGGGCGGTATCAAACCAGTATCGAGTTATTAAATATGGGATTGATCAATGGATATGATATCACTACAGAAGCAGCAATCACGAAATTGATGTATTTGTTAAGTGCCAAAAAAACAAACGACGATTTAAAAGAATTATTTGAAACTTCTTTAAGAGGGGAAATGACTCCAATTTAATCAATTACTACTTATCCAAACTCCTTACTACTTTGACAAAACTTTTTTCATAGCGGCAGCTTTCAATTGGCACTCTTGATACTCACTAACCGGATTTGAATTGATGGTGATGGCACCTCCTACAGAAAAGGAAATATATTTGTTTTGGGCATTGTACAAAATACTGCGTATAACCACATTAAAATCAAAATCACCTGTCGGTGTAAAATACCCTACCGAACCTGAATACAGACCTCGCTTTGTCTCTTCAAGTTCCTCAATTATTTTCATCGTTGAAATTTTTGGCGCTCCTGTCATACTTCCCATAGGAAATAAACTTTTGAGAATTTGAACAGGACTCACTTCTTTTTTAACCGTAGAAGTAACGGTAGAAACCAGTTGATGTACTTGTTTAAAAGTATACACTTCGCATAATTCTTCTACTTTAACACTGGCTTTTCTGGCTGTTTTGGACAAATCATTACGAACTAAATCAACAATCATAATGTTTTCAGCCCGTTCTTTAGGATCGTTTTTCAATTGGGTGATTAATTCTTTGTCCTCTGTCGGATTGTCACTCCTTTTAAGCGTTCCTTTGATGGGTTGCGAGATAAGCTTACTCCCTTCTTTTCGCACAAAACGCTCAGGTGATGCAGCTATTAAATAATGCTCATTATTCTTAAAAAAACCGGCAAAGGGAGCTTTTGAAATGGCGTTTAATCGATTGTAGACACATAAAGGATTGATACGAGAGTCTTCTGCGAAATATTCCATACAAAAATTAATCTCATACGAATCACCCCTTTTTATATGTGTTTGAATTGTGTCAATTTTACGATAATATTCCCTTTCCGAAATACGTTGTTTGATGTTGAGATCCGTAATCTCTTGATCGTCCTTGAGCTCAATCGAAAACACTTGCTGCATATCTGTTTCCATTTCATTTTTAAAAGCGGTATCATATTGTAATTCAACGAAGCCTTCTCGGATAAAAAAAAGTTTTTTAGGCTGAAAGAAGTATAAATCCGGAAAGGCCAATCCGTCGTAATTTTCAGATACCAAATCTTCTGTATCATTTTTCAAATCGTAACTGAGATAACCAAATAAATAATCTTTTTTTTCGCGCTGATACTTGTCTAATTGATCAAAAGCATCTCGGTAATCTAATTCTAATTCAGAAAGCACACCTACTGCTAAAACCTTGTCGTATGAAGCGTATTTTTGCGGATATTGATTGTTGTCCAACCAAAAAAATGTTTGAAACGATTGTGCCCACACCAATAATTGCGATGCAAACTTGTCCGCATTCAACAAGGGTATTTTTTTTAGGATTCGTGCCATATCAAATTTTGCGATCCACTACATAACTCAGCATAACTGTCAAGGCTGTTTTGTATTCCGATTCCGGGTAATTATCTAAGATTTTCAATGCCTTTTTTTGATAATTTTTCATTTGTTTCTGCGTATATGCGATCCCTCCGCAATCTTTGACAAACTGAATTACCTCTTTGACTCTTTTCTTATCTCTATTGTGGTTCTTTACAGAATTAATCAACCACTTTTTCTCTTTTTTACTACAATTATTCAAAGTGTAAATCAGTGGCAAAGTCATTTTTTGTTCCTTGATATCAATCCCTGTGGGTTTGCCAATTTTTGCTTCTGAATAATCAAATAGATCGTCTTTTATCTGAAAAGCCAAACCAATCGTTTCACCAAACAGACGCATATTTTCAATGGTCTCCTTATCGGCACCAACTGAAGCCGCACCAATAGCAGTACACGAAGCGATTAGCGAAGCTGTTTTGCTTTTAATAATATCAAAATAAACCGCTTCTGTTATATCCAAACGACGTGCTTTTTCTATTTGCAAAAGCTCTCCCTCACTCATCTCCCTTACAGCAGTTGAAATAAGCTTTAAAATATCAAAATCTTCGTTATCAACCGACAAAAGAACTCCTTTCGACAGTAAAAAATCACCTACTAATACGGCAATCTTATTCTTCCAAAGCGCATTGATGGAGAAAAAACCACGACGTCTATTACTGTCATCTACCACATCATCATGTACCAAAGTAGCGGTGTGTATCAGTTCTATAATCGATGCGCCTCTATAGGTACGCTCCGTAAAATCACCACCAGATACCATCTTGGCTGTTAAAAAAACAAACATAGGTCGCATTTGTTTTCCCTTTCTACGAATAATATAATCCATAATCCTGTTGAGTAAAGGCACATTGGTTTGCATGGACTCTTTAAACTTTTTTTCAAAGAGTTCCATCTCACGACGAATAGGTGCTTTTATTTTTTCAACGG
>JAOZTK010000063.1 GCA_029942185.1 Flavobacteriaceae bacterium
ACTGATACTGCTGAACGTTTAATTTGACTGCTTAATCCATATTTTTCATCATCAGGAAAACTTTTCGAAAAACGATACACTTGTTTAACTAATTTAATACTTTCTTTCCAAACTTCTAATTTTTCAAATGAATATACATACATATTTTAGTGTTGAATTGCGTAGTTGTTTATAAATCATTATCTTTGATTTAATACTTTTTTACAATTAAACGCATACACAATTCCACAATTAAACACTATATAAAACTCCGAAACACCGTAAACCGAAACAACAACAACTCCAACAACAACAATATTCCTGCAAGGAATACCCAAAAACGAAACATTTCGTTGTAATTATAATATTTAAATTCTTCTATTTCGGTTTTTTCCATTTTATTAATCTCCTCATAAATCTCTTTTAATTTGGTATTGCTCGTCGCTCTAAAATAGCGTCCACCGGTTTCTTTAGCAATAGTTTTTAGTAGCTTTTCATCTATTTCTACAGGTTGATTTCTAAAAACCAAGCTTCCATCTGCTCGTTTGGCGACAGGAAACTGCGCCATACCGTTCGTCCCCAAACCAATTGTGTACACTTTAATTTCTAAATCTTTGGCAATTTCAGCAGCTGTAACCGGATCTACAAAACCTGAATTATTAACGCCATCTGTCAATAAAATAATTACCTTACTTTTTGCTTTACTGTCTTTGATCCTATTTATAGCCGAACCCAACCCCATTCCGATTGCTGTACCACCTTCTAATTCGCCCCATTTGAGTTCCTTAATGGTTCTTACCACAATATTCTTATCACTGGTTACAGGTGTTTTTGTAAAACTTTCTCCCGCATAAGCCACAATACCTATACGGTCATTAGGACGTTGATTGACAAATTTTACGGCTACTTGTTTTAAAGCCTCTAAACGATTGGGACGTAAATCTTTTGCCAACATACTCGCAGAGATATCAATCGCCATCACAATATCAATTCCCTTATTTGTTTTTGTCTTTTTACTCACTGAATAGGTACGTGGTCGTGCTAAAGCGATAATTAAAGCGCTTATTGCCAACAATCTTAAAATGCTCAAAAAAGGACGTATCCTGTTTAGGAAAGTCTTTGTTTGATACAAACCTGAGGTTTTTCCCATTTTTAAACGAGCCTTTTCCTTGTTTCCAATCCACAAATACCAAAATACAAGTAAAGGTATCAAGGCGAAAAGCCATAGAAATTGTGGATGTAAAAATTCGAAACTTTCTATCATTGTTAATTTATATTACGTTGAGACGTTGCGTGCGATGTCTTTACTATATTTTTTTACTTGATTAGTATTGATTTTTCTATTCGTTCTTGTATTTCTTTTGCGTATGTATCCTTCTTTTTTCTTACAATTGTTATTTGTCGCAGTGTATTGTCTTTTATAAAAATATACTGTTCAAATTGCATTTTATCAGCGTTTAACACTAAAGTACCCGTCAATTTGACACCTTTATTTTCGCTAATTGTAACTTCCTCTTCTTCGTAAACAAAATCACGCACTCCTTCTTGTGATTCAATCATTTTAACGGTATTTGTGATTATATTTTCCTGTTCTAATGGAACTTGCTCTTGAACTTCTACTGTGGTGAGCATCACATAGAAACCACTTAACAAACTACCATACGAAAAATTGGCATTCGATAGCAGCATTTGTCTTGCCTCCGGTGGAATATCTGAATCTATTGCTTTTAAAATAATCGGAGTTTCTAGACCAATAGTGGGAAATCCATAACTACTGTGATACCAATCTCCTTCTAATAATTCCTTAGTCGGATGTCCTACAAATGTGTCTTTTACATATTTAAATCCATAATACGAAACAGTACTAATCGCAATTATCAACACTAAAACAACAGCTATTAACACAGCTATAAGTCGGCGTTTTTTAGTGGTTTTACTTTTGAGATCTTCTTTGGATTCTACAACTACTTCCTTGCCAAATTCATCTAAAACCGGTTTGTGAACAATGGCTTGAATATCGTTAATAATAATCTCTGCGATTTGTCTATCCTCTTGAATTTGTAGTAATTCAGGTTTAGATTTGGCAAATTTCACCAAATCTGCTGTTTGTAAAAAACTGTGTAGTTGTGTAATACGTTCTTTATCAATGCCTATTTTCTTTGATTTATTATGTATGCTGAGCAGTGTTATTAATTCATCCGTAGTGACCTCCATAGTTGGAATATGTACATCTTTTCCGATATAATCACGGACTATTTCGGTCAATTCTACATAATATGCTTTAATTTTTTGTTGTTCAATTAATTGCTTTTTATCTAGGGTTTGGAAATGCTCCCACGCAACCTGAATAGGCGTTAAATTATGTTTTTTTAGTTTTTTAATATGTTTTCTGCGGTAGCTTACAAACCACCAAACAAAACCAATTAATGATAAAATTCCTAGGAACCACCATAAGTAATTTAAATAATCTCGCCAAGTTTTAGGAGGTGCTTTGTAAATGGGTTTTATCGGAAAAAGCTTTTGTTGGGTCGTGTCAACCACTACCGTTCCGACATGAATCAACAAGCTATCTGTTAAAAATTTTTGTTTATTAATAAAAACCTTTTGCGCCGGAATACGATACGTTCCACTGTCAAAACTTGTGAGAATATACTTTTTAAACAATCTCTTTTTAAGTGTATCAACAGCCAAAGAATGTACTACTTCTACTTTACCCAAACTATCCAATTGTAATTTTGGAAATTGTACATCAGGTGTATTTTCTGTTGAAATTTCATATTGAATTTGTTCCCCAATACGAATATGTGTCGTATCCGTTTTTAGCGTTACTTGCGCTGTAGCAAATGTGCTAATCAACAAAAAGATACTATGTAATACTGTGTTTTTCAATTATTTGTTTTTAAAATACCCCAACAATTGTTTTACATAATCTTGATCTGTACGTGTGGAGATGGTACCGGAACCATTTTTAGCGAAAACTGTTTTAAAATAATCTAGGTTTTTTAGAAAGTATGCTTTGTAATTTCTTCTCACTTTTTTAGATGCAGTGTTTACATAATGTGTTTTTTCTGTTTCCGCATCCCATACTGAAATAAATCCTAAGTTTGGAATTTCTTTTTCTCGTTTATCGTAAATATGAATCCCTGTTAAATCGTGTTTTTTACTCACAATTTTAAGAACTTTTTCATAATTAGAATCCATAAAATCCGAAAGCATAAAAACGATGGCTTTCTTTTTTAAAACTCTTGACAAAAACTCAAATGCGTGTGCGATATTTGTTTTTTTGCTCTTAGGATGAAACTCGATTAACTCCCGAATAATCCGCAAAACATGACTACGTCCTTTTTTGGGCGGAATGTATAATTCTATCGCATCCGTAAACAACAACAATCCCACCTTGTCATTATTTTGAATCGCTGAAAAAGCCAAAGTTGCCGCTATTTCTGTAAGCGTATCTTTTTTACATTGATTCTGTGTTCCAAAGAACTCCGATCCACTGACATCCACCATTAAAAGCATGGTTAATTCACGTTCTTCTTCAAAAACTTTGACAAAAGGTTCGTTATAACGTGCGGTAACATTCCAATCAATATTTCGAATATCATCGCCGTATTGATATTGACGCACCTCCGAAAAAGTCATCCCACGTCCTTTAAAATGGCTGTGATATTCACCACTAAAGATATGATCAGATAACCGACGGGTTTTGATCTCAATCTTACGAACTTTTTTAAGTATATCGGATGTTTTCATACTTGTTGTTGAACTGCTTAAAAGTTGAAATGTATAATTGAATAGCTCTGATTAAACAATTACACCGTTAAACAATTACACATTTTTAAGGGACTTCTATTTCATTAATAATTTTATGGATAATATCTTCAGAGGTCATGTTTTCAGCTTCCGCTTCGTAAGTTATTCCAATACGGTGACGTAGCACATCCATAACAATCGCTCGAACATCTTCAGGAATCACATAACCTCGACGTTTGATAAAAGCGTATGACTTTGCTGCTATGGCTAAGTTGATACTTCCCCTGGGTGAAGCGCCAAAACTTATTAAGTCTTTTAGCTCTGGTAAATTGTATTTTTCAGGATTACGTGTAGCAAAAACAATATCTAAAATATACTTTTCAATCTTTTCGTCCATATAAACATCACGAACAGCTTCGCGAGCGGCTAAAATTTGTTTTAAACTAATCACAGGGTTTACCTTGTCAAAAGCTCCTTTCATATTTTGACGCATGATCAATTGTTCATCGTTCATATTTGGATAATCGATGACGACTTTTAACATAAATCGATCCACTTGTGCTTCGGGTAACGGATAGGTACCTTCTTGTTCAATCGGGTTTTGAGTAGCCATTACCAAAAAAGGTTCATCGAGTTTAAAAGTAGTGTCTCCAATGGTGATTTGACGTTCTTGCATAGCTTCTAAAAGAGCCGATTGTACTTTAGCAGGGGCACGATTAATCTCATCAGCCAATACAAAATTGGCAAAAACGGGACCTTTTTTGATGCTAAAATCATTTTCTTTAATGTTGTAAATCATGGTTCCGATTACATCCGCCGGTAAAAGGTCGGGTGTAAATTGCACACGACTAAAACTAGCATCCACAGCTTGAGATAAAGTGTTAATCGCTAAGGTTTTTGCAAGTCCGGGAACTCCCTCTAAAAGAATATGTCCGTTTCCCAACAATCCGATTAACAAGCGTTCAATCATGTTTTTTTGTCCGACAATTACTTTGTTTATTTCCAAAAGTAAAAGGTCGATAAATGCACTTTCAGAAGCAATTCTTTCATTTAATGCTTTGATATCTATATTTTCACGTGAATTTTCCATTTTATAGTTTTATAATAATTAAGGTGCTTTTAAGGCATCGCAAATTGCAAAAACACTTTTAAACAGTCTATTAAAAAATTCTTAAAAAACAAGCAATCAAAAAGATCGAATCAAACTAAAGAGGAAAGAGTGGAATAATCAAACAAAAAAAAGAGTCAATTTTGATTCCCTTTTTTGCGCGTAGTCTTCACTAAAAATATAGCCTTCCCTAAAAATGGGACAGTTTATTATTCATAAAGTTTATTGTTTTAGTTACTTTTATTTTACTCAAATTCTTTATGGTATTTCAGCAATAGTAGGATATATGCTTTTTTAAAGTATTGGCCTCTTCATGCTCGTTTTACCATTACTCTTTTTAGCTGTTCTATGGCAAAATTTTTCTGGATAGTCATAGTTTTTGTATTTATCCCACTCTTTAAATGCTTTGTAGGACATTGGTTTGTCTAAATTATATGGTATTTCAATTCCTGTTCTTATACAATAACCTGTTGATTTTTGTTGTTTCTTTCTTTTAAAAATCGGATTTGTTTTAGTTTCACGACTAGATTTTCTTTCTCTTGATGGTTTTTCTTTTAAATCCTTACGTGTTAATTCTGAAGGAAAATCCTTTAAGAAATGTTTTTTGATTTTTTTGTTATTATAAAACTCTTCTGTCAAATTAAGTAATACCTCTGAATTTGAAAAGGACTTTCCTATACCTAAAACCCCTTTTGTATAGTAGGGTCTCTTTATGTAGATACAATTGCTTTCATCAAAAATAAGATCGTTACTATGTTGTTCAACCTCTTTAAACAAGGTGTCCATTGGGTTTAAGGAGTTGGTAAAATGAACCCCATACTCTACATTATTTATCATAGAGTAGTCATACAAATTTAAAGACGTAATTAAACCCTCCTTTTCATTACAGTAATGCTTAGCATGCAAATCTTTATGATAAAGAATAGAAACCTTTTGAAACTGTTTAAAAAACTCTAAATCTTTCTTATTTAAACTGTTTTCAGGCCTTTTCTCATTTTTCCCAAAAAGTAAGATTAGATGTATTTTATGTTCATTTTTTACCTTACTAAAAACAGACTTCATATAATCATCTGTTTTTATAAAAGGTGATATTATTAAAATATACTTTTTGGCTTCCCAAATGATATCAGTAAGCTTATTTTCTAAGTCTTTTCCGGTTAAAAATTTTGACATAATCTTATCCTTTTATCTTTCTTAGTTTTGGCATAGGTCTATTTTTTGGCAATACTAATTTATTCATTTGACTGTTTTTTTCAAAACATGTTACTACAGGAAAGTTAATCCAATTCTCCTATTGAATCCTTGCTCGAAAATCCGAATAAGAGTTGAGAGTTGTATATTTCCCTTTCCATTTTCCAATTTCGATATATAACTTTTCTTTGTCCCCGTTTTTTCAGCAAGTTGCTCTTGAGTTAATTCAGCATCTTTACGAGCTTCCTTTAACATTTCACTTACAATAAACATTTGAACCTTGGTATCATATTTATTTCTGCTTTCAGTTCCAATTTTGCCGTGTTCTTGTTCTATTAATTGGTCAAATGTTTCTATTTTATTTTGCTTGTTCATCATTTTTTGTTTTTACGTTCAAAATATTCCTTCATTATTCTTTCTCCTTTTTTAATTTCTTTTTTTGGTGTTTTTTGAGTTTTTTTCTGAAATCCGTTAAATAGCACTACTAGTTTTCCTTCGTCAAAACAGCAGAAAATTCTATAAATATCTGACTGATATTCAATTCTTACTTCATATAATCCATTAGTTCCAGATAAATGTTTAAGAAATTTCTTTGGAACACGTTCTACTTGTTTAATTAATTCAAATACATATTGAATTTTAATTTTTACCTTTTTATTTTGTTTATTATAAAACTCAATAAAGTAACTTTCATAAAAGATTATTTTTCTAATCATTTTGCAAAGTTAACTTAAAAGATAACTTCGTCCAAATAAAAAATCAATTATTAATAGTATTTATCCAAAAACTGAGACTAAAATTAAAAAGAAAATAATTGCAAGTATAATAACAACTACTATCATACAACCAACATTTAATGCTTGAAGGAAGCATCTTTCTTTTGATACCACAACTGTTTGAGTACTATTTTGTGGTGAAACAACATTTATTGATTTGATGGGAAAAGCGCATTTTGGACATTTTTCTGCTTTATTTGAAATAGTAGCACCGCATTCAGGACATTTTATTAAAGCCATAATAAAGGGTATTAAACCTTAGGGTATCCCGATGATTATCGGGACTGAACCCAATAAAAGGAATCGACCCATCACGCCTTTGTCGTGACAGGCCGGTTCGACTAACTAATAAACTAAATGAAGCATAATAGTTCTTTTACAAAAAAAGAGAGCCAAATTAATGACTCCCTTTTTTCGGTCTAGACGAGCAGTCTTTTGTTATATCTTAAAACACTTCTACACGCTTGTAGAAAGGGATAGTCAAAGTAATGATTTTTTATTACACTTGTAAACATCTTAAAACATTTACTAATTGAACTTAAGCAGCTTTAGCTAAATGCATTCAATCGTTCCGTATATAATGTAGTAGCCATCCGGTTGGGTAGTTATGCACTATGTTCTTTGTTGGATGCTTTGTTTTTTAACTTCTTCAATCTTGTTTGATATGCTTGTGTGTAGTTCTGTTTGAGTTTCTCATTGAGAAATGATGCGTTTACTAGTTCATCCACTTTATCCGATTTTGAAAGTAGGTTATTGAAAATTGTATTTTTTTGTTTTTTGTTAAGGCCCACTTTATCAGCTAATAAATTGAATTGAACCCATACATTCCCATTTGCAATATTTTTTGGAACTAGTTTATCATCCAATGCAAAATCTGAGTCTTCAATATGTATTCGTGTATTAAGCAAATCATATGCAGGACTCAGTCGATAGTCTCCTAAAGGGGTTTCTATTAATGAGAAATTCTTAAAATGAGCATCTCCATTTGAGAATAAATAATTAAAAACGATTAGTAAAAAGAGTTTGGGAGCCTCTAGTTTGTACGTAGGCAAGTGTGTTTTCATTATTTCAAACATGTCAAAATAATTACCTAAATATTTATAATTCTCTCCATGAGTTTGAGGAGTACGACCTGCTAATGAAGCAAAATCTTCTTTAGCCAATTTGGAGCCATCATCCTTAACATCAAATCTTTTTGTTATGTAAGCTGGCTCACCATTCTTAAAGAATATCAAAGCATTTTCAGCTGTTTCAATATTGTAAACTTGTCTTGCGATCTGCATAGTAAGATGTTCATTTGCGGGCATGTGATAAAGATTCTTTCCTATATTAGAAATAGGTTTAAGAATATACGAGCCTTGTTCACCTTCTTGAATAAGCCGAAGTTTGTTTTTTTCCAGTAAAACTGAAAATTTTTCTTGGACACCGGAGAATGAAATTCGTTTTTGATTCTCAATAAAAAGGTCATCAGTTGCTCTGTTACTTGCAGGTGATTCATAAGGAAGCAAATGATTTACTTTGCGGCCATTAAACATTCTTCGCAAACAGGTTCTACTGTATGTGTCGTATCCTTTTTTTAAAGTTCCTGGACAATATTTTATTATGGGTAAACGCATGTTAAATTATATTTTCTTAACAGTAACAGCTCCTATTGTATCATAGCGCGCAGTGATTAGTAGTAAGCTAAAGAAGTCGTCATTATCTATGCGCATATGCTTACACACTACCTGTTTATTTATCCCTTCTGGGAGCATATTATAGAAAAATGGGAATAAGTAGTCCGATTTATATATATTTTTGTTTTTTGGTAATGTCAAACTAATAGGAGGCTTACTATCATTTGATAGCCATAAATCATTGTACTCATATATAAAATAGCCATTGTCTAGCTGAGTGAGTAAGCCAGCTTTTTCACCTTTGAAATATATTTCAGCTTGTCTCATCAACCAGTGTTTTGAAGTTTTTTCACTTGGAGAATTACTTCCATTCCTAAAATGTTGGCTATTTTTGTCAATGTTTTAAGAGTAGGGTTAGCCTGTTCTCTTTCAATTTTATAAAGAGTATTAACACTTATTTCTGCAAGTTCTGCCAACTGGTGTTGAGTAACTCGGAGGTTTTTTCTTCGCTCTTTAATACTATTTCCTACCATGTTTATAACTTTATAATGTGATTTAAATGTAAAGATATATAAAATTAATCAATAAAGCGTTAATAATCATATTATAATGTGATTTAAGCGTCAGCTTTATAGGTTAGTATAGAAACTGATGCTTGCTAATCATGATAGTGTTTAATCAATATCCCTATTCAAAAACTCAAATTCAAGAAATTTTTGATGCAATAGGCTTACCTTTTAAACCTGCCTCGACCAAATAAGCAATAAATTCAGCAAAAGGTTTGATGTTTTGTTCCACGCTTGCTTTCTCTAAAGCATCCATATATCTATCTCGTTCTTTAATAGGTATTACAGTCCATGGATAACCTCCAGAGATTAACATTGTATTCATTAAAAATCTTCCCATACGACCATTTCCATCCACATAAGGATGTGTAAAAACAAAAAGAAAATGTCCTAAAACAGATCGAACACTTGCTTCTTTCTCCTCTTTCAACAATTCAAAAAGTAAAGGCATTACATCTCTTACTCCATCTTTATTAATTGGAATATGTTTGGATTGACCTATATAAACCTGGTTGGTTCTATACCCTGCTAAGTCAGATGGTTTTAATAATCCAATCGCAACACTAGGAGCAAATAATTCACGATACCAATCACCATGTTCTTGATCTACCACTACACCAGCATTTTCCCCTTTAAAAATACGTGATATACTACCTTTAACGGCATTAAACGCTTGCCAGTAGCCTCTCGCAGCCATGGCATCTTTTTGCTTTCTATCTTCTTTATTTTCATTTATATTCCAAGAACCACTTCTAACGCTCTCAATCAGTTCAGGAGATACTCTATATTTTTCAATTGATAAAGAATGATATGCATCAGTCACGTAAATTTCTTCAATTCTTTGCATATATGTCTTTATATCTTCAGGAATACCTGGAGCCTGTGGAAATATTTTAATTACTTCACTCCTCATATTCTGCCACATTAATTTTATTCGATTTACATATGGTGAACGCTCCCAACTATCAAATTTTATTGGTGTTAGTTCTTTGAAAGGATCAAATTCCCTGATAGTATACCCCGCAGATTTCATTGTTTTTAAAATATCATCTGCAAACTTATTTTGACCTAAATTTCTGTAAGCTCCACTTAATCTTCCCGCAATTGTTGAATGCCCTCTATCTAATAAAATATTAAGTAATTCTGAAGAATCTTTAATCATCATTAGAGCTGTTCTCGAATCAATTGGTTGTTTGATAAAAATCGATGGAGTACTATAAATTATGGATGAAACAAGATTGACCATTCTAATACTTGAATTTACTTCAATCTCTGCCACATCTGGTAAAGGTGATTTCATAACAAATATTGATGTCCCGAATAACAATGATGTAGATAAATTGTTTCCTTTGGTCGATCTTATAATTAATTGTGTTGGCACTGATGTATTACCAGAATGAAGCATTAAAGATTGTTCTGCAGATATGCAGTAGTCTTCTCCATATCTATCTTCTAAATACCTAGAGCAAAACTCCCAAAAAGAAGTAAACCATGAAGTGCTATCACCTTGTTGCTCCTCATGAGGAGTAGATATATACCAGCCCTTAAGTACTTCACTAATGAATCCATTAACAACCAGCCTTTCCCTATGACCTCTCGTTAAATCAGTTGCTTTAATGATGCTTACACCTGAGTCTTGCAGTTCTTTCAGTTTCTCTAATGATTGAGCTAATTTTTCCCCTAGTGTTGCCATTATATATTCGGATTTCACATTCCGATATTGTGTTAAAATTATTAATCGGTGTTGTGTTAAAATTATTAATTATTGCAAATATATAGATTAACTTTTGATTAACAAACACATATATAATCAAAAAGATATTTTAAAATGAAGCAAAATAATAAAAGTAGATAATGTAATTCCCCACTAAAAGTTGTTGGCAGTTGTTGAGATTTGGGAAAGTACATTAACTAATTAAATAGTATTACTTATATATAAAAATGATTCTATCACTTAGAATAAGAGAGATTTACGTGTATGTTGACAGAAATGTTGACAAAATTAAAAAAGCACCAGTAGAAACTGATGCTTAACAATACGTTGGAACTACTATTTGGTCTTGTGAAAAAGCAAGCAATAAAAAAAGAGAGCCAAAAATGACTCTCTCTTTTGCTATTAAAAGAGATTCGAACTCGTCCCCAAGTGCACTTGGGGATGATAGGCAGGTATTCTACTTTAACTTGTTTTTAGACGATTGTATTAGTTGTAATATTTGTGCTTTTGAGTACTTCTTTAATCTCTTTTCTCTGATTAGTGCTTCTCTTTTGGTCTGAAATTGTTCAATATAGACAAGTTTCCATGGGGTAAAGCTAGAAGTGTATCGGGTTTCTTTGTTGTTGTGTTGTGCTAATCTCTTTAGGGGAGCTAAGGAATATCCTTTGTAATACTTATTGTATGTTCCTGAATAAATTATATAAACAAAATGAAGCAAAATAGTTCTTTTATAAAAAAAGAGAGCCAAAATTGACTCTCTCTTTGCTATTAAAAGAGACTCGAACTCGTCCCCAAGTACACTTGGGGATGATAGGCAGGTATTCTACTTTAACTTGTTTTTAGACGATTGTATTAGTTGTAATATTTGTGCTTTTGAGTACTTCTTTAATCTCTTTTCTCTGATTAGTGCTTCTCTTTTGGTCTGAAATTGTTCAATATAGACAAGTTTCCATGGGGTAAAGCTAGAAGTGTATCGAGATTCTTTGTTGTTGTGTTGTGCTAATCTCTTTAGGGGAGCTAGGGAATATCCTTTGTAATACTTATTGTATGTTCTTGAATAAATTATATAAACGAAATGAAGCAAAATAGTTCTTTTATAAAAAAAGAGAACCAAATTAATGATTCCCTTTTAGCGGTCTGGACGAGCAGTCTTTTGTTATATCTTAAAACACTTCTACAC
>JAOZTK010000064.1:0-7212 GCA_029942185.1 Flavobacteriaceae bacterium
GTTATTATTGTCGAACAACCTAACGGCACTAAATATGCTGTTTGCTTAATGACCAATATTTTACATAAGAATTCAGCTATGGACCATTACTACTTAGCAGGGAAAATTGATAAAATCCTCAACACAAAATAAGACTAATCTTCTAAGATTGTTTTAGCCAAAGAACTCACTTTAGTATTGTTATGCTTAGTGAGTTCTTTTATTATAGACGAAGATAGAGGGTTGTTAAGATATTGAATTAAGTTTAATACTTTGTGTTTTGTCTTGGCACCTCGTTCGTTTATAAGCTGCGTTAAAACTTTATTTTCCGGCAGTATCTCTATCTTGAGTTTTGTTTCTTTTTCTGATAAAAAATGATATTCTAACAAGGGTAATAATTCGTCTTTCAGCTCATATTCCAATAAGTTAGATAAAAATTCGACCGTGTTAATTCTCGATTTTTCCGTATCATTCTTTAATCCTAAAAAAGAAACTTTCATATCCGATTCCGTGTATTTTATACTTAACAGATTGAATATTGTCTCTAAACTATAATCCAGTTGTTTTTGAAGGTAATCCAGTAAACTTTTTCTAGCTTGTGATTCTTTTTTAGTCTTTTCTCCATTTTTTCCTGTTTGCTCTTTATTCTTTTTCGTATCTTCAATGGAAGAAATTGCGGTTAATGTGCTCTTAAAGTACAAACACTCTTCAAAGATATTATCACTTATGCGTTTGCTAGACAACTTGAGTTTGATATCTTTATTCTTTAATTTTTCCAAAACCAATGCTGCATTCATCCGTACCGAAACATTTTTGCTTTTCAGTAATCTCAGTAATAAAACCAAGGATTTTTTGGTTTTAAATGATTCTATTAGTGCCGGAATCATCCCCCTTGTTTTATCATCAAGCACTTCATCTTCATCCAAACTGTACAGTTCATTGACTATATGCTGCCCATACTGCTTCAAAGCCTTAAGCACTTCATCGTGGTAGGTTTTTTTAGGCATCAAATGAATCAGTTTCTCTATAAAAGAATCCTGCCTTGTCAATCCGGCAGCTTTAATAGCATATTTTACGATTACAGGATTATCACTACTTAAATATTTATCAATAAATGAATAATACGCTGTCTTACCAGAATAACCTATAGTTAACAGAAGTTCGACTAAATCTTCCCATCCATGTTTCGTGTCAAAGTTAGCAAACTCCTCAATCCTTTTTTCAATTCTATGGGTTAGGTCATATTTTTCACCCAAAACTTTATTATGTCTAGATGATTTTGCCAAACACAAAAGCGCTACATTCCTTATATAATTCTTTTTATGATCTAAGTAATACATAACGGTCTTGCTTTCTACTGTAGCTGAATGCGCCAATAAATACTCCATAGCTTCATAAACTACTTCATCATTCGTGTTTTTTTCTAAAAGGTTTGTGATTTTTTTAAAAACTTTCTTATTTTCAAAATCGTGTACTTCTCTAATAGCTTCTACCTTAACACTATCAGAGGAATGATCTAACAAATTAATGATATGTGATTTGTAAACATTTATCTCACTTGTATTAAGATGTCGTAATAAATTTATAATCTCCTGATCACTCCCGGCCTGAAGGATGTGAATCGGATTCAAATACTTTTGATTCTTCGCCTTTTTCTTTTTCTTTTTCTTTTTATCGCTTTTTACAATTTCGCTAATATTTTTTCTAAAAACATCAAAATAAGACTTCCTCAATCTGTAAATCAGAAAGAACCAAATCAGTAAAAAGAACAAGATAAGCAGGCTGATATAACTGGTTCCGAAATCAAATTTCTTGATTATAAATAACAATAAAAAACCTGCAGCTCCAGTAGCTATACTATCAACAACGACATCTATAAAAGGCTTGGCTTGTTTTTTGGCCTCGTAAGAAACCGGTAATATGGAAAGTTCAAAAGAAGCTTTGTTTATAGATTGTTTAAAACTTCCATCTACTCCTTTTATAAGAATCATTATCCAAAGTTCAGGGAAGATAAAAAACAAAAAACTTCCTATAAACAAACCAAATGGCAAGAGTAATAAGTTTTTACTCACCCCAAATCTGGCCAGAAGCCTATTCGTCAGAAAAAGCTGTATCACCAAGGAAATAATATTAAAAGAAGAGAACCAAAACCCGAAAAAGGATGCTAAATCATCCGGATCTGTATATATCTTATGTGATAAATCACTAAACTGATAATCCACAAGTTTTGCCACCAAAACACTAACTCCTACAATGAAAGATAAATTCATCAGGTGCTTTGATTTAAATACAATATTCAAGGAGGTTTTGGATATTTTTTTTACTTTTTCTTTTCGTTCTGCCTTTATATACTTATTCAACTGATCTACTCTGATTCTCCATATCGCTAAAATAATCGGCAAACTGGATAATAACACTATTGTCGCCACTAAAACAACAACATCACTCCCAAAATACTTCGCCAGTAAAGATGTGAGATATCCACCAAAAATCCCTCCTGCAATAGCTCCTGCTCCAATAAATCCGAATAGTCTTTTTGCCTCTCTAAGGTCAAAAACAACATTGGCAATTACCCAAAACTGAGAGGTCACCAAAACACCAAACATAGAAATACTCACATAATAAAAATAGAGTAAACTGTTATGAAAAATTTCATTATGTATAAAATAACTCAGTGCTGCAAAGAAAAAAGCAAATAAAATAATTGTGGAAACAGCAATTGTTTTAATAGAGAATCTTTTATTCAACCAATTGTATAAAAAAGAAGTTACAATAGCAACAACAGCCACAAGCAAATAACCATATGGCAATTTCTCTGAACCTAATTCAGACAAAAAAACTGCGGTTACAGTCGGTTTTATCAATAAAAGTGTCGTAATAATCAAAAAAATATAGAGTTGCATTAATAATGCAATGCGAGTCTCTCCTTCATGAATATTAAAAGTCTTTTTAAATAAGTTCTTAATCATAAAATTTGTCTATTTTAATTACCACAATTCATTTTCGATACTTTCTCTAAAACGTTTTCCATAGGTATAACGAGATTTCTAATGATTGATTCGCCATTGGAATTTTCTATCAATGCTACAATAATGTACTTTCTATTCGTACCCCATACCAAAGCTGAATCGGAATGAAATTGTTTCCACGATCCCGATTTACGGTAAATAGTCGCATCCGGAGCAATTCTTTTTAGCGTATTGACAAACTTGTGATGCAAAGCTGGATCTTTCAAAAATTCAAGCATTTCCGTAGAACGCTGTTTGTCGATAAGTTTTCCTAATGCCAAATAATAATAATAATTACAAACCACGGATACTGTTGCTCCATGACTCAATCCCTTTAAAGGATCCCCAACTCTTTTTCCTGAACGCGCATATCTCTTTCCTACCCAAAGACCTCCACCTCTACTCTCATCATAAAATTTGGAATCAGACAAGCGTAAAACGGCTTCAATTTTCTTAAAACCCACAAGATCAATCATACGAGTTGCAGCTGCATTATTCGATTTGCTAATCATCAACCTCAAATCCCTCCTTATGGCCTCTGTTTCTATAATCTCTCCTTTTTTAATCCCATACATAACAGCATAAAGAACTGCTATCTTTGGTAAACTGGCGGCATACATCATATGAGTGTCATTTAAGCCGGCGTATCTAATATTATTTAAATCACTTAAATCCACAATACCAACAGCCATTTTTTTTGTTTTAAGTAGCCTTTTCCAATAATTATTTTTAAATAACTCCTCTTTTAACGCATTTTTCAACTCCAAACATTCATATTCATGCAACGGAATCGCTTTCCCGGGATAATCAACCGGAAGCAACTGCTGTGCTCTTGCGTTTACAAAAAGAAAAAAAAGAAAAAGTAGCGTTAATAATTGGGAAACCTTATATCTCATCGTTGTTGTAATTATTTTATAAATGTACAAATTAATATCATTTGTAGGAATTAAAAGGCATTTAATCGCATAAATTAAATCCTAAATTCCAATACGAATCAGCCGGAGAACTGCTTTCTCGGTAGGCTGATTAAAGCATACGCAAGTGAAACAATGTAATCCGTAAATTTTCTCGTGTGTTTGAATTATCATACCTATCTTATCTGATTTTTTTTTGAAAATCTCGTTATTCTTCAAGCGCGACAAATTTAAGTAAAAAATATTAGAAAAACTGATACAAACGCCATGCCATAACATCTTAAAACCTATCATGTAACTAATAAGCGGGATTCAATTTAAGATGATTATTGTTATTTCACGCAAAAATCACAAAGTTTCAACGTAAAGACCACAAAAAAATTAATATAGTATTATCTAGAATAGCAAAACTATCATATCATTAATAAGTTATATTCGGCTAATAATCAACAACTTTCATTGAACAAATCTAATATCTAAGACCTAGTAGCGTGGCGATCTAATATCTTTTATCGAAAAAAAGTATAAGTAGTATTTAAAAAATAATTTAACTAACTTTGTACGTCAAATCACATCTTGTAAATTTTAATTTTCCATACGATGAAATTATCTTATCTTTTTCTACTTGGCTTTTTAGTATTTAGCACAAACTCTTTTAGTCAAAAAGACAAAAAAGATTCCGCTAAAACAAACTTGGCATCCGGTTTAAAATTCAGAACAATCGGTCCCGCTTTTATGTCAGGTAGAGTGTCTGACTTTGCAGTAAATCCTTCAAACCACAGTGAATACTATGTATCTTTTGCTGCAGGTCATATATGGAAAACCGTCAATAACGGTACAACTTACAAACCCATTTTTGACAAGCAGAATTCTTATTCTATTGGTTGTTTAAAACTAGATCCAAATAATCCAAATATTATTTGGGTTGGTACCGGAGAAAACAACCACCAGCGTTCCGTCAGTTACGGCGACGGCGTATATAAATCTTTGGACGGTGGTAAATCATGGAAGAATATGGGATTAAAAGAATCGCGTCAAATAGGTATGATTGCCATTGATCCCCGTAATTCAAATATTATTTTTGTCGCTGCAGAAGGTTCTGTTTGGGGTCCGAGCGATGACCGTGGGTTATACAAATCTAACGATGGTGGAAAAAATTGGAAAAAAATCTTAGAAATAAGTGAAAATACAGGTGTAAATAGTGTTTTAATTGATCCAAAAAATCCGGATGTGATGTACGCAACTTCAGAACAACGCAGGAGGCATGTACACATAAGAATTGGTGGAGGTCCTGAAAGCAATATTTGGAAATCAACAGATGCCGGTAAAACCTGGCGTATCTTAAAAACCGGTCTGCCAAGTGTTGACAAAGGTGGAATTGGTTTGGCAATTTCTCCCGTAAACCACAATTATATTTATGCAATTGTAGAGGCAGCTATGGATAAAGGTGGTTTTTACCGCTCTACAGACCAAGGAGAATCGTGGAAAAGAATGAGCGATTATAATACAAGCGGTCAATATTATGCAGAGATTTTTTGCGATCCGGTGGATCTCCATACTATTTATTCAACCGAAACAGTTTCAAAAGTAAGCTATGATGGTGGAAAAAATTGGAAAAATATCGGAAATAACAAACGTCATGTTGACGACCATGCGTTGTGGATTGATCCACAGGACACTGATCATTTCCTAATCGGTGGCGATGGTGGACTCTACGAAACATTTGATGACGGGAAAGAGTTTATTCACAAAACAAATTTACCGGTAACCCAGTTTTACCGTGTTAATGTCGATAATGATTTTCCATTTTACAATGTATATGGAGGCACCCAAGACAACAATAGTTTTGGAGGTCCCTCTCAAACTATCTATACTGACGGTTCTACTCGTGGCGAATGGACAATCACACTAGGAGGTGACGGCTATTGGCAAGCCATAGATCCAGACAATCCCGATATTGTATTTTCAGAATATCAATATGGAAATCTTTTTAGATACGATAAAAAAAGTGGTGAACGTATCCCTATTAAACCCATACCACGCAAAGGAGAAAACACCTATAAATGGAATTGGAATACACCTTTTATTATCAGTCCACACAACAGCAAACGATTGTATATAGCTGCCAATAAAGTTTTTAGAACCGATGATAGAGGAAATTCATGGGAGGTAATTAGTGAAGATATTACCCGTAAACTCTCACGTGATAAATGGCCGGTAATGGGTCGTTATTGGAGTGTGGATGCTGTGGCAAAAAATGTTTCCACTTCACTTTATGGAATGGCAGTATCCCTGACAGAATCACCAATCAAAGAAGATTTACTTTATGTAGGAACCGACGATGGTGTAATACAAATAACCGAAGATGCCGGGAAAAACTGGCGAAAGAAAACAAAATTTAGAAGCGTTCCTGAATATACGTATGTCAGTGATATATTAGCTTCAAAACACGATGAAAATATTGTTTTTGCGTCTTTTGATAACCGAAAAAGAGATGATTTTACACCCTATATTTTAAAAAGTCGTAACAAAGGTAAATCCTGGGAATCTATCAGTAATAATCTTCCGAAAAACGGTACAATTCACACAATTGAACAAGACCATAAAAATCCTGATTTGCTTTTTGTCGGAACAGAATTTGGTGTTTTTTATTCTAATAATACCGGCAAAGAATGGACACAACTCAAATCGGGAATTCCTGCCATTTCTGTTAGAGATATAGTCATTCAAGAACGTGAAAATGATTTGGTATTAGCAACCTTTGGAAGAGGTTTTTACATATTAGATGACTATACGCCACTCAGAGAACCGGAAGAATCATACAAAAATAAAAATGCTAAAATATTTCCAATAAAAGATGCCCTTTTATATGTTCCCAGAAATAGAGGAGGTTATGGCTATGGCTCCATGCCCTATAAAAGTAAAAACCCGGATTTTGGAGCTACCTTTACCTATTATTTAAAAGAAGTCCCCAAAACCGCACAATCTAAACGTAGAAAACAAGAAAAAGAATTATTCAAGTCAAAATCAAATATACCCACACCAACACCGGAAGAACTCAATGATGAAAAAAATGAAATACCTTCATATCTCATCTTTAGTATTTATGATAATCGTGGAAACGAGGTAAGAAAACTCACAAAAAAAGCTAAAAAGGGTATAAATAGAGTCAGTTGGGACTTGCGTTATTTGTGGCCAAGACCTATAAAACCTCTTAAAGAATTTAAACCTGATAAAAAAGTTGAGGGTGGCATACTAATCCTACCCGGCACCTACCAAGTTAAAATGGATCTTGTTCAAGAAGGTGTTCG
>JAOZTK010000064.1:7312-9721 GCA_029942185.1 Flavobacteriaceae bacterium
AAGGCATTGAACTCATTTTTCCAAGTACATTTGACTTTAATAAAATAACAGCAAATTTTACACTACAACGTGTTTCAAATAAAGATTTCGATGTAGAAAAAGATATCAAATTAGATAGCTTAACCTATTTAATTTCTGATAAAAAGCTAATTAGAGGATTGTATTCACTAAAACTAAATTGGGAATATAAAGGTGAGCAATACCAACTACGAGACAAAATCAGTTATTGAACACTCCTGCTTTAAAAAGAGATTTGAATAGCTAATTTATAATTTTATTTTAAGACTTAAAATGAATAAAGTAGATTTTTTATTTATTATAGCAACCGCCTTCACAGCGAGTATTGGACACTGTATCGGCATGTGTGGTGGGATTGTTATCGCTTACAGTACCACAAAAATAGATCATAAAAAATCTTGGTTAAATCAGAGTGTGGCACATCTTACCTACAACATAGGAAGAGTGGTAACCTATACTATTTTGGGTGTTATCTTTGGAACCTTAGGTAAGGCTAGTTCCTTTACACCCACCACAAAAGGAATACTGTTTTTGGTAACAGGAATACTGATGGTAATGGCGGGACTTTCTCTTTTGGGGAAACTCGGTTTTTTAAACGCCATTGAAGTTTCATTTGCGAATAAAACTTGGTTTCAAAAATTATTCGGGAAACTTATGAGAACTAAATCCTTAGGCAGTTTCTTTGCATTGGGAATGCTCAACGGAATAATCCCATGTGGATTAGTCTATTCTTTTGCAATTATCGCTGCAAGTACTGCTTCACCTCTCTGGGGAGGTGTCGTAATGGCGGTTTTCGGTTTATCGACTATTCCAACCCTCTTTATGTTAGGATTTATTACCAAATTTTTACAAAAAGGGTCAACTCGAAAAGTGATGATGAAAATTTCAGCTCTTCTAGTGATTTTGTATGGTGTTTTTATCATGTATAAAGGTTATAACTTTGTCGCACACCCTGAAATGATGAAAGAGAAAATGGAAAAAATGCACAAAGAAACACATGTCAGCAAAATAAATGACAAATGTGGCGGCATGAAATGTGCTCCAGGGAAATGTGGCTAATACCCTAAGACATTTGCAAACCTTCCATCCCTACCGCGGATAAACAGGCAAAATAGTTTTTTGACCCAAAGTTTGATACAATATATCTGGACGTTAAACCCTCCAATCTTAGCGACTTTTACTCTGCAAATAAATTGTCCGGTTTTTCATCCTTGAGTAGCTTAGTAATAAACAGAAAAATTACTATATTTGGATATTGAATTTATACACTTGCAACTAATAAAGAAAATCATTTATTTTTTGTTAGTATATCTGTAAGTTTATAAATTATAAAAATTTCTTTTAAACGTCATTTTAGTGCTTTAAAAGATGCAGGCAATTAACCAATAATCTCGTCTTACCCATGCAGACCAATTCAGAAAAGAACAATTTATCATTAGAAGACTTTCAATCTGTTTCTAATCAAAAAGATCTAAGAGCTCTAATTAAAGAGAAAGAAATTCCCTTTGAAAAAGTTTGTAACAAACTTCAATATTCACTTGAATTAGAACAGCTTCAAGTAGAAATGGTCAAATTACAACAATGGGCAAGTAAGACCAAACAACGAATCGCTATTATCTTTGAGGGGCGTGATGCCGCCGGTAAAGGGGGAAGTATTCGCCGTTTTATGGAACATCTCAACCCACGTTCTATGCGGTTGGTAGCACTGAATAAACCCACTGAAGTAGAACAAGGACAATGGTATTTTAGACGTTACATAAAACAATTACCAAATCCAGGTGAAATCGTGTTTTTTGATCGTAGTTGGTATAATCGAGCAGTAGTTGAACCGGTCATGGGGTTTTGTAACGAAGCGCAGTACAACCAATTTATGATTCATGTTCCCGAGTTTGAACACATGCTTAGAGAAGATGGGATTCATATTATAAAATTTTGGTTTTCAATCACAAAAGATGAGCAACAAAGGCGTTTCCAAGCACGTTTAGAAAATCCTGTTAAACGTTGGAAGTTTAGCCCTGTTGACGAAAAAGGACAAAAACTCTGGGATAAGTATACACATTACAAAGAACAAATGTTTAGCAAAACACATACCTCTTATAGTCCTTGGCTAGTTATTAAAACAAATGAAAAATACACAGCGAGATTAGAAAGTCTGCGTTATGTATTATCGCTATTTAATTACGATAGGAAAGGCGAGGCAAATGTCTCACTCTTACCGAATCCAAACGTAGTAGTACGTTACTTCCGCTCCTCTCATAAATTTGATTACTAATTATACTTTATTTATTATGTCACACATAGAAGATTTTACAAAAGAAGATATCGCAATATTAAATTCAAATAAAGGCTTGTTTGCTTTGTTGTCACAAAAAAATGAATATGATTTAAAAA
>JAOZTK010000064.1:9821-11860 GCA_029942185.1 Flavobacteriaceae bacterium
TCAAATAAAGGCTTGTTTGCTTTGTTGTCACAAAAAAATGAATATGATTTAAAAAGAGCCATACGTCACGCCAAATCCGAAAAAGCAATAAAAAAATTGCAAGAAGAATTGATAAAATTGCAAACATGGGTTATTAATAACAATGAAAAAGTTGTAATCATTTTTGAAGGTCGCGATGCCGCCGGTAAAGGAGGCTCTATTCGTCGTATTATCGAACGATTGAACCCAAGACACCTACGTGTTGTCGCACTACCCAAACCTACAGAAGACGAAGCAACCCAATGGTATTTCCAACGCTATGTAAACGAATTGCCCATAGGTGGTGAAATCGTGTTTTTTGATCGTAGTTGGTACAATAGAGCTGTGGTGGAACCTGTAAATGGATTTTGTAGACAAAGCCAATACTTGAGATTTATGAAGCAAGTAAACCACTTTGAAGACATGATTGTCGAATCCGGTGTGAGACTCGTAAAAATCTATATGTCCATTTCAAAAAAAGTACAAGCCAAACGCTTTAGAGAAATTAAAGCAAATCCACTGAAAGTATGGAAAATGTCTCCGGTTGATGAAAATGCACAAAGACTTTGGGATGAATATACAGATTATAGAAAAAAAATGTTTGAAAATGCGAAAAAAGGAAAATTTCCTTTTAAAGTCATCAATTCAAACAGAAAGACAATAGCGCGTGTAGATGTAATTAAACATATACTAGATAGCATTCCTTATGACAAGAATGTTATCGTTTAAAATGTAAAATACTTTGCGTTAAAAGATTATCGTTACGAATATAAAAACTACTAGGATTTACAACGACTCAAATTAAATACTTGAAATAATCTTTGAGTATTAAGGCATTTTTCTCTTTTGGTGTCGCTATTTCTAATAACTTAGGCTGACTACTTTCGTCGAAGAAACTACCCAATTCATTTTGTAAATCATTCGAATCAGAAACGATTTTGTATTCAAAATGGTGCATTTCACAAAGCTGCTTTGCTGTTAATTGATGTGGTGTTTCAAAAAACGCTAAGGTATTGGTACTTGCAGGACCGGAAATAAATCTAAAAATTCCTCCTCCCCCATTATTAATCAAAATAATTCTAAAATTATTGGGAATGTATTTATTCCACAAAGCATTACTGTCGTAGAAAAAACTTAAATCTCCTGAAATAAGCAAGCTTTGCTTTTTACTAGTAACAGCCACTCCCACAGCGGTTGATGTACTGCCATCAATTCCACTAGTCCCTCTATTACAGCCTATTTTTTGGGTTTTTAGCCAAGGGAATAATTGTGCATAACGTATTATCGAACTATTCGATAATTGAATGTTTAATTGCTTTGGTAAAAAACCGCTCAGCAATTGAAATACTTGTAGATCCGAAAATGTAAGATCCGCCAAATATTCCACGTGTTTCTCTTCCCTTTGTTTTTTAGCTGTTATCCACAATTTTTTGTAATTACTCTCTTTGGCTTTTGTCAAAAAGAAAAACTGACTAAAAAACAGGCTTATGCTTACCAAAAAATGCTTTGTTAAACAATGATAGGTATCCATCGCTCTATTGGAATCGATATGCCAATGTTGCTTCGGTGGGGATTCTCTGAGCAATTCCTTAATTTTTTTAGAAACAACCATCCCACCAAATGTGAGTAATATATCAGGTTGGTAAACTTTAAAATCTTTATTTGAAAAAGGAAAAACTACCTGGTCAATACTATTGATAAAGTCTGTATTATGTACATTTGAAGTTGTTTCTGTCAAAACAATAACAGATGTATCCTTGGCAATATGCGCTAATTGTGTCGCCAGCATTTTATCAGGTGGATGCACCCCCAAAATTATCATCTTTTTAGACGCTTTATTCCATAGGTCGGCATATCCTTGTAACTCATCTACATCTATTGGAGTCTCCGTTAATAATGAGTCCGATTGAGATAATTCTTCCAAATTATCTACGTTGTGCAACAGATGCTCAGTGGTTTCATATAGTGGTTCCGAAAAAGGAACATTAATATGAATCGGTGTTTTAAATTGCTTTAATTTT
>JAOZTK010000065.1 GCA_029942185.1 Flavobacteriaceae bacterium
CATAACAACATCAGTTGGGTGTATCAAAGATATAGCAATTTTTTAATAAAAAACAAGTATTTTGTCAATTATTTGCGCCCCCCATATTGTATATTGCTGTTGTTATGATAGTTAGCTATGCAATTCAGATAGCCTCTAAATTATAAGGCAAAAAACTTTGACAAAGTATAAACTTCTTTCTATTCTACAAGCCCTCCGCCTGAATAGCCGTAATAATAACCGTATTAAAAATATCCTCAACCGTACAACCACGACTTAGGTCATTTACAGGTTTGTTTAAACCCTGTAACATGGGGCCAATGGCTAAAGCACCTGTTTCTCTCTGTACTGCTTTGTACGTATTATTTCCTGTGTTTAAATCCGGGAAAATCAACACACTTGCCTGTCCGGCGACTTTAGAATTGGGTAATTTGCTTTTACCAATTAATGGGTCAACTGCGGCATCGTATTGTATGGGGCCTTCAATACTTATGTCAGGACGTATTTTCTTTACAATTTCCGTCGCTTCTCGTACGTGTTCAACATCTTCACCAATCCCTGATGAACCCGATGAATAAGATAACATGGCTACTTTTGGCTCAATGCCAAAAGCTTTAGATGAATCAGCAGATGAAATAGCTATTTCTGCCAATTGTTCTGCTGTTGGATTAGGATTGATGGCACAATCACCAAAAACAGATACACGATCATCCAAACACATAAAGAAAATAGAAGACACTACAGACACACCAGGTTTGGTTTTTACAAACTGCAACGCAGGTAAAATAGTGTGTTGCGTAGTATGTGCCGCTCCGGAAACCATCCCATCTGCATGCCCTTTGTAAACCATCATGGTTCCAAAATAAGATACATCTTCCATCTTATCTTCTGCCATGGCTAAATTCATTTTCTTGTGTTTACGCAATTCGTATAAAGTAGCTGCATAGTCTTTAAAATTTGGTGATTCAATTGGGTTAATAATCTTTATTTTATCCAAATCAAATTGAATGCCCAAAGTTTCTACCCGTTTTTCTATTTCCTTATACTTGCCTAAAATTGTTAAATCTACAATTCCTTGGTTGGATAGACGTGCTGCTGCTCTTAAAATTCTATCATCTTTTCCTTCAGGTAAGACAATATGTTTTTTGTGTTTTTGAGCTCGTTTGAGCAAATTGTATTGAAACATTCGAGGTGTAATCCCGGCCGATTTAAATGTTATAAGTGCATTCGACAGTTCAAAATCGGCTACATATTTATCAAAAGTACGTATGGATACTGATATTTTTTGTTTGTTATCTGCATAAATCTGCGAATTTATCATCCCTACAGATTTAACAATCGGATAGGTGTCTCTGGGAACGGATAATATGGGTATTTTACGAGGCAAACCTTCTATTAATTCGATAATAGGTGCTTCAGGTTTTAAACCTCCTGACAACACAATCCCTGCAATTGATGGATAATTATAGGAAATATTTGCTTGTAAGGCTCCCAAAATCAAATCAGATCTATCGCCAGGTGTTATAATGAGTGTGTCTTCTTTTAATCTGGGTAAAAAATGCCGTAATTGCATGGCTCCTACCATATAATTAGCTACTTGATTGTTCAATTCATCTCCTTGTCCGAATAACACTTCTGCATCTAATTCTTTGATTACTTCTTTAATAGTTGGATTGGCCAAAAAATCAATTACAGGTATCGCATTCACAACCACTTTTTTAGGCAACTCATGATACAATTCACTTTGCACCCGTTCTAAATTTTTGGGTTGCACTTTATTGGCTATTACTGCTAGTACTCTTACATCATTATCCTCAAATAAATGATAGGCAGAAAGCAGATTGTTGATAAATCCCTTCATCGTTTTACCTGTACCACTTTCTATAATGATAACAGGAATACCCAAATTCTTAGCAATTTCTGTATTTATTTCTAGTTCTGTTGCTGTCCCTTCTCCGGAAAAATCGGTACCTTCTACTAGAACAAAATCATAATTTTCTTCAATTGCTTTATACTTTTCGATAATAGTGTCAAAGACTTCATCAATTCTATCTTCATTCATCTTATTAATCACTTCACTTTTAGTAAAAGCATAGGCGTCTTTATAACCGATATCTAACTTAAAATGTGCTAGAGCCGTATTGATATGATTGTCAATTTCCCCTTCTTCGAAATCGCTGATTATGGGTTTAAAATAACCAACCTTGGCTACGGTACCCAGGAGCATTCTCATCAAACCTAAAGTGACGATAGATTTACCACTACTCTTCTCCATAGTGGCAATGTATACTGCTTTACTCATGTCTTTATTTTTAGTGTACAAAGTTACGGCTTATGATATGAATTAAGATGTTTTTAAATAACAAATATTTTAAAAAACCCCAGTTATTATTACTTTTGATATTGTTTTAACCTCCTAAATAATCGAACAAAATTATAGTTAAATACATATTTACTCAATTTATGATTTATTTCACCTTTTATTGTCAATATACTTTTTACTTTTGCACAAAATTACAAATTCGATTATGGCAAATTTAGAAACAAAATACGCTGGTTTAACACTTAAAAATCCATTAATAATTGGTAGCAGTAGTTTAACAGGAAACATTGAAAACTTAAAAAAATTCGAAAAACAAGGAGCCGCAGCTGTTGTTTTAAAATCAATTTTTGAAGAGGAGATACTCAATGAATATGGCAATATCCTTAAGGATGCTGCTTCTAAAGGGGAAAAAGACCGCAATTTAGATTACTTCGACTATAAAATCAAAAAGGATAATTTAACGGAATATGTCAATTTGATTAAAAGCGCAAAGCGTGAACTAAGCATTCCTGTTATCGCAAGTGTCAACTGTATTTCGCATCATGAATGGCTTTATTTTCTTAAAAAAATAGAAACAGCCGGAGCAGATGCCATCGAATTAAATATTTTTTATTTCCCGGCAGATTTTAAAAAATCAAGTAAAAAAATAGAGAAGAATTACCTTCAAATTATTGAAAAAGCAAAAGCGGCTGTAAACATTCCAATCATTGTAAAGATGAGTCAATATTTCACTAATCTGGGAGATATGATTTTAAAAGTTTCTGCTACCGGTGTTGATGGTATTGCTCTTTTTAATCGATTTTACAAACCGGATATAAATTTAGAAAAAAAAGAAATTGTCGCTGCTGATATTTTTAGTTCCCCACACGAATACGTAATTCCTTTACAATGGGTAGCGCTTCTAAAAGACAGAATGGATACAAGTCTAGCAGCTTCAACAGGTATTCATGACGGAAAAGCTTTTGTCAAACTCCTATTAGCAGGAGCTAATGTAAATTATATTGTTTCTACTTTATTTAAAAATAATGCGGAAGTTATCCGTGAAATTCTTGACTATTTAGAAAACTACCTAGAGAGCAACAATCACGCTTCCGTAAATGAAATTATCGGGTCTTTAAGTCAGGGAAATATTAAAAATCCGAAATATTACGAAAGAGCTCAATTTATGAAGCACTTTTCTGACCACAAAGATATTATTTGATTACAAAAATAGAATCCCTTAAAAAGCCGGAGTTAATCACTTCGGTTTTTTTCGTATTAACTCAATTGTTAATTTTTATGCTCCTGATAACCTGAGTTGTTAATACGAACTGGGTTTATCGATAACAAGCCCTTATTTGTTACTTTTCTTTAGCAACTCTGCTTGATATTCCTCAAGCACCGGTTTTACAGTAGATTCCGGCAAATCTGAAACACGGATGTACATCAAACCATCTATGGCGTCGTTGAACTTTGGATCCACATTAAATGCTACTAATTTTACATTTTGTTTGATATATTTTTTGATCAATACCGGTATACGAAGTCCTTCCGGTTCTATCTCTCCTATTAACTTGTCAAACTTTCTTATATCTGCTTGTGTATAATCAAAAACAAAATCTCTATCTGCATCTTTTAGATTGACTTTATACTCTTTTTTGGGATGAATATACTGGGCTACAAATGGGTCATAATAATTCGATTTCATAAACTCAATCATCAAAGACTTTGAAAAATTAGAAAACTGGTTGCTGATACTAACACCTCCCATTAGGTACCTGTTCTGAGGATTTCTCAAAGCTACGTGAATAACCCCTTTCCACAACAAAAATAAAGGCATGGGTCTTTGTTGATAGTCTTTGATTACAAATGCACGTCCCATCTCAATAGTTTCTGATAACATTTTGTGAAGTTCCGGTTCAAATTTAAACAAAGTAGTTATATAATAACCTCTCAATCCGTATTTGGGAAATATGTCATGTCCCAATCCCATTCTATAGGCACCGACAATTCTTTCAGCTTTCGTATCCCAAAGGAATAAATGATGGTAATAGGTGTCAAATTTATCCAAATCAATAGATTTATTCGTCCCTTCTCCTACTTCGCGAAAAGCTATTTCACGCAGCCTGCCAATTTCATGCAAAACATGTGGGATTTCTTTTGGATGGACAAAATAGGCTTCATAATCTTTAACGTACATCAGCCTTTTATCCGTTGCCCTTAATAAATCAATTTCACCAATAATTTTATCCAAATCTTTTTGTGCCACAATTTTTTTTGGAGTTTTAATATTTTGTATTTTTTGTCTCGCGGTTTTTAACTTATTCGTATCATCATTATATGAGTTCGCCAACATATAGGTCTTTTGCCTCAGAAAACGACTTAACTCTTCCACATTTTCAAAACGCTCTATTTCTTTTACAGATATCGGCTTCCCAATTCGAATTTTGATACGTTTATTCCTTTTGTTCTGTAATTCAGAAGGTAATTTCGCTGTTCTTAAAATGCCACTAAATCTTGAAAGGAAGTAGAAAAATCGACTATTTTTAATATGGAAATAAATTGGAACAACAGGAACACCTGCTTTTTTAATTACCTCAATAGCTGCTTTATTCCATTCTTTATCGATATAAATATTATCTTGTTTAGTTGTCGACACTTCTCCGGAAGGAAAAAAACCCAAAGCTTTCCCTTCTTGCAAGTGTTTTGACGAAAGTTGAGACCCTTCCATTTTCGCTTTAGCATTTTTTCTTTTTTCAAACGGATTAACAGCAATTACATAGGGTGCGATAGGCTTTATCTTAGTCAATAAAAAATTCCCTGTTATTTTAAAATCCGGACGTATTTTTGTTAATATCTCTAATAGAACAATTCCATCTGCTCCTCCTAAAGGATGATTAGAAACACTTATAAAAGCACCGGTTTTTGGTATTCTATTTAAATCTTCTTGGGATATTTCATACTTGAGGTTAAACTCCTTTAATAAAGCGGTGAAAAACGCTCTGCCGTGCAGGTGTTTTACCCTTTCATAGACTTTATTTATGCCCGAAATACGTGTAGTTCTAAGAATCAACCAACCCACAGCACTACCTATAAAACCTAATTTATCTATGTGAATTGCTCTTGTAATATCTGCTACACTTATTAATGCCATATAAATCTATTATTGTATAAACAAAAACAGGGAATATTAATTGAATTCTATTTTTTTTTGGTATTTGCGTTTTCTATTAATTCAAAGAGTAATTTTCTAGCTCTCATCAACTTAACTTTGACACTGCTCAAAGATTCATTCAGTTCTTCTGCAATTTCTTTATAACTAAACTCTCTAAAGTAACGCAAATTGATAACTTCTCTATAATGTGGTTTAAGCATTTTTATATACTGTAATAACGCATCAAGGTGTTGTTCTTGAATGAGTTTATCTTCCGGAGAAGGCGTCAAATCAGCAATCTTTAACATCCCTTCTTTTTCAATGTCTACAGCCTCAATATGCCTTTTTTTTGAACGCAAAAAATCGATAAATAAATTGTTAGAAATTGCCAGCAACCAATTTTTAAAAGCGTATTTCGAATTGTATTGCTCAATCTTGTCAAAAGCTTTGGAAAAAGTTTTTAGCGTTAGGTCTTCTGATTCGTAGTCGTTTTGACATTTTGAGTTTAAAAAACGATAAATATCACTCCAATAAAGATTCAGTAAGTCCCTATAGGCTGACTGATTGCCATTTTTCGCTTTGTCAACAATATTTTGGATATCTTTTTTTGACATAGATTACTTACCATCCTTTAGGCTTCTCCCATGAATTTTGGATAAAGATACGTATTTGCATACTAATCAAAAATATTTCCAAAAAAGGAGCGTATAAAATTAAATCCTTTTCTTTTAATTTCTTTGCCGACGGAATCAAGCTAAAATAGAAAACCATAAAACGAATACCGGCTAAAAGGAGTATAATTTTCGGATTATTATAGGTGAAAAGAAGTAAAAAGAATAGACTGTAAAACAATAGCTGTGATACATAAAAAGTTCCCAATAGAAATTGATGTATCGGTTTATAAAAAACAGCCGTTGTTACATGCCTTCTTTTTTGTCGAATCCAATCTTGTATATTAGTCTTGGGTTCTGATAATGTATGGGTACTAGACTCCCAACAAATGCCAATATTATCAACAGTGCCAACTTGATTTACAAATAAATCATCATCACCTGATTGAATATCTTGATGACTTTGAAAACCTTTTGATTTTTTAAAAAGCTTCTTTGTGTAAGCTATATTTCTTCCAACTCCCATATAGGGTAATCCGACTAATGCATAGGATAAATACTGCCAAGCTGTTAATAATGTCTCGTAACGAACTACTTTATTAAAGAATCCTGGCTTTTTTTTATAAGCTCCATATCCCAAAATCAATTGCTTTTTGACGGTAAATGAAGTAGCCATTTCAGTAATCCATGATTTTGAAACGGGATAACAATCAGCATCTGTAAAAAGCAAGTGTTCATATTTCGCTTTTTGGATGGCTTGAGATAATGCGTTTTTTTTATTTCCGGTATAGGTTTTACTTTTTGGAACGCTCAGTATTTTTATTGTATCGTATTGTTTGGCAAAACCTTGCATTACTGAAAGTGTATCGTCAGTAGAAGCATCATCAATAAGAATAATTTCAAATTTAGGATAAATTTGAGATAAAATTTTGGGAAGATTTTCTCTAAGATTATTTCCCTCATTTTTACAAGCTATAATTACTGAGACAGGATATTCCGATGCTAAAACATCTTGTTTTTTGACAAAAGAGAAGAGTATAAATAGTATTCCATAATAACCAACTTGTATGCCAACTATGATAAGAAAAAGAAAAAATAAGATTGATGACAATGGATTAGCCTACTTTTTTAACAATAATTGTTGGTGGAGTTTCAAAATAATCATTTTGGTGTTCCGGATTATGTGTGTGATTCGAATCATTTTCACAAGTACCACTTCCAGCACAAGCACAACCTATTCCTTCAGCTTTTAAACGTGGATTCTGACTGGAACATGTTCCGGCGAACTCACCATCTTTTTTAGCCCATATTTTAATAGCAATTCCTGCAAAACCGATACCCAACAATACCGCAGTTATTAATATAAGTTTGAACATGTCTTAAAATTTGGTACAAAGGTAAAACTTAATTAAGAATTACATAAAAAAAACTCTAAAGAATATCGTAGACTAATGCTATTCTTTAGAGTATCTTAAAAATATTTTAATTTACTAAAACTAGAGTGAAGCAGAGTACACTAATAACTCTACAATTTTAGTTGCATAACCATATTCATTATCATACCAAGAAATGATTTTAAAGAATTTATCATTCAATTCCAGTCCGGCGCCTGCGTCAAAAATTGAAGTATGTGTTTCACTGATAAAATCAGCAGATACTACTTCGTCTTCTGTATAAGCTAAAACTCCTTTTAACGCTCCATCGGCAGCTTCTTTCATCTTGGTTTTTATTTCTTCATAGCTCGTTGATTTTTTCAATTTAACTGTTAAATCTACGATAGAAACATCTGCAGACGGAATACGCATTGCCATACCGGTTAATTTTCCTTCTAATTCAGGAATAACTTTACCAACTGCTTTTGCCGCACCTGTTGTTGTCGGAATAATATTTCCGAATACTGTACGACCACGTCTCCAATTTCCTGAAGGAGCATCAACTGCTTTTTGACCTGAAGTTGCTGCGTGAATTGTTGTCATCAAACCTTCTTCTAATCCAAAATTATCATGTAATACTTTTGCAATAGGCGCTAGGCAATTTGTTGTACAAGACGCATTCGAAAAAATGTTAGTATCCTTGTGTAGTTCTTTGTGGTTGACACCAATAACATACATTGGGGTATCGTCCTTAGGAGGTGCAGAAAGAATTACTTTTTTAGCACCGGCTTTGATGTGTTTTCCGGCTAATTCCTTCGTTAAAAAGAAACCGGTTGCTTCGATAATATACTCAGCTCCTGCCTCACCCCAGTTTATATCTTCAGGATTGCGTTCAGCTGTTACTCTAACATCCATTCCATTTACAATCAACATCCCGTCTTTTACACTAACATCTCCATCAAAACGACCGTGTACGGAATCGTATTTTAATAGATATGCTAAATATTCAACATCTAATAAATCATTGATGGCTACGACATCAATATTTCTCTTAATGGCTTCACGAAAGGCAAGTCGTCCTATACGACCAAACCCATTTATTCCTAATTTTATCATAATAATATATATTTATTCGTTTTTATTTATTTTTTTAAATTCACTTCTGACTTCTAAAACTAGATAGACATAATATCAGACACTCGAATTAGCTCTTGATTGATCTTGTGTTTTCCCTTTACCGCTTTTTCAAGATTGGTCACTCCAATTTTATTATTGTTAATATTTACCATTAGATTTTTTTCTCCATCTAATATTAATTCTACAGCTTTAAGCCCCATCCTACTAGCTAAAACCCTATCAAAACAAGAGGGTGCACCTCCACGTTGCATATGACCTAAAACGGATACGCGTGCTTCGTATTGTGGTAAATTTTTCTCTACATATTCAGCAAGTTCAAAAACATTTTTACCAATTGTATCTCCTTCTGCTACGATAACAATACTGGATGATTTTCCGGAACGTTTACTGCGTTGTAAAGACCGAAGCATTCGTTTCAATCCTAAATCTTCTTCGGGTATCAATATTTCTTCTGCTCCTGCTCCAATTCCGGTATTCAAGGCTATAAATCCGGCATCTCTCCCCATAACTTCTATAAAAAATAATCGACTGTGTGAACTGGCCGTATCCCGTATTTTGTCAACGGCTTCTACAACAGTATTTAAAGCCGTGTCGTAACCCAACGTAAATGTTGTTCCGAATATATCGTTGTCGATGGTTCCCGGAATTCCTATAAAAGGAAAGTCAAATTCTTTATTAAAAACCATTCCCCCGGTAAAAGTACCATCTCCACCTATCAACACAACGGCATCAATCCCTGCTTTTATTAATTGATCGTAGGCTTTTTTACGACCTGCTTTGGTCCTAAATGCTTTGGAACGAGCTGTTTTTAGTATCGTTCCTCCTTTGTTAATAATCCCACTTACACCTCTTGCGTCAAGTTTTATAAAATCACCTTCAATCATACCCTGATATCCCCGATAAATACCAACACATTCAATACGATAATGCGTACAAGATCGTACAACAGATCGAATTGCAGCATTCATCCCCGGAGAATCTCCTCCGGACGTCATGACCCCTATTTTTTTAATTTTTTTTGGCATTCCTTAGTTTTGGACTGGCAAAATTAATGATATTATTCCATTTTTATATAAAAACACTCAGATTTATTACGAAATCGTTTTCGTTTTGCGCCTATTTTGTGAATATTCTTCCTTTCCACTTATAATTTGTAAACAAGCCTTTTACAATTACAAGAGTCGAGAATAATGGATAGTAAAGACTACTCAGCAACCAGGTTTTTAGTGCTAGTTGCTGATGCAAAATTATGGATACTCTTTTTATTAATAGGCTATCGAACAATACTTTTACCAAAAATAGAGCAAAAAAGAATCTAAAATAATTCCAATTAAAAAAAGCTATTAAAAGAACTAATAGGAGTAAAATATTCATGGTGAATACAACTAATCCTACCCATTTGATATGATGGTTAGGGATGCTACTTGTTTTGACAGCCCAACGCATACGCTGTTGATACAATCCGCGCCATGAATCTAAACTCTTTGTCTGAACCGAAGCATCAGATGCATTTACAAAAGAAACCCGATTGGGGTAAGCCTCTTTGATTTTTTGCATTAAAAAGACATCATCACCGCTGGCGATATGTTCATTCCCTTCAAATGCATTTACTTTAAAAAAAGCTTTTTTACTATATGCCAAATTTGCACCACTACACATCAAAGGTTTGTTCCAACCAAAACTTCCTATTGTCACTCCTGTAAGACTCATCCAATCTATTCGTTGAAATTGATGTAAAAATCCGTTTTGCAATTTGTATTTCACTAATCCAGCTACAAATACAGATTTGTTTGTCATAATAAAAGCATTGTAAACTTGCAACCAATTTTTAGGAACTTGGCAGTCGGCATCCGTAGTTACAATCCAATCAAAATTGCTTTGTCGTATCGCTGTATTAATCGCATCTTTTTTTGGGGCATTAGTCCTTCTGTCATTGTTAAAAACTCGTACATTTATATCAGAATATTCTGCTGCAAAATTTCTGACAATCGCAACTGAATCATCTGATGAAGCATCATTTACAAGCAAAATTTCAAAGAAGTTTTTAGGGTATGCTAACGCAACTAAACTCGCTAATAAAGTGGGTAGGTTTTCTGCTTCATCACGGAAAGCGATGATTATTGAAAAGGATAATTTGGTTGTGGTATGCTGATATTGAAATCGTGGAATACGCTTTATTCCAAAATACAAACATCCTATTAAAATAATATATAACAGCGTAATAATAATTGCAATAAAAATCCAAAATTCAGACATTTGATCTAGCTAGTTTTTCTATAGTATTCTTTTACAAAATTAGTTTTAATATTTGGTTTGTAGGATAATACGTAGAAGCTTCCGATAACTGCCGGCAAAACAAAATTAAAAAACCACATCAAAGTACTGACGAGCATTACTATCATTTCACTCACACCTAAAAATGAAAACAGATAGATAGCTACACTCCCTTTGATCACAAAATCAAACACACTAAAAACAGGTAGCATCGTTGCTAAAAAATACATTGTAAAAATCAATAACATAGCAGTTTCATAATGGATTTCTATTCCGAAAATTAAGAGTAATAAGTAAAATTGATGTGAAAATATAACATACCTCAATAAGGAAAATGACACTACTTTAAACCTTAAGATTTTACTCAATTTTTTAAAAAAGGAAATCGCCTTTTGATAAGAGCCTCCTTTTCCATACAACAACTTATTTCCTGCAAAAAGGGAAACTGTTACAAACACAATTACATAGGCAATTCTTCTAATTTTATGCGGATGGACTTCAATGTCAAAACTCTTTATAAAAAACACCAAACCAATCACACCAAAAAGCAATGTAAAAAATAACTGAGCTGCATTTCCAATAAAGTTTAGTAAAACTATTTTCTTTCGCAATGTTTTGGGATAATACATCGCTTTTCCCACATATTCTCCTGTTTTAAAAGGAGTAATAATCGAAAGGGTATGTGAACTCAAGCTCTCCTTAGCGGCTTGTGCATAACTATTCTTTTGTACAACGCCGGACAAAACCTGCCATTTAGCAATTTCCAACAGCCAATTCAGCAAAGTCATTCCT
>JAOZTK010000066.1:0-9118 GCA_029942185.1 Flavobacteriaceae bacterium
AAGCAGTCAACGATATCACCGCCATCTGCTGGCATGGTGAAATCTAGGTAAATAATCGTGAACGTATAAGTCCAATCGTGAGCATTACCTTCACAATCTTCATAGGTCCATACATACGTAACCGTACCATCACAATCTGTATATGTTCCAGCAATAATTGGCCCGGTTGGCGTAAGTGGAATACCACAATAATCGTTTACCAATGGTGGAGTTGGGAGATAGACATCATCAAAACAAGCTATCTCTTCTCCATCATTCGGTGGCAAAACAAAGTCTTCATACTCTAAAGTAAAGGTGTAAGTCCAATCATGTGTGTTTCCCTCACAATCTGTATAAGTCCATACGTAAGTTACAACTCCTGCTTCACAATATGGAATATCACTTACTATCGGTCCGGTTGGGGTGATTGGATCACCACAAGAATCATTAACTTGTGGTGGAGTTGGCTCATATAATTCAGTTGCACAAGCTATAGTTTCTCCACTATCTGATGGCAATTGAAAATCTTCATATTCAATAGTAAATGTATAAATCCAATTGTGTGTATTATCACAATCGTCAGTATAGGTCCACATATAGGTTACCTCTCCTTCACAAGTAGGTGTATCACTGATAACAGGACCTACTACATCAGTAATTAGAACATCACAGCCGTCGTAAACATCCGGATTATCCGGAGTGTAAAGTTCCGTAGCACATGCAATCACCTCTCCGGTATTTGGTGGCATCTCGAAGTCCGGAGGCGGTATAACCGTAAAAGTACTTTCACAAATCTCCGTGTTCATACACCAGTCTGTTACAGAATAGGTTATTGCAACACTTCCTCCACACGCATCCGGAGGTAGTATACTATTTAAATCCACAACTACTCCATTAACTGAATAAGTTACTGCATCTAATGGCTCAATGCCACCAGTATTACTAAAACCTGATTTCCAAGTATTAAACTCGGCAGTTAAATCAGTTCCATCTGTACAAGTCCATTCTTCATCCAGAGGGCAAGTTACTTCCAAATCACTCAAATCCAAATTGATTTGAATAGGTGGTCCGGGTATATCTTTTAACTGAGATGTAGTGGAGTTCCCTGAACTTCTTGTTCTAACAAAAACTGAAGCTAATGTAAAACATGGATTATTAGCCAAATTAAGTATCTGCGTTAAATTAACAGCACCTTCAGCCCATTGATTAATGTCATAATACCACGTGTCTGTTGATCCTGGAACTTGTTGATCATACGCAGGAAAAGGCACCTCAGTATATGTTAGGTTAGTTGTAGCAAAAATTGTATTTGCTGGAAAATCATTAATAGTTTGAACTTCATAAATAAAACCTCCATTTCCATCAGATACCCACTTATTGAGTAATACATTACCAACACTACCACCATTGGTCAACTCAACGGTAATTAACAAGTCATTGACTGTACGGCCTCCATCTAGCCCTAGACTAGTAAAAGTTCCACCTTGATTCATTGTCAAACTCTTTTGTAAAAACTCAAAATCAATGTGACTACTACCGTTGGTTACCTCTCGGTCTGCAGCAAACAGACACCATAAATCATTCGGATCACCTCCAATATTAGAATCTCCCCAAGTAAAATGAACTCCAACATTTTGAATCTCATTTTTATTAGGCACATTTCCTTCTCCCCATTCATAGGTATTAGGATCATCATTAATTTTGGCACTCATTAAGAATATAGTAGGATCAGGATCTCCTGACAACGCATCTTTATAGAAGGTTGTCATATCGGGATCAAGTGGATATCCAGTTAAATCCATAATACCTCCTCCAGAACCTGAACCATCATAAAACCAATCACCCACTCCTGCAGTTGGAGTGTCGGAATAAGCATCGCCATCAACTCCAAATCCTCCTGTTGGAGTTTGTACAGGAACAACTCCTTGGTAAACCAATTGAGCTGTTGCCGTATAACTTGTCATAAAAAATGTCGCAAATACCAACGACATAAATAGCCACCCACGCCAACGGCTTGGTGACTTCTGTTTTGAAACGCAAGACATTTTCATGTCTTTTGTCTCTTTGTAGTAATCATTTTTCATCATACTTTATTAAAATTATAAATTAGTTAATACAAAAAGCAGGGGGGAAGCAATTATTTAACGACAAATTTCTATACATTAACAGTCTAACGCAATGACGCTCATCAGTGTTTTTGATGATTAAAATCATTATCATTTAAAATGACAGTAATGGATGATAGGCTTGAAAAGCTTATTTTTATTAAGAAAATCAGCTCTTTTAAGATAAGAAGTGCTGTCTTGATATTTTCTCTTATTTGGTGCGTTTTACAATTATTAACTCTGTAAAAGTCATTAAGAATCCATTAAAATACAGCTTATTAAATCTCTAAATTTCGAGAAATATACAAAACTCTTACTTATTCTATGTCTAAGTAATTTCTGATAATAAGGAATAAAAAGTAGGAAAACGATACAATTAAATTTAGTATTCTTTTACATCCTATCCGGCATCTCAATACCCAATAAACTAAAAGCAGACTGAATTACATTGCCTACTGCTTGGGACAATTGTACCCTAAAGATTTTTTCATCTTCTTGAGCAGCTGCAAAGATGGAGACACTTTGATAAAAAGAATTAAAGCCCTTTACTAGCTCATAGGTATAGTTAGCAATCAAAGCCGGACTGTGGTTTTGTGCTGCATTTTGCACTACATCCGGAAAATCTTGTAATTGCTTTATTAATGCTCTTTCTTTTGGATGTATGTTGACATTTACTCTTTGGGAATAATCAAAATCTGCCCTTCGTAGTAGAGATTGAATACGCGCGTACGTATATTGGATAAAGGGCCCTGTATTTCCGTTAAAATCAATACTTTCTTTTGGATTGAAAAGAATACGTTTTTTGGGATCAACTTTTAGAATATAATACTTTAAAGCACCCATACCGATCATACGATAAAGGTTTTCTTTTTCGGAATCTGTATAGCCTTCCAACTTTCCTAAATCTTGTGAAATACTACGTGCCGTAGCCTTCATTTCACACATTAAATCGTCCGCATCTACCACCGTTCCTTCACGCGATTTCATTTTTCCTTCGGGTAAATCGACCATTCCATACGATAAATGATATAGGTTATCCGCCCATTTATATCCCAATTTTTTTAGTATTAAAAAGAGTACTTTAAAATGATAATCTTGCTCATTTCCTACGGTATAAACCATCCCTTTGACATCGGGATAATCTTTTATTCGTTGGATTGCCGTACCTATGTCTTGAGTAATATATACAGCCGTCCCATCGGCACGTAAAACGATTTTTTCATCCAGACCATCATCAGATAAATCTATCCAAACGGAGCCATCGGGTTTTTTAAAAAATATTCCTTTTTCCAAACCTTTTTGTACCACATCCTTCCCTAATAAATAGGTGTCACTTTCATAATAATTTATATCAAAATCAACTCCTAAATTCTTATAAGTACTATCAAAACCTTTATAAACCCACCGATTCATTTTTTCCCAAAGTAATCTCACCTCTTTATCCCCATCTTCCCACTTTTTGAGCATCTTTTGAGCTTCGAGAAGTAAAGGAGCTTGTTTTTTTGCCTTTTCTTCAGAAATTCCTTCTTCCAGCAGTTTATCGATCTGCTTTTTGTACTCTTGATTAAATCTTACGTAATAATTCCCTATTAACTTATCCCCTTTTAAACCCGTAGATTCGGGTGATTCATCATTTCCATATTTGTGATACGCCAACATAGACTTACAAATATGTATTCCACGGTCATTGATAATTTGAGTTTTATATACTTTATTACCCGCTGCTTTGAGAATTTCTGCTACAGAATACCCCAAAAGATTGTTTCGTATATGCCCTAAATGTAAAGGTTTGTTGGTATTGGGCGAAGAGTACTCCACCATAATCGCTTGTTCTTCAGCTTGCTTGCTAATACCATATTGCTCGGTATTAAATACTTGAGAAAAAACAGTGTGTAAATAAGCATCACTAAAAACTAAATTTAGAAAGCCTTTTACAACGTTAAAATCAACGACTTCCACTACATTATCCTTAAGATAATTGCCTAATTGTGTTCCTATTTCTACCGGATTCCCTTTTATTTGTCTTAAAAAAGAAAAAACAACAATGGTAATATCACCCTCAAATTCCTTTCGTGTGGCCTGAAATTCTACGTTTTCCACACCTACTTTATAAAGTTGTTGCAAAGCGGTTTGCGTGGCTGATCTTAGGATTTTTTGAATACTCATAATCTATAGATAATATGTCGCGAAAATACACAACTCTATTGAACTTACAAAAAGAGTTTTAATTTCCAAACTCCTTTTAAGGTTATAAGACAAAAACCTTATAACCTGAGTTCGCCCTTAGGAATATGATGTAGAAAGCATAGAAATAGTGTGAAATAATTAGGAATTTCTCAATCTGCAGTACAACAACGTACAGTTGCAGCTGATTTTGATGCTATAAATGCTTATATTCGCTACTTTGAATCAAGTATTAAGGGCTAAAACTTTACAATTACAATCATTCTTGGTGTTCTTATAAAAACGCAAACAAGTTAAAAATGCAAGAAAAACTCGACAAACTTCCGCAATTAGCGGCAGAAAAAAAGAACGAAAACAAAAAGTACTTCCAAATACTTAAAAAACGAACACCTAAAAATTTGGATGTTGTAGTGCATACTATTCACAATCGCGTTTTTGAATATACAGATTGTTTGGCTTGTGGCAATTGTTGCAGGACTACCAGTCCGATATTTACCGACAAAGACATTCGGCGTATCGCAAAACATCTGAGGATTAAAGAACATGAGTTTATCTCCCAATATCTAGAGCGTGATGAGGATAGTTTTTGGGTTTTACAAGAAATACCTTGTGCCTTTTTAGGAGATGATAACTATTGTTTTATCTATGATGTTCGCCCAAAAGCTTGCGATGAATATCCACATACAAATCGAAGAAAATTTATTCAATTAGCTGATCTAACAATCAAGAACACAGAGATTTGTCCTGCGGTTTATGATATTGTAGAGGAATTAAAAAAAGAACTAAAAATACAAGTTGGCAGAAAAGAAAGATCTTAGAGTTCTAAAAATTAATATCAAGCTATGGATCCTAAATTCCAACGTAGCGCATCCGAATATAAAATCATCAAATCAACCGGTCAGTCCTTCCTGATTTATTGTTCAAAACATGCTATTTCTACACTTTCTGTATTTTATTTCTCAGATATAATTCAGGTTAAAAGAAAAAAGTTAATTTCGCAAACTAACTAAGCATAAACATTTATACCTATGACAACGAATAGAACATTTACCATGATAAAACCCGATGCAGTCGAGAACGGACATATCGGTGCAATTATAGATAAAATAAACAAAGCAGGTTTTCGTATAGTCGCCATGAAAATGACACAAATGACACAAAGAGAAGCTGAATTATTTTATGCAATACATACAGAACGGCCTTTTTTTAATGAATTGGTCACTTTTATGACTCGGGGTCCAATTATCGCAGCCATTTTAGAAAAAAACAATGCTGTTGAAGACTTTAGAGCTTTAATTGGAGCAACCAATCCGGCTGATGCTGCTGAAGGCACTATTCGTAAATTATATGCGACATCTTTAGGAGAAAATGCAGTCCACGGTTCTGATAGTGATGAGAACGCTACTATTGAAGGTAATTTTCATTTTTCAGGTAGCACGCAATTTTAAAAAGCTTTAAGCTTAGACTAAGACATAAATAGAAATATCTTGATTTCCCAAGATATTTTTTATGTAAAAAATACGAATGTAGCCGGGTAAATGTAAAGCCATAGACTATCATTATTATCCTTACCTTCGGCAGCTGAAAAAAACAACTAAATTATGTTTCAAAAATTAAAAGGATTTTCACGTGCATTTTGGACCGCCAATATTGTCGAATTATTAGAAAGAGCCGCCTACTATGGCGTTTTTATCGTTATTACACTTTATTTATCCAGAATTCTCGGGTTCTCTGATATCGAAGCCGGTTTAATATCCGGTGTTTTTTCCGGAGGATTGTATTTACTTCCCACATTTAGCGGTGCTTTAGCTGATAAAATTGGTTTTAAATATTCTCTGATTTTAGCTTTTGCACTCTTATCCATTGGTTATTTTGGTTTGGCAGTATTGCCAGGTGCCTTGGAGTCTATTGGCTTGGTGGATTACTCCGAGGGTATTAAATTTAATGGACTTTTGGAATCAAATGCAAGGTGGGCAATTGCACCCATTATGCTTATTATTATGATTGGAGGCTCTTTTATCAAATCGGTTATTACCGGTACTGTTGCAAAAGAGACTACAGAGAGCACACGTGCTCAGGCCTTTTCAATTTTTTACATGATGGTCAATATCGGTGCATTTTCCGGAAAAACAATTGTTAAACCACTAAGAGAAGCCTGGGGAAATATGGGCTTAGTGTATATCAATTACTTTTCTGCTGTCATGACTATTTTGGCTTTAATCATGATTATTTTATTTTATAAAAGTGCTAAACATGAAGGTGAAGGAAAAAGTCTAAAAGAAATATGGCAAGGTTTGGTCAACGTGATGACCAATGGCAGATTGATTACTCTAATATTAATTATTACCGGTTTTTGGATGGTGCAACATCAATTGTATGCAACCATGCCAAAATACGTTTTACGTATGGCAGGTGAAGGAGCATCGCCCTCTTGGTATGCCAATGTCAATCCGTTGATTGTAGTACTAACAGTTACCTTTGTAACACGAATGATGGCGAGTAAAACGCCCTTATTTTCCATGACTGTAGGAATGTTTATCATGCCATTATCGGCTGTAGCTATGGCATCCGGAAATTGGTTTAGTGGTGGTGCAATCGACCTCGGATTTATATCCATGCATCCTATCGCCCTCATGATGATTATAGGAATTGCATTACAAGCTTTAGGGGAGTCCTTCATATCACCGCGTTTTTTAGAGTTTTTCTCACTACAAGCTCCGAAAGGAGAAGAAGGCATGTATTTAGGATTTAGTCATTTACATTCCTTTTTTGCTTCTATTTTAGGTTTTGGTTTGTCGGGCTACTTATTGTCTAAATACTGTCCGGATCCAAGATTGTTTGACACACACGAAGCTTGGGAAAAAGCCGCTGTAAACGCCCACTACATCTGGTATTATTTTGCCGCTATTGCTTTAGCATCTGCTATTTCATTGATTATTTATGGAAGGGTAATTAGAAACTTAGATGCGAAAAAGAACAAATAAAAGTTCTTACTAACCCAAAATCGACCTACTGTAACCCAAAATTACGTTATCAAAAAAGAAACAAGAGTTTGCTCATTGATTTGTTGTGTAATATCTTTGGCAAATTAAATAGATCATATACCTTGGTTAACTTGGTCAGAAACAAGATTTTTAAAAAAAAAATATAAAGGTTCTTGTTAATAAAATCCTTAATATATTTGCTCAACCGCTAAACTGAGTAAAACACAAGATACACAAAGAAAAAATAAACATAAAATCCTTGTGAACCTCGTGTAAAAACTTTGTGTTTCTTATGGTAAAAAAACTAAAGACACTGCGTAAAAAAGACAAACTACTCCGAGGTAGAACCATTGGAGTATTAAAACTAATTGGGCTTTCGCCCCGCGAATAAAAATGAATTATAATCCAAACATAGCCTTACTTCTTTTTTTAGGTATTTGCCTGATCCTTTTTCTTGTATTTAGACCTAAAAAAGGTTTGTTTTTTTTATTTAGAAAAACGTATAAATTAAACCATAAAATAGCTATTGAAGATATTTTAAAATTACTTTATCACAATCAAACAAATAATAATTCTTTAACTGCAAATGCTATTACAAACAGCTTAAATTATTCCAATTCATTGATTCTAGACAGCATTAAGAAAATGATGGATAGTGATTTGATCCGTTTGGAAGGAGATACAATAAAACTCACAAAATCCGGCAATGAGTATTCATTACGTATCATTAGAGCACATAGATTGTGGGAAAAATATTTATCCGAAAAAACCGGATTTCACAATAAAGAATGGCATGAAATTGCCGAAAAAAAAGAGCACGAATTAAGTGTTGATGACGCAAACAAACTTTCTACCCTATTGGGTAATCCAAAGTTTGACCCTCACGGAGACCCAATTCCTACAAGTACAGGGAAAATGGCTTTAAAAAAAGGGACTTCTTTATCAAATCTAAAAGTGGGAACAACAGGTCGGATTATTCATATAGAAGATAAGCCTGAAATAATCTACAAACAAATTTTAGCTGAAAATATTCATATCAATTCTGTAGTTCGTATTATTGAAAATAACATTACTCGGGTTGTTTTCCACTCAGAAGGTGAAAAATTTGTATTAGCGCCAATTGTCGCAGGAAATATTACCATTTCTGTTTTAAAGAAAAAAGAAAGAAATGAAGAAAACATTACACGTTTAGTGAGTTTAAAAGAAAAGGAAACTGCTGTGATTATTGGCTTGTCAAAAGAATGCAGAGGTGAAAACAGGCGACGTTTATTAGATTTAGGTTTTGTAAAAGGAGCGACTATTCAAATAGACTTATTAAATCCACTAGGCGATCCAAAAGCCTTTTTAATAAAAGGAACATCCATTGCATTACGAAAAAATCAAGCCTCAAAAATTTTAATCAAAAAGAACTAAAATGGAAAAATCCCGTAAAAGTGTATGCGATACTTGTGGTCATTTTAATCCGGATGGTTTGAAAAAATTAGGAATTAAAACTGATGATTTTGATTTTGTAGTGGCTCTTGCCGGAAATCCAAACACAGGAAAAAGCACTGTTTTTAATGCTTTAACAGGATTGCGTCAACACACAGGTAACTGGCCGGGAAAAACAGTTATGCGTGCAGAAGGCGCATTTGAATACAATCAACAAAAATTTAAGTTAGTAGATTTACCCGGTACCTATTCACTTCTCTCTACATCAGAAGATGAAGAAGTTGCTCGTAATTTTATACTTTTCGGGAAACCAACAGTAACGGTTATAGTAGTTGATGCCAGTAGATTAGAACGTAATTTAAACCTCGTTCTTCAAATTTTAGAAATCACCAATAATGCCGTTTTATGCCTTAATTTAATAGATGAAGCAACACG
>JAOZTK010000066.1:9218-11449 GCA_029942185.1 Flavobacteriaceae bacterium
CGCTGGCAAATGGGTGATGATTATCACGATAATTTGACAGAAAGCATCTATGCAGACGCATCCGAAATTGTAGAAGATGCTGTTACCAAAGACAAACAGAAATCGAAATTTAGATTAGATGCTAAAATTGATAAAATAGTTACCAGTAGAATTTGGGGATTTCCGATTATGCTTTTAGTTTTAGGTGTGGTACTTTGGTTAACCATTATAGGTGCTAATTATCCATCTTCACTCTTAGCTGAATTATTGTTGGATACCCTTCATCCTATCTTAAAAAACTTTGGGACAGCTTTAGATTTTCCTCAGTGGTTAAATGGTTTTTTATTTGATGGTGTTTATTTGGCTGTCGCTTGGGTTATTGCTGTGATGCTACCGCCAATGGCAATATTTTTTCCTTTATTTACCCTTTTAGAAGATTTTGGCTACTTGCCAAGAGTGGCTTTTAATATGGACTCGCTATTTAAAAAATCGGGTGCTCACGGAAAACAAGCCTTAACAATGAGTATGGGTTTTGGTTGCAATGCCGCAGGAGTTATAGCTACTCGAATAATTGACAGCCCAAGAGAACGATTAATTGCTATTATTACCAATAATTTCTCTTTGTGCAACGGACGTTGGCCAACACAAATATTATTGGCTACCATTTTTATAGGTGCAGTGGTACCAAAATCGTATTCGAGTTTTGCCTCTTTATCCGCAGTAATTGGAATAGCCGTATTAGGCATCTTTTTTATGTTTTTCTTTTCTTGGGCACTATCTAATACTATTTTAAAAGGAGAAGTTTCTACCTTTAATTTAGAACTTCCACCCTACCGGCCTCCTGTGTTTTGGAAAACTATTTACACTTCTCTAATCGATAGAACACTTATTGTATTATGGAGGGCGATCGTTTTTGCAGCACCGGCTGGAGCAGTTATTTGGTTAATCTCTAATATTTATATCGGTCAAGAAAGCATTGCCGCCTGGACGGTTCATTCCTTAGACGGATTTGGATTTTTGTTGGGTTTAAATGGCGTTATTCTATTGGCATACATCGTTGCAATTCCCGCTAATGAAATTGTCATTCCAACCATATTAATGCTTACGGTAATGGTGACTGGAATTTCCGGTGGAGAAGGTGCAGGTGTCATGTTCGAATTGGATTCTGTAACCGGCACAGCTGATATTTTAAGGGCGGGAGGCTGGACACTGTTAACGGCAGTTAATGTAATGCTCTTTAGCCTGTTGCACAATCCTTGCAGCACAACAATTTATACAATTTACAAGGAAACCAACAGTGCAAAATGGACCTTGATTGCTTCGATTTTACCCGTTATAGCGGGATTTATTGTAACCTTTTTAGTCGCACAAGTTTGGAGGATTCTAGCATAAAAAATATTTAATGATTCGACCTATACTTTTGTAAAAAAACTAATATTCTAAATAGACTACTCCGAAGTAGAAGCATCGGAGTATTAAATCACCCCGAGGAGAACCATCGGTGTATTATACTGAATTCAATTAATAATTTCAACGCAGAGTGACGAAAAATCTGCCTGCCGGTTTACCTGCCGACAGGCAGGCAGATTAAACCAATTGAGCTTTTGCCACGCGAATATAATAGAAACCCTTTATACAATGAAATCAAATGATTAAATGGATCTGTACATTATTACCTAAAATACGTACCTTTACATTATAAACGTTTTTTTATCGATAAATTGAAATACAATGAAACCATTTAGCTTAATTGAAAAACAGGAGTCGCTGGATGTTCTCAATTATCAAATCAGGGTTTGTGAAAGATGCAGATTGTCTGCTACCCGAAAAAATGCATTGATCGGCGAAGGCAATATAAATGCTCGTATTTTATTTATTGCACTGTCGCCGGGAGCAAAAGAGGACGTTCAAAACCACATGTTTATCGGACCATCCGGTCAGGTTTTTAACAGATTATTAGTCGCTGCAGGAATTGATAGAAAGTCTGTCTATATGACCAACTTAGTTAAGTGCATCTTACCCAAGAATCGAAAACCTAAAATAGATGAAATTATCGCTTGTAATGCTTTTTTAAATAAAGAAATTACAATTGTACAACCTGAGGTAATAGTGCCTTTAGGTTATTATGCAACACGTACAATTTTGACAAAGTATCCTGACAATCCATTTGCGGAAGGAAGGAGCTTTAAAGAAATTAACGGACAATTATTAACAATAAATAGAATGAAAGTACTTCCATTAACACATCCTTC
>JAOZTK010000067.1 GCA_029942185.1 Flavobacteriaceae bacterium
ATACAGAAAACCCGTTACTTTTAGTGACGGGTTTTTTTGTTTGAGACCTTGCATGTTGAGACCTTGCATGCAAGGTCTTTACACACACCGCTCCCGCACTAATCCTTTCGTGTGGTACGAAAAGTAGAAGTCAGAAATGCAATGAACCGTTACGATTACTGTTATGCTACTTCAAATGTTGTACCCTCAATAGACAATAAGGTGTGTTGAAATGCTTTTTGTGCTTCCTTTCGAAAATAAGATAAATCACGATAGCGATTGGAATAATGACCTAATAATAAAATTTTAACTCTAGCTGCAGCAGCTATTTTTCCGGCTTCGTAGGCTGTACTATGATTTGTTTTGGCTGCTAATTCTTCTTTGTCGGATAAAAAAGTAGATTCATGATAAAGCATATCAACTCCATCAATTATATCGATAATTTTTTTTTCATAGGCAGTGTCGCTACAATAAGCATAACTTTTTATTTCTGGAGGAGGAAATGTCAGTAGGTTATTTTTTATGACAGTTCCATCGCTTTTAATGAAATCTTTCCCCTTTTTTATATTGTAATAATCGCAGGTTTCAATCTCGGGAATATTTTCAACAATATTTATATTAAGTTTGCGTAAAGCAGGTTTTTCCTTAAACAAAAATCCATTCGTATAAATCCTATGACTTAATGGAATGGTGTAAACTTCCACTCTTTTATCTTCGAATATAAGCTCGCTTTTCAAACTATTGAGTTCGTGAAATACGATAGGAAAGCCAATTTTAGATTGTGAAATTCTCATTTGAAGCTCAATAATTTCCTGTAGGCCTTTAGGGCCATATATGTGTAATTCTTTTTCTCTGTTTAAGAGTCCAAAAGTAGAAATCAAACCTATAAGCCCAAAGTAATGATCACCGTGTAAATGAGAAATAAAAATATGCTTAATCTTAGCAAAACTTATTTTATACTTTCGCATTTGAACTTGAGTCCCTTCCCCGCAATCAATTAAAAAATGATGGTTCTTAATCTGTAAAACTTGGGCACTAGGATGTGCATTTACCCTGGGAGTAGCTGAATGACAGCCTAATATAGTAATTTTTAAACTCATTGAATAAATAATTGATTAGGAATTAATTCACGATTAGTTGGTATAACAATATATTCCGGTTTTAAATATTTTTTGTACAACACATTCTTGTTTTTTACAAGTTTTGTGGAAAATCTCAACAAAAAATAAAATGGAAAAACAGTTAATTCACTCCGGATAATTTTTGATTGATTTACTGCAGTTATTTTATTGATATTGTCCTTATTACTAAAAGGTAATATAGTATAAATGATAAAAACAAACAAGACAACTACTTCAGTCATAGGGGTAATCAAAGCTAATTTAAAATCCTAAATCTCTTCCAATTTCATCCATTTCAATAATGTCCAAAGCCTCAATCATCGTAGGTGCTACAACTAATTCATCGGGTAATTCATCAATATTAATGCCATGAGCAATAATTACAAAACTAGTTCCTTTAGCTATATGAGCTTTTGCAGTGTTTAGAAATAGTAATATTTCTGAAACGCCTCCTATCAACATTTCACTTAGGTCAATAATTACATTTTTACGCAATAATTGTGGATAATCATTCTGGATTTGAATATAAAAATCCTTAATACTTTTTTGTTTGGGTCCGACAATGATATTCTTTTCTTTATTCATAATTTCAAACATGGCTATTCTCGCTTTATTTGTTGGGCTAATAAATACACTATTGCCATTCTAGTGGCAACTCCATTTTCTACTTGATTTAAAATAATTGAATGTTCAGAATCTGCAACATCGCTTGTGATTTCAACACCGCGATTGATAGGACCCGGATGCATAATAACAATTTTCTTATCAAGTTTACTTAATAGATGCATATTTACCCCAAATAGTTGCGTGTATTCTCGTGTAGATGGAAAATATTTTACATCCATTCGTTCGTGTTGTACCCGAAGAATATTTGCAACATCACACCATTGTAGTGCTTTTTCGAGATTATATTCTACTTCAATTCCTAAGGAAGTTATATGTTTTGGGATGAGTGAAGGAGGTCCGCAAACTTTTACTTTTGCTCCTAAAAGTTTTAAAGCATAGATGTTAGACAGTGCTACTCTTGAGTGTAAAACATCACCTATAATCACTACATTTTTACCCGTTACATTTCCTAATGCTTCTCGTATTGAGTAGGTGTCTAATATCGCTTGAGTAGGGTGCTCGTGAGTGCCATCGCCTGCATTAATAATACGAGCATCAACATGTTGTGACAAAAATTTGGCAGCACCAACATTGGGATGTCGCATGACAATCATGTCCACTTTCATGGATAAAATATTGTTGACAGTATCAATCAACGTTTCTCCTTTTTTAACAGACGATTGACTTGCTGAAAAATTAATAACATCAGCAGAAAGACGTTTTTCAGCCAGTTCAAATGATAGCTTTGTACGGGTGCTATTTTCAAAAAATAAATTGGCAATTGTTATATCACGTAGAGAAGGAACTTTTTTTATAGGTCGATTAATAACTTCTTTGAAATGATCAGCAGTTTCATATATCAATTCCAGGTCTTCCCTTTTTAAATTTTTAATACCTAGTAAATGGGGAACACTTAGTTGTTTCATTTTTAGTTGTTTTTTTGGATAAGATATATGGTATTTTTTGAGTTGTCTTTATGCCATTCAACTTGGACCCTTTCGTTATTTACAGCATCTACTTGCTTTCCTAAGTAAGTGGGTTGAATGGGCAAATTTCTGCTAAAGCGACGATCTATAAGTACTAATAACTCAATATCAGAAGGCCGTCCATAAGATTCTATGGCAGTGAGTGCTGCTCTAATGCTTCTTCCCGTAAAAAGCACATCATCAATCAATACAACCCTTTTGTTTTCTAAAATGATGTCAATTGAAGTTGTATTTGCTTGTAATGGTTCTTCTCTACGTCTAAAATCGTCTCTGTAAAAAGTAATGTCCAATCGACCTACAGCTAAATTTGTCAATTTATTTTCATTCTCTAAAATAGTTTGTAAACGAGTTAAAACAGCAATGCCTCGAGGTTGAATACCAATTAATACTGTATTGGAAAAATCACCGTGATTTTCGATTAATTGACAAGATAAACGATGTAGAATGATGTCAATCTCTTTGGAACCCAATAAAATTTTATTACTCATAGAGTCTATAACTTCTTTGGAAAACAAAATTACACATTTTACATTTTTTTTGCTACTTATAACAAAAAAGTTTTGGACATTTTTTGTTAATAACTGTATTTTCTTATTGCTTTCAGTAGCTAGCTCGATGTAAAACGTTGCTTTACGGCTTCAAAAACTAATATTCCTGCGGCTACTGAGACATTCATAGAGTCAATTTCACCTCGCATTGGAATGATAATACTTTGTGAGCCATCTTGGTACCATTCTTCAGATAAACCGGTTGCTTCTGTCCCGACAACAATGGCAGTAGCTTTAGTAAAATTTTGTGTGTGATATACTTTAGAATTTTCTGTTAAAGTTGCACAAAAAATACGTATATTTTTTTCTTTTAAATAGGATCGTATTTCAGAGCTGCTTCCCATGGCAATTTGATTGGTAAAGACACATCCTACACTGGACCGTATAATATTGGAGTTGTATAAATCAGTTGTCGGATTTGCAATAAAAACAGCATCTACATTTGCCGCATCTGCCGTTCGTAAAAGTGCACCGATATTTCCCGGTTTTTCGGGAGCTTCTACTATTAAGACTAACGGATTTTTGTTGTTTATTTTTATTTGTTCCAAATGGTGATTTTTAGCTTTGATTACAGCAATCATCCCTTCTGTTCCTTCACGATAGGCTAATTTTTTATATACCTCTTTTGATATTTTAAAAAAGTTGATTAAAGGTGAAGTAGCAATTTTTGAGAGTTGATCTAATCCGACAACTTCGGGGACATATAAAATGGACTTAACCTGATAATCTCCAGCAATTGCCAAACTTAATTCTCGTAAACCTTCGATAGTAAAAAGTCCTGTTTTTTTACGTTCTCGCGCTTTGTCTTGTAATTTTATTAGTCGTTTGACTAACGGATTTTGTAAACTAGCTATTTTCATACTCATCGATTCTTGTTTTTTACCAAATATCCTACCATTCCGTTATAGCTTTGAATTCCTTCTTTTTGACGATTTGCTTTTAAATATGTATCATAAAAACGTTTAAAATAAGGTTCCAAAGGATTGTGATAGCTGTCCCAAAAATCATGATTCTTTTGAATATTTTTACGAACACCAACACTTAGTTTGCCGAGATACTCCTTGTACAAATCTTTATCGAATTGTGCAATGCTATATAATAAATATTGCATGGCTAGAAGTTCCCCTGAGTATCGAAAATACAGATCTTCACTATTTGTACAAGCCAAATAACCAATATAATTTGCTTCGTCCTCCGAAGCATATCCCAATTGGTGAGCCATTTCATGACAAGTTGTAAACGGAAATATGGGTTTTGGTATTCTTTTGTTAACCTGAGCTTCACCCGTAAATGGATTCAAATAGCCTGAAAATCCCATATAACTGAGAGTGGTGCTCAAAAGTGAATTTTTTATAGATTTTCTTTTAAAATACAGATTTAGGCTATCTGTTTTCAGTTGTTGATACTCTTTACTTGCCATTTTGAATATCAGCCTACGTTTATAAGGGACATCCACGGCGATAGAATCATTTTGAACAATTAATTGATGAATTTCATTGAGTTGATTAATATGTATTTGACTTGCTGTAATCAGCTCTTCTTCTGTATATTTTAAATTTTTTATTCCCATTTGTTCATACAGAGGAATGCGATAATAATTAAACCCCCACAACATATGAAATGCAAAAAAAATAACAGATAAATGAGCTCCTAAGCAGTATAGATGTTGCCGAAATGGAGCGAAATGCGTTCGGATAAGGAGTACAATCCATCGCAAAAAGAAAAAGAGTACTAAAAGATATAAAAGATCACCGATAGAAATAGGAATCCAGCCCAAAAGCTGCCTTAAAAACCTAGAAATTATCGGATAAATACCATTTGAATAGTACTTTTCAATCCAATCCGGTTTCTGAGAGATGAATCCTACAAAAAATATTTGTAAAATTAAAAAAACACTTAGATATTTGTTTATAATGTAGTCTTTCACTTTATTTAATATGTTGCAAAGTACAAAAAAATATGATTTTTAGGTAGGTGGTACAAATGGACTTGTTTATTTACAAGAAGATTGATTCGGGACATTGTTCGTTAAAGTGTTTATAATTACATCATTGTGACTTTATGTTTAAGGTGTAGAGATTTGATGTAAGTGTTGTTAACAATTTTCGGATTTTATGAACAGGTTTGTAAACAACTTGTGTAAAATTTAATCAGGGAAGAAAATATAATAAGTAAAAACGAAACAGTACATTTGTACCATGGAAAAAATCAAAACAGAAAATAAAAATATAAGAAAAAAAGGAACTGTGGTTTCTTTAGAAAAGGGAAAATTACCACCTCAAGCGATAGATTTAGAAGAAGCGGTATTAGGTGCAATGATGATTGACAAAGAGGCAATAGACATGGTGATTGATATTTTACATGCAAAAGTTTTTTATAAGGAACAACATACATTAATCTATAATGCTATGTTTGATTTATTCAAAAAATCACTACCGACAGATTTATTAATGGTCTCCGAACAAATGCGAAAAGAAGGGACTTTAGATGCAATTGGAGGGGATTACTATCTGATAAATTTAACTCAAAAAGTTGCTTCATCTGCCCATGTAGAACACCACGCTAGAATTGTATTAGAAAAGTATATCAAGCGCGTTTTAATTGGTATTTCCACTGAAATAATTGAAGAATCTTACGACGATACAGCAGATGTTTTTGATGTTTTGGATGGAGCAGAAACCAAATTGTTTGAAATAGCACAGGGAAATCTTAAGAAAGGTTCAGTAGATGCACAAACACTAGTTTCCCAAGCAATTAGTAAAATTGAAGAAATTGGGAAACAAGAGGGTATGAGTGGTGTTGCTTCCGGTTTTACTAAAATCGATGAAATAACGTCAGGTTGGCAAGCCTCTGATCTTGTGATTATTGCTGCCCGTCCAGGGATGGGTAAAACGGCTTTTGTGATGTCAATGGCAAAAAATATGGCCATACAATTTGATATTCCGGTTGCTATTTTTTCTTTAGAGATGTCTTCGGTACAATTAATAACAAGAATGATATCTAGTGAGACAGGATTGAGATCTGAAAAATTACGAAAGGGAGATCTACAGCCACACGAGTGGGAGCAACTTAGTGTTAAAGTGAAAAATTTAACAAAAGCACCTATATTTATTGATGATACACCCTCTTTATCCATATTTGATTTGCGAGCTAAGGCACGTAGGTTAGTGTCAAAACACGGAGTAAAAGTTATTATCATTGATTATTTACAATTAATGACAGCGTCAGTCAACACCAAATCAGGAAATAGAGAACAGGAAATTTCTACCATATCTCGTGGTTTAAAAGCCTTGGCAAAAGAGCTTAGTGTACCGGTCATCACTTTGTCGCAGTTGTCGCGTGCAGTTGAGACCCGTGGGGGTGTTAAACGCCCTTTACTTTCTGATTTACGCGAGTCTGGAGCTATCGAACAAGATGCTGATATTGTATCTTTTATTTATAGACCTGAGTATTACCAATTAGAAGATTGGGATGATGCAGATAGAACTCCTTGTAAAGGAGAAGCTGAATTTATATTTGCCAAGCACAGAAATGGTAGTTTGGGTAGTGTTCGATTAAAATTTACCGCAGAGTTAGCCGAGTTTTCTGATTTAGAACAAGATTTTACGACTTCATTTTCTTCGAAGATGAATCATGAAAACTTGATACCGGATAGTGCCAAAAACACAAATCCTTCTGAAGCTTTTAATGAAGGTGGTGTCCCGTTTTAAAAGGATATTTAAATCAAGATTAAATTCATTACATTGTTTTTATATTGAATGAAGAAAACCATACTCATATCGATTTTATTTTTTTGGACGTTTAAGGCTGTAGCCGGTTTTATCCTTATTCCAATGGATGCGGTTACTCAAAAACAGCATCTAAAGGCATACGGTATTACGTATTGGTCTCTGCAACGTGGATACAAAGTAAAATGGTTACTCAATTATGAAGGCGGTTCTTTTTTATTGGAAGATGACGAAGCAACACGAAAAGAATGTCAAATAAGGGGGGTTACTTTTGAAGTAATTTCTGATACTAAAGCGGTACAAATACTAGAATATATTAGTAGTCCGTCACAAAACATGGAGACTGTTCTGTTAGAAAAAGCACCAAGGATTGCCGTTTATTCTCCTAAAGAAAAAAAGCCATGGGATGATGCAGTAACTATGGTTTTAAATTATGCTGAGATTCCATATGATGTCGTTTATGATGAAGAGGTCTTAGCGGATAAGTTATTACTCTATGAGTGGTTGCATCTACATCATGAAGATTTTACCGGTCAGTATGGTAAATTCTATGCAGCTTTCCGGACGTTTCCTTGGTATATCAATGGAAAAAAGGAGGCAGAAGCTTTAGCGAAAAAGTTGGGATATGATAAAGTTTCTCAAGAAAAACTCGATGTGGCAAAAAAAATCAGAGATTATGTTATCGGTGGAGGTTTTATGTTTGCCATGTGCTCTGCAACCGATAGTTTTGATATTGCGTTAGCGGCTGAAGGTGTAGATATTTGTGAAACTATGTTTGACGGAGATCCAAGTGAAGCGAATTATCAGGATAAAATAGATTACCATAAAACCTTTGCTTTTCGAGACTTTAAATTAGAACGAAGCCCAATGGTATACGAATTTTCATCAATAGATATGACTCGAAAACGTCGGATTATCCGTACATCCGATTATTTTTCCTTGATGAATTACTCTGCAAAATGGGATCCTATACCTACGATGCTGTGCCAAAATCACACAATGATGATTAAAGGGTTTATGGGACAAACTACTTCTTTTGATTCAAATACAATTAAGGAAAATATACTGATAATGGGAGAGAATAAAACGAATGGTGAAGCACGTTATATTCATGGCATAAAAGGCAAAGGAATGTTTACTTTTTATGGGGGACACGATCCGGAAGATTACACCCATAGGGTAGGAGATCCCAAAACAGAGTTGGAATTGCATCCAACATCACCGGGTTATCGATTGATTCTTAACAATATACTATTCCCGGCCGCCAAAAAAAAGAAATTAAAAACCTAAGAGTGTTTAGTACTATTTTGCTATATTCGCGAATCCATATTTATTTAAATTTATTTATACAATGAAAAATTACATTTTATTAGGTTTCTTGCTATTAGCTACGCTTGTAAATGCTCAAAGTAACAAAGCAGATCTACTTTCCTCAAACCCCGACGAGTCAATTATCAATTTTACTTTTCAGTCTTATGAATACAAAACTGTTATTACTCCACGTGGAGAACAGTTTGTGGTTGTCGCTGAAGATCTAAGTGCAACCCTTGAAAAAGGAGCACCCGATTTACCAAAATTTACAGAATCAATAATTATTCCTGATTTGGCATTCATGCAAATTGAGATTCTGTCATCAAATTACACGGATATTCAAAACATAGAGGTTGCCCCTTCAAAAGGAAATTTAACAAGAAATATCGACCCTTCTACTGTTCCTTATGAATATGGGCCTATGTATGCTAAAGATGCATTTTATCCCAATAAGCTAGCTTCTTTAAATGCTCCGTATATTATGAGAGATTATAGAGGACAAGCCTTACAAGTATTTCCTTTTCAATACAACCCAATCAGTAAAGTATTACGGGTTTATTCAAATATCAAATTGAGAGTTTACTCGAAAAACAATGATAGTGAAAATCAATTTATTAGAAATCAAGATATTGATAAAGTAGTTGTAGAATTTGGAAAAATATACTCCCGTCATTTCATTAATTATAATACATATCAAACACGTTATACTCCTTTGGAAGAAGAAGGTAACATGTTGATAATTTGTCATGATGATTGGACTGCAGAGATGCAAGATTTTGTGACTTGGAAAAATACGATAGGACGTCCTTGTGAAATGGTAACTGTCACCGATGCCGGTGGAACAGCAGCCAACATTAAAACCTATGTTGAAGATTATTACAATACCAATGGTTTAACCTATCTTTTATTAATTGGCGATGCTGCACAAGTGCCTACAAATAGTGGCGGTGGCTTGGGTGGACACTCTGATAATGCTTATGGATATATTACCGGTAGTGATCATTATCAGGAGTTTTTTGTCGGTCGTTTTTCTGCTGAAAATACCGATCATCTAACAACACAAGTCCAAAGAACAATGGAATATGAGATGGGAGATCAATTAGCAGCCGATTGGTTGAATAAATTGATGTCAGTTGGTTCAAGCCAAGGTGGTCCAGGACAAGGAGATGATGATGAAACTGATTATGAACACCTTAGAAATATGCAAACAGACTTGTTAGCTTTCACATATGTTAATCCGCCTTATGAACATTTTGACGGATCACAAGGAGGAGAAGATGCTGCGGGAGATCCTACATCGGCAGGTGTAGCAGCGAGTTTAAATGCTGGTTTGAGTATTGTGAATTATACAGGACATGGAAGTACAACTTCATGGAGTTCATCTGGTTTTTCAAATTCAAATGTAAACAGTCTAACCAACGATAATAAATTACCTTTTATATGGTCAGTAGCTTGTGTAAATGGTGCATTTGTTAACAGTACTTGTTTCGGAGAAGCATGGATGCGTGCTGAAAATAATGGGGAACCAACCGGTGCAATTGCGATAATGGCATCAACTATTAATCAAAGTTGGGCACCACCAATGTCAGCACAAGATGAAATGGTTGATTTATTAGTCGGCACTTCTACAAATGGTGTCAAAAGAACCTATGCGGGTTTATCTATCAACGGTTGCTTTCTTATGAATGATGAATATTCGGATTTTGCAATGACAGATACTTGGACATGTTTTGGAGATCCTTCTTTATATGTAAGAACAGATAACCCGGCTAATATGGTAATTTCTCATAATTCAGAGATAATTGTCGGTGAAACAGAATTTAATGTTTCCTGTGATTTAGATGATGCTTTAGCAACGATTTCAGAAAATGGTGAAATTATTGGTACTGCAGTGGTCACAGGTGGTATTGCAGCCATACCAGTTGATGGCTTGACACCCGGAGCTACCTTAACAGTAGCTGTAGTAGGTTTTAACAAAATCACCTATATAACAACTGTAACTGTGATAGCACCAACAGGTTCATACTTGGTGGTAGATTCTTATGAAAATACAATTACTTATGGTCAAACTAAAGATTTAGACATGGCTCTTAAAAATGTTGGGGTTGATGATGCGTTAAATGTATCCGCCACTATGACGACTGTGGATCCGGAAGCAAGTTTTACAAACGAAACCTATAGCTACGGTACGATTACTGCAGATACAACAAGTCCCCCGAGTTCTGGAGCTTTTTCATTAGCAGTTTCTGAGGAGGTGCCGGATCAATATATTATTGAAATAGAAGTGGAAATGACGGATGATTCTGATACTTGGACTACCACTAAAAACATAACAGTAAATGCCCCTGAATTTACAATTGGGGACTTAACTATTGATGACACTGCCACAGGAAATGGAGACGGTATTTTAGATCCAGGGGAAACAGCTGATTTGACTATTCAAACTACCAACTCAGGTCATGCAGATGTTTCCAATGTTATAGCGGCAATATCAACAACTTTTGCAGATTTGACTATTAATACAGCTACAGCACCAACAGTAAGTTTGACCGAAGGAGAAACAGGAGATTTCGTATTTAATGTCACTGCAGATGCCGGTGTTGCTCCGGGAACAGAAGCAACTATCGCAAGTACCGTAACAGGTGGCACCAACAATCAATACACAGCTCAAAAAGATTTCACTATTATCATTGGTTTTGTACCGGAGTATTGTGTGTCTGCAGCTACGAATACAGCTGATTCGATGATTGAAGAAGTGCAATTTGGAACTGTAGTTAATAATACTGCTGCTGAAGGTTGTTCCACTTACTCTGATTTCACAGAAGATGCCAGTTTAAGTGATTCATTTGAAGTTGGAACAACAAATGATATTAGTATAAAATTGGGAACATGTAATGGAAACTATACAAAAGCAGGAAAGGTTTATATAGACTGGAA
>JAOZTK010000068.1:0-2034 GCA_029942185.1 Flavobacteriaceae bacterium
GAAGTTTATCCCGATTACTTTCAGGGAGCCCCAGCCAAGTCACTTTAAACTAAGAATAAACAAAACCCTGTAAATTTGATATTTGCAGGGTTTTATGTTTTTATACACCACTACCGCTATGAATCTTTTTGTGCGGTAGCATTCTAAATTTTTTTATGATTAAAACCAAACGCATTGAAATTACTACTTATTTTTCTAACTTTGCTCCATGCTTTTGCCTCTAAAAAAAATCAAAAATCAAAAAATTAGCTACAGACCAAAAGGTTTTGAATCTACAAGTCTATGGATTAAAAGAGAAGATTTGTTGCACGCGCATATCTCAGGGAATAAGTATCGAAAGCTGCGTTATAATTTAGAGCGCGCAAAAGAAGAAAATTTTAAGACACTTCTGACTTTCGGAGGCGCTTTTTCTAATCATATTGCCGCCACAGCAGCGGCCGGGAAAGAATTTGGCTTTACGACAATAGGTGTTATTCGGGGTGATGAATTGGCAACAAATCTACAACAGACATTACGTACAAATCCTACTTTAGCTTTTGCTCACAAAAGTGGGATGCAGCTGAAGTTTATAGACAGAAATTCGTATCGATTAAAGCATACAGAAGCCTTTATCAAAGGTTTACAAGATGAGTTTGGATCCTTTTATCTAATTCCGGAAGGAGGAACCAATGAATTAGCAGTTAAAGGATGTGAAGAAATAGTAACCGACGAAGATTCAAAATTTGATTATATTTGTGCTGCAATAGGTACGGGAGGCACTATTTCAGGAATTATTAATTCGGTAAAATCGCATCAAAAAGTATTAGGTTTCCCTGCCTTAAAAGAGAATTTTTTACATAAGGAAATTAATAAATACGTTTGTAATAAAGAGAATTGGCAACTACAAAGGTCCTATAACTTTGGAGGTTTTGCGAAAATAAATAAAGAGTTAGTTGATTTTATCAACGATTTTAAGGAGCAAACCAATGTCCAATTAGATCCAATTTATACCGGGAAAATGTTATTTGGACTGGTTGATCTAATAAAAAAAGGTTTTTTTAAAGAGGAAGAAAAGATTTTAGCGATTCACACGGGAGGAATACAAGGTATTGACGGGATGAATCAAAGATTGAAGAATAAAAATTTACCCACTATAAAAACAAATCATGACTGGTACTAGAATTTTATTAATAGGAGTGACATTAAGTTTGTTTTTTTCCGGCTGTGCTGCCAAGAAAAAAGCAAAAAATATCAAAAAACATTCCAAGACAACAAAATCCGTTTCAAAACCGATTTCAAGAAAAACTACTGCTAAAACGAAGACAATTAGGGTAGCTACTCCAATCAGTAAAAAAAGTTTGACAACTTTAGAATATATTGAACAGTATTCGCCCATTGCTATCAATCACATGAAAGTATACAAAATTCCTGCAAGTATTAAGTTGGCACAAGGTATTTTGGAATCGCGTAGTGGCAATAGCGATTTGACCAAAGATTCAAACAATCATTTTGGAATTAAATGCCATAAGAGTTGGACGGGGTCTAAAACCTATTATGACGACGATGAAAAAGGAGAATGCTTTAGGGTGTATGAACACGCTTCTCATTCATACGATGATCATTCTCGTTTTTTAGCCGATAGAAAACGATACAGTAGTTTGTTTAAACTCGATAAAAGAGATTACAAAGCATGGGCAAAAGGCTTGCGTAAAGCAGGATATGCAACCGATAAACGATATCCTCAAAAGTTAATCTCGATTATAGAAAAATATGAGTTACACAAATATGATCAACTTGATTTAATCGAGGAGGATCTCACTTTAAGCGAAGAAGAACCGGATTTAGTCGTTCATTCAATTTCAGATATAAAAACTCCTGTGACTCCACCGGACAACACATTTCTATACATTGTTAATAAAGGAGATGGCTTGTATTCTATTTCAAGAAGATTTAAGATGGAAATAGATGAAATAAAAAGTATTAACAATTTGGATTCTAACACCATACATCCCGGACAACACCTGTATTTGAAGTTTGTTGATAAACATAGGGGTT
>JAOZTK010000068.1:2134-11147 GCA_029942185.1 Flavobacteriaceae bacterium
GGGTTATGTCCAAAAGAACACTACTTCAGACAAGACTACTAAATTAATTGAAAGTGTTGAACCCGATATTGCGGAACAAGTTATAGATACAATTCCTCCTGTTAAAAAAATACATATAGAAAAGGCAGTAGTGGTACCGACTCCGAAACCGGTTGAGAATCCTACTTATCATATAGTAAAAAAGGGAGAGACACTTTATCAGATTGCTTATAAATACGATTTATCCATCCCGGATTTTCGCAGTTGGAATGGTATCCTGAAAAATAGAATAAAAGTAGGGCAAAAACTATTTGTTAAAAGACCTGAAAAGATGAATAAGCCGGCTATAAATAATAACATACATACAGTATTAAGAGGAGAAACCTTATATTCTATTTCTAGGATGTACGGGTTGAGTGTTCCGGAATTAAAGCTTTTAAATAACTTGACTGATAATTCAATTAATGTTGATCAGGTTTTAATTATCAAACAATAAAAGCTGCCTTAAAAGACAGCTTTTACATAGTTTTGAAGGATGGAATTCAGGTTAATATTGTTTACGACCTTTTGTTCTTTTTGATCCTTTTCCTCTTTTTGCGTTCTTTGCACCTTTATTTATTTTTCTAGAAGATTTGTACATATTACGCTCATCTTTGAGTTTTTCCCATTTGGAATATTGTTGTTCGGAAAGAATTTTTCGCAACTCTTTCTGGTGTTCTAATTGCGTATCTAAACGTTTTGTGTTACGAGTAAACATTTCTTCTTGAGTGGGTCTGTTACCCGTACCTCTTTGATTGTCTCGAAGTGCTCTATTTGTTTTTCGCTCTCCAACTCTTTTTAATTGAAGTTTTTTAATCTCTGCAATTTGTTTTTGACTTAAATCTAGATTTAATGCCATTCTTTTTGTCTGTAATTCCGCTTGTTGTTCAGGAGTGAAATTTTGTCGCATTCCTCTATCTTTTGCGGGTTTTTGTGCAACTGTGTTGATACTAAAAAGCAATATTGCTATATAAATTAGTGATTTCATAATTATTTGTTTTTAAAATTATACCTCTTAGACATATATTTTTGTAAAAGGTTTAAAATAAAAAAAAAATCACTTTTTGATACACTAAAAAAATACGGCTTTATATTCCCAAACTTTTGAAATAAAGAGTCCCAAGAAAATTAAAGAGACTGTAAGTTTTATAAAAGTAGAGGTCAGAAAGCCCAAAAAGGAGCCAAAAGCAGCTTTTGTGGCTCTACTTGGATCTTTGCTGTCATAAATCATCTCACCGATAAAAGCTCCTAAAAAAGCACCAATAAGAAACCCGAGAGGTATGGGTGAAAGCAACCCGATAATTAAACCAATCGTAGTCCCCCATATTCCATAGCGTGTTCCTCCTGATTTTTTGGTGCCCATGGCAGGAATAATGTAATCTAAAATGGTAATTATAATGGCTACACCAAGTGTTATGCCCAGTACCCACCAATTCATTGGAATTACACTTGTTAAATATAAAAGTAATAGGCCTGCCCAACCTGTAGGAGGTCCGGGTAAAACCGGGATAAAAGAACCGACAATTCCAATTAGTATTAGTAGAAAACCGGCGAGTAATAAAAAGGTGTCCATCTGTTTTTTTAAATTGAATAAATACAAAATTCTTAACGCAAAGACCGTGCAAAGAATATAAATACGACTATTTGACAGATTGCTAATTGATTTGTTACATAATAATTCTCTTATCTTTGTTTTCAAAAGAACAATACGATGAAACATTTAAAGATAGGTGATAAAGCCCCGGATTTCAATGCTAAAAATCAAGATGGAAAAACTCTTGGTTTAAAAAATTTTAAAGGAAAGAAATTAATTTTATTTTTTTACCCTAAAGCGAGTACGCCCGGTTGTACGATGGAAGCAAAAAATTTACGAGATAATTACAAAGACCTACTTCGTAAAGGCTACGAAATTTTAGGAGTAAGTGCAGATTCTGAAAAACGACAAAAAAACTTTTGTACTAAAAATGAATTGCCTTTTTCGTTACTTGCTGATGTTGAAAAAGAAATGATCACCGCTTATGGAGTGTGGGGCCCCAAAAAATTTATGGGACGTGAGTATGAAGGTATTTATAGAACCACATTTATTATTGACGAAAAGGGAATTATCGATAATATCATTGAAAAGGTTAAAACCAAAGACCACGCGAATCAAATTTTGGAAATAAAGAAAGTAGAATAAAAACCTATGGTTGAACTTGGGTTTAAAGAGCCATCTTCACTTTAAAATTATAAACACGTCCGGTCATCGTATTTTTTACGGCATACATACGTTTTGAGTAAACATCTCTGACCCAAGTGTTGGTGATTGCATTTCGCATATCAAACATATTGAATATTTCTCCTCCTATACTAAATTCTTTAAATGGTTTTAACCATCTTTTTGACGAATTCTTTTGAGCGTCTTTAAAAACAAAAAACACACCAATATCGGCTCTTTTATAGTCTCCTAAACGCGTCTGAAAATCATAAGGATCTGCATAAGTAGGGGAGCCACCGGGGACTCCTGTATTGTAAACAAGGTTCATATACATTTTAAGATGCGGCATACTGGGTACATAATCTTGAAATAATAATGAGAATTTTAATCTTTGATCGGAAGGTCGGGCAATATAACCCTGATCATCAATATTTTCTTTTGTGTTTAAATAGCTAAAATTAAACCAGCTTTCTGTTCCCGGCACAAATTCACCATTGAGTCGAATGTCTATACCGGTGGCATAAGCGACAGTATTATTATTTGCAGCATAACGTAAACGTACATTATCAACAGTATAGGGGTTTACATCTGTTAAGTATTTGTAGTAGGTTTCGGCAACTAGTTTGAAGGGCCTGTTCCATAAATTAAAACTATAATCACCACCGAAGACTAAGTGTAATGATTTTTGTGCTTTTACTTCATTGTTGAGGTTTCCATCAACATCGCGTAATTCTTTGTAGAAAGGAGGTTGTGCATAACTCCCTGCGGATAATCTAAAAAGCACATCACTTTCCCAATCCGGTTTTATAGCTATTTGAAATCTAGGACTAAAAATGGTTTGGCGTTTATTCTCTATTTCCCATTGTTGACCGCGAATACCCAAACTTGTCCATAATTGATGTTCTCCGATATACGTTTTTCGATTCCATTGGGCAAAAGCCATAAGTCGTTGTAAGTCAGTTGTATTAGTAGCGCGCAGATCTTGAAAAGTGACAATAGGCCCCTCATAAGGCTCGTAGGGTTGCTCATTTGCAAGGTGACCCGGCGGTCGTATAGAGAATCCGGCAGAATCAATAATTTGCCATTCGATAAGCCGATCTTTTATATTTTCTACTTGGTATTTTATCCCAAAATCAAAATGATTACTAGCGTAATGATAAGTGGCTTTTGCTTCGATATTTCCAATAAGAGCATCCAATGCATTTCGTGCATGATCAATTTGTGAACCGATTCCTTCAGTAAATTCACTTTCTCCATAATCTTCCGAACCTGCATCGCTATCCGGAGACCCTAACTCATAGGAAGCGGCTATATCGAAGAATTCCTCTTCTTGTGTATTAAAAACGGAGGAAGTTAAGTTGAAATTCCATTCATCAGAGAGTTTGTATTTCAAACTTAAGGCACCGAAAGTAGTTATATATTGATCATTTTCTAATCCATTGTAATAAACAACCAACTCTTTTGGGTCTTGTAAAGTTCCAAATTGTGTTCTTCTTGCCGTGGGTTGATACCGGTAGTCATTTAAAGAAAAAGTACCTAAAATATCTATAGACAATTTTTTGTTGAATTGATGCGTAATATAGGATTGTACATCCATAAAACGAGGGTCAAAATTTGTAGCAACCTCTTTGCTATTGACTAATAAGCTATTATCTCTATAACGTAAACCCAGAATAGCAGTGGTCTTTTTATTTTTTGTAATACCTTCTAATGTTGTGGATGCGCCCAATAAACTGACCTCAGCCGTTAGCCCAAATTCCGTTGGTTTTCTGTAGGATATGTCTAATACAGAGGATAATTTATCACCGTATTTGGCTTGAAAGCCACCTGAAGAAAATTTGACATTTTGAGTCATATCTACATTTACAAAACTCAGACCTTCTTGTTGACCGGAACGTACTAAAAAGGGTCTGTAAACTTCAATACCATTGACATAAACTAAATTTTCATCAAAGTTTCCACCTCGTACTTTATACTGCGTACTCAGTTCGTTGTCTGAACTAACTCCCAAACCTATGCCTTTTATAGCACTTTCGATGCTTGCATTAGCACTCGGTAAAACTTTTGCTGTTTCTATTTTAACGCCTGTAATTCCTTCTGCCTCTTTTTTATGTGAAATAATGTTTATTTCTTCAATAGATTCAACATTTTCTATCAGTATTAAGTTAATATTTTTTTTTCCTCCTTTTATCAGTCGAATCTTTTTGATTTTTTGAATATAACGTAAGTGCTTATATACCAGAATTACCTCTCTTCCGGAAGGGACTTTTAAACTGTAAAAACCTTTTGCATTTGTAGTGGTACCAATATCTTCAAAAGAAATAGAAACATCGGAAATAACATTTCCATTTTGATCTTTTATCAGCCCTTTTACGGTAGCTTCTTGACTCCAAGAAGCTATATAAAATAAGAATAGAAAAAAGCCGGTTAATACTTTATACTTCAAAATTTGTGTTTTTTTTGTTTTACAGTGCCAAAAATAGTCAAAAGTTTTATTTTACTTCCTATAAAACGTAGCCGTGTAAGTTTTAGTATTATTGGCGTTATCAGTTAGTACAATTTTTAATTTATGTTTTGTGCCCGTTAATTTCCGGTCGTTAAAATCATAGACTAAAACACCTTTCTTTAAATTCCATTCCAAAAGAATCCATTTGCCGTCAATTTCACCTCGATAGGATCTAATTCCGGAAAAATTATCGCTGATACGGACTTTTAAGTAACGAAATTTTGTCAACCATTGTCCCTCTTTAAAATTATTAGGAGTAATTGTAGGGGATTTAAAATCAGAGAGTAAAGCAAATTTTCCTAATTTCTTTGTCTTGGTGTAAAACGTATTTTCTTTTCTTACCGTACTTGAATATTGTGGTTTGTTCTTGTAATTATAAGATGCTATAAAAAGATGCTTTCGCTCTTCAGCTGTGTATTTACTGACGTTAAAAGTGAGTGTATAACTATTGTTAAGAGGCACAGTTGGTTTGTGAATATATGCGGAACCATCGACATTCACTTTGAAGTCTAAATAAAAATCTTTGTAAAAAGTATTTTTTGGAAATGCGACTGTAACACCATCTCTAGAAAATTTGTTAAAATCAGCGGCTATAATAGGATAATCGGTCTTTTTTTCGGTGATTGGTAGTGTTATGGGATTTATTTTTCCAACGATAGGAATAGTAAGTTTTGTTTGATTTCCATTTAAATCTTTTGCAATTATTTCAGCGGTATACTCCATTCCATCTGCTACTTCAATAAAGCCTAATTCCGGGAATTGTTTGTCATAAATACTCAATTTGTTATTGGGTTCAATAAAGCATTTCTGTAGGCGTTGCCCGTGTTTTTTATAGTGCTTGTAATCGATAAGTAAATTGATGTATTTACTTTCGGCAAAAGAAAATTTTTCCACATTGTGTTCATAGACTTTCTTTCCGTTAAGAAGGAGTTCTAAACTATAAATCCCATTTTTATTTATCGCACCATCTTGACGGTCAAAAGCATTGATTGCAAATCCTATCGTACCGCTGGCTACAACTTTATCAGCTATTAAGTCGCCATTCTTTTGAGGTTTAAAATTGATTTTAACCGGGTTTGCTGATTGGTGTACCTGCGCTTCATGGGATAGCGGATAGGCGTAAAGCTGATTAATTGTCGGTTTTTTATGATCGGCAACACGCAATCCGAATAACATTGGATTAATCGGAATCGCTCCGTCGGTTTTTCTTATTTCATAGTGTAAATGAGGTCCGTAAAACCCACCTGTACTTCCAGAAAAAGCAATGAGTTCTCCTTTTGAAACCGGTAACTCGTCAGATTTAGGAAAGAGTTGAATACTAAAACTTTCTTTTTCATATTGTTTTTTCTTTAGATATTTTTCAATCTTCGTGTCAAATTTTTTTAAATGCGCATAAACAGTAGTGTATCCATTAGGATGCGTGATATAAACAGCTTTTCCAAATCCCCAATTACTAATCTTAATACGAGAGACGTAGCCTGCAGCTGTAGCAAATACTTTTATGCCTTCTCGTTGTTGGGTTTTAATATCCATTCCGGAATGAAAATGGTTGCTGCGCAATTCACCAAAAGTCCCGGATAGAATTATTGGAATATCCAATGGTTTTCGGAAGTAATTCTGAGGATATTCAATACTTTGACTCCATAAAGATAGAGCATTGAAGAGCATTAAAAATGAAAATAGATGTTTAGAGAACAAAGCCGGTTGTTTTAAAATATTAATTATTGATAGCAATTAGTTAAGTGCAAAATTACTTGTAAAATTAGAATAATACAAAATATCTTATAAAAACTTGCATGAATGGAAAAGCCTTCTTAAATTTGTAAGATAGTATTGATATTATATTTGATGCAAAGAATAACACAAGTCGTTGAATTATTAGAAGATAAGATACACTTGGTTGTTAAAAGGTATGTTCTCTTAAAGGAAGAAAACAGCATACTCAGACGCAATTTAGTTGAATTACAGCAGAAATTGAATATCAAAGAGCAGCTTATACAAGAACAAGAGACAGATTTTGATTCTTTGCAGCATGCGAAAACTATACAAGGTAGTGATAATAAAGAAAAAACCACTAAAAAGATAAATATACTAATTCAAGAAATTGATAAGTGTATTGCTCAATTGAGTGATTAGTTTTTTTGTTTATGGGAGATAAGATTAAAATACGAGTAACAATTGCAAATAGGGTGTATCCGCTTAATATTAGTTCACAAAATGAAGAAGAGGGTATGCGAAGAGCAACGGATAAGATAAATGATCTGGTGACTCGCTTTGAACAGGATTATGCTGTAAGCGATAAACAAGATGTGTTGGCGATGTGTGCTCTGCAATTTGCTTCAACTCTCGAAATAAACGAATTGAACACCGATGATGTTGTAGCTGATGCTACAGAAAAATTGAAAGATTTGCATCAATTATTAGTGGAACAATTAGATTAAGTTCTTTACATATAATAATAATTACTACCTGCATTAATTTTGGTTGTTAAACTCAACACGATTTTATTCAAAAGGGTGAGTCATATGTGTTAAAGCGTGCCGTCTTCGAACGGATACTTGATCATGTTGTTAGCCCTAAACTTGTTTGAATGGAGTTTTTGAAACCCTTTTAATGCAGGTTTTTTATTTCAAATTTGACACGTCTTTAAATACAGAATTCAATTATATAAAAATGAATTTCCAGTTATTTAGTTAGTGTGTCATAATACTAAAACAATGGATACAACGCATATAATAATTGGAATAGTTGCACTAGCATTAGGTTTTTTGATTGCAAAAATAATTGAAAAGAAACGAGCCTCCGGCACTATAAAAAATTCGCAAAGAGCTGCTTCGAGAATTATTAAAGAAGCTAAGGCAGAAGCTGAAACTCTTAAAAAAGACAAAATTTTACAAGCAAAAGAAAAATTTATTGAGTTAAAATTAGAACATGAGAAGGTCATTTTTTCACGTGAAAAACAGATGACGAATGTTGAAAAACGAGTTCGAGATAAAGAATCTCAAGTATCACAAGAACTTAATAAGAATAAAAAAACAAATCAAGAATTAGATCTTAAATCTAAAGATTACGACTATCGATTGGATTTTCTCGAAAAGAAAAAACGTGAAATTGAGAAGGTTCATAAAAGACATGTTGAACAACTTGAAGTTTTAGCCGGTCTAACGGCGGAAGACGCAAAGAAAGAATTGTTCACATCTCTTAAAGAAGAAGCAAAGGCAGATGCAATGTCTTTTATTCAAGAACAAATTGAAGAAGCCAAACTAACGGCTGAACAAGAAGCGACTAAGATTGTGTTAAATACGATTCAAAGAGTAGGAGTAGAGCAGACTGTTGAAAATTGTGTTTCGGTATTCAATCTGGATTCTGACAGTGTTAAAGGCCGAATAATTGGAAGAGAAGGACGTAATATACGTGCTTTAGAGTCTTCGACAGGAGTAGAAATTATTGTAGATGACACTCCGGAAGCGATTATCCTATCTTGTTTTGATCCGGTAAGAAGAGAGGTTGCCCGATTATCAATGCATAAATTGGTAACAGACGGACGTATTCACCCCGCACGTATTGAGGAAATAGTTGGAAAGACTAAAAAACAAATTAGTCAAGAAATAGCTGAAGTGGGTAAAAGAACGGTGATTGATCTGGGAATTCACGGTTTGCACCCTGAGTTGATCAAGGTAGTAGGTAGAATGAAATATAGATCTTCGTACGGTCAAAATTTATTACAACACTCTCGTGAAGTAGCGAATCTTTGTGGTATTATGGCAGCTGAATTGGGTTTAAATCCAAAAGTGGCCAAAAGAGCAGGCTTATTACATGATATTGGTAAGGTTCCCGAAGAAGAAAGTGAACTTCCACATGCTTTATTAGGAATGAAATGGGCTGAAAAATATGGAGAGAAATCGGATGTTTGCAATGCAATAGGAGCACACCATGACGAAACTGAAATGAAATCGCTATATGCACCCATTGTACAAGTATGTGATGCCATTTCAGGAGCGCGACCCGGAGCAAGACGACAAGTATTAGATTCATATATTCAACGTTTAAAAGATTTAGAGGAAACGGCCTTTGCCTTTACAGGAGTACAAAAAGCCTATGCAATACAAGCGGGTAGAGAATTGCGTGTGATTGTGGAAAGTGAAAAGGTCAGTGATGATAAAGCGGCAGAGTTATCCTTTAATATTTCTCAAAAAATTCAAAGCGATATGACCTATCCCGGTCAGGTTCGCGTAACTGTTATTAGGGAGACTAGATCGGTTAATATTGCGAAGTAGTTGGTGGTATGCAGT
>JAOZTK010000069.1:0-2956 GCA_029942185.1 Flavobacteriaceae bacterium
TATCGTCAAAAAGAGCAAAAAATCCTGAAGCCATAAATTGTTATTTAAATGTTAGCGGTGCAATAAATTGCACCTGTGTTCATTTTTATTATTATTTTCTAAATCCCTGTAAAATTAAAAGGTGTAATTGCCATTAGTTCCTCTTTAATTTTGTTTGAAACATCCAACTTATTTATAAATTGATGTATGGAAACTTCTGTTATTTTTTCATTCTTTCGCGTTAGATTCTTTAGAGCTTCATAGGGATTCGGATAATTTTCTCTACGTAAAATAGTTTGAATTGCTTCGGCGACTACCGCCCAATTGTTGTTCAAATTATTTTTTATAACATCCTTATTTACAATCAGTTTATCAATTCCTTTTAAAGTAGAACTTAACGCGATTATACTGTGTGCAAAAGGCACTCCTACATTTCGTAAAACGGTACTGTCCGTCAAATCTCTTTGCAGTCGTGAGATCGGTAGTTTTGCTGACATATGTGTAAATAAAGCATTGGCAATTCCCAAGTTTCCTTCGGCATTCTCAAAGTCAATTGGATTTACTTTATGAGGCATTGCAGAAGATCCAATTTCTCCTTTTTTAATCTTTTGGTGGAAATAACCCATGGATATATACGTCCAAATATCCCGGTTAAAATCTATTAGAATGGTATTAATACGTTTTAGAGCATCAAATAAGCCTGCTAAATGATCGTAATGTTCTATTTGTGTCGTCGGAAAAGAATGGTGTAAATTCAAAATATTTTCGACAAAATTTGTTCCAAATTCTTTCCAATCTATTTCCGGATAAGCTACATGTTGTGCATTATAATTACCGGTAGCCCCACCAAATTTAGCAGCATGTGGAGTGTTTTCAAGCGTAATGAGTTGTTGTTTTATGCGTTCGATAAAAACACGAATTTCTTTACCCAAACGAGTTGGTGAAGCAGGTTGCCCGTGCGTATGTGCTAAAAGAGGTATCGCCTCCCATTTTTTAGCTAAATCGGTGAGTTTTAGCAACAGATTTGAAAGTTCAGGTTTATAGACATTATCAATCGCATCTTTGATAGACAAGGGTACAGCAGTATTGTTTATATCTTGCGAAGTCAAACCAAAATGAATAAATTCTTTTTGCTTTTCCAAGCCTAATTTATTCATTTTTTGCTTGATAAAATACTCTACAGCTTTAATATCGTGATTGGTTACTTTTTCTATTTCTTTGATCTTTTCTGCATCATTTGTGCTAAAATTTTGATACAACTTACGCAATGTAGGAAATACGGATTCATCTACCTCCTTTAATTGTGGAAGTGGCAATTCACAAAGAGCAATAAAATATTCAATTTCTACCTTTACTCGATACTGAAAAAGTGCTTTTTCTGAAAATAATTCAATGAACGCTTGTGTTTTTGATGAATATCGACCGTCTACTGGTGATATGGCGAGTAGTGACATGTTTGTAAGATTTGTGCAAACTTAAGAAATTTGACAGCAAGCTAATCAGTTTTTATAAGAAATCCGCTTAATTATGCAATCATATAAAAAAGAATTTTGAGTAAATAACAGGTTTTCTATCGGTTAACTTAGCAGTCTTTAATCTTTATAACCTATCATATAACTAAAATCTTAGTCGAACTCAAGTTAATAACGCAAGTATCATCTTAGCATGTGCTTTATAAGCCGGAGATTTTGTTTGTATATTTTGAAGCAGGACGCTTTTTAATTCCTTATGGATCCATTTATATCTATGTGTGTCCAGTAAACCAAAATAGTATAGTGTATCCATTGCATAAACCTGAGGAGCTACTTTGAAATCACCGATTAACCAATCAAAATTTGTTTCGACAAGTTGTTCAATATTTTTCATACTGAGTCCTTCTACAAAGTCCTTATCTTGTTTCTTTACAGTTGCAAAGGCAATCCATTTTCCTATTTTTGCAATAGGTCGTATCGCACTTTCGTGTTGTAACTGATGTAAATTTTCCGTGAAGTAATTAATATAAAGTAAAATTCGTTTTAAATCTTTCTCTAAAACAATTTCAAGTGTCCAGGCAGCTTTGTAGTGTAATTTATAATCTGTTTTAAAAACAAACTTTATTAATTCTGAAAACAACTCTGTGTGTTGTAAAATCGTTTTAGCGGTTTGCTCCCTGTTTTCACGTAAAGCGACTCCCATGTTATCCATAAGATTCTCTATGCTAGGCCTAGACATTCTTGTCTTTGCTTTTATTTTTTCGACGAGGAGCTAATTTATAGATAATCCAACCAAAGCCTATTAAAAGATGCAATACAATGACAATTAATCCAATTTTTACCCAAATACCCATACTTAAAAGTTTTGATAGAACAAAGATATACAATTAGATTTAGTGAATAGCAGAAACACGATTTTGCAAATTGACAAGCCTGTGTTTTTAGAATAAAATGGCAAATAATCTATTTTTAGTAAAAAAAAAGTATTTTTACACACGAATCAATTAATTTAAAAACAAACAAATTATGAAACTAACTAACAAATTATCGATTCTTACTGTGCTACTTTTTAGCTTTATCCTTTTTACATCCTGTGGGGAGAAGAAGGATAAAAAGAAAGAATTCAGTTTGGAAAATCACTTTGCAGAAATGGATGTTGACAAAAACGGAAGTTTATCAAAGGAGGAGTTTACAGCTACAAGTAAAGATGAATTTACGAAAAAAGACAAAAACAATGATGGAAAATTGACAAAAGAAGAATGTCCGCATTTTGATGAAATCAATGAGGATGGCGACGATTTCTTGACGAAAGCGGAGTTTGAATTGGGACATGGAAAGTTGTTTGGTAAAATGGACACGAATGGCGATGTAGTTGTCAGTATGGAGGAAATGGTTGCATTTATGAAATCCATGAAGAAAGAGATGAAATGTGGTGATGGCAAATGTGGAGAAGGAAAGTGTGGAAAAGACACAAAAGCAAAGAAAGAGATGAAATGTGGTGATGG
>JAOZTK010000069.1:3056-4904 GCA_029942185.1 Flavobacteriaceae bacterium
AATCATAAAAACCGTTTACAAAAATGTAAGCGGTTTTTTTTATGTGTATTTTACCACTTTATTTTAGAGGGAATTATATGTATATACCCTGAATAAAAAACATGTAATAATTTAATATTACAACTCCTTTTTACTATTTTTGTGCGACTTTAAATATACAACTATGATCCAACAACTTATTGAATGTGTCCCGAATATCAGTGAAGGGCGCGATATAGAAAAGATTAATAAAATAACTTCAGTTGTAGAAACTATTGAAGGTGTTAAATTACTGGATGTAGATCCCGGAAAAGCAACCAATCGTACGGTAATCACATTTGTGGGACCGCCACAAAAGGTTATTGATGCGGCTTTTTTATTGATTAAAAAGGCACAAGAACTTATAGATATGAGCAAACACTCCGGTGAGCATCCGCGTTTTGGGGCAACCGATGTATGTCCTTTAGTTCCTATTGCCGGAATTACAATGGAAGAAACTGCAGCTTATGCCCACAAATTGGGGAAAAGAGTAGGGAAGGAGTTGGCTATTCCGATATATTTCTACGAAAATGCTGCAAAGGAATCTAAAAGAAGAAATCTAGCAAGTTGTAGATCCGGAGAATACGAAGGATTGCGTAAAAAACTGACTAATCCGGACTGGAAACCTGATTTTGGCCCTGCAAAATTTAACGAGAGTGTTGCAAAAAGTGGTGCCACAGCCATTTCTGCACGTGATTTCTTGGTAGCATATAATGTCAATCTAAATTCTACTTCGACACGAAGAGCCAATGCTATTGCTTTTGATATTAGAGAAGCGGGACGTGTAAAATTAGTCAAAGGTAAAAAAGTACTCGATAAAGATGGCAATACAGTACGTATTCCCGGAAAATTAAAAGCCGTTAAAGGCATGGGTTGGTTCATTGAAGAATATGGGATTGCTCAGATTTCCTACAATCTAACGAATATCAACATTACATCCATGCATGAAGCATTTGACGAAACCGTTCAAAGTGCAACACGTAGAGGTCTGCGTGTAACCGGTTCGGAGTTGATTGGATTAATCCCTTTGCAAGCCATGTTGGATGCCGGTGATTTTTACTTAGAAAGACAAGAGCGTTCTTTGGGTATTTCAGATACTGAAAAGATAAAAATTGCTGTAAAATCCTTGGGCTTAGACGATTTAAAATCTTTTAATCCTAGAGAACGAATTATTGAATATTTATTGGAAGACGATAAAAAGAAATTAGTAGATTTTACCGTAAAAGACTTTGCTGAAGAAACAGCATCAGAATCTATGGCTCCGGGTGGCGGATCAATAGCGGCTTATGTCGGAGTTTTAGGAGTATCCTTAGGAACCATGGTCGCTAATTTATCAGCACACAAGGCCGGTTGGGATGCTAAATGGGAATATTTTTCCGATTGGGCTGTAAAAGGTCAAACTTTTAAGAACAGGCTCTTATTCCTAGTTGATGAAGATACCAATGCTTTTAATAAAATTATCGATGCCTTTAGAATGCCGAAAAGTACAGATACAGAAAAAGAGTTAAAAGCACAAGCTTTGGAAAAAGCAACACAGTATGCTACTGAAATTCCATTTCAAGTTATGGAAACCGCATACAAATCTATGGAAGTGATGGAAGAAATGGCAGCAAAAGGATTGCAGAATTCCCTTTCTGACGCCGGAGTAGGGATGTTGTGTGCAAAAACAGCCGTAGTGGGCGCTTATTTCAATGTAAAAATCAATGCAAAAGATTTAAAAGACAGAAAATTTGCCGAAACTATTTTAAGTAAAGCAGAAGCCGTTTATAAAAACACTTTGGAGAAAGAAGCAAACTTGACTGCTGAGATTATGAAAAAATTAGAATCTTA
>JAOZTK010000069.1:5004-11051 GCA_029942185.1 Flavobacteriaceae bacterium
CTTTGGAGAAAGAAGCAAACTTGACTGCTGAGATTATGAAAAAATTAGAATCTTAGTTCTACATTAACTTGTGTGCATGGTTACAAGCTTTGTACAATTTATGTTTTTTTAAGAATACAATCTAACTATTAACTTTAGATCTTGATAGTTACAAGATTTCACCTTTGTAGTAAAAAACAATGAAGCTAGTAATTTTTGATATAGACGGTACATTAACGGATACCAAAAAAGTAGATGATATTTGCTTTATCGATGCTTTTGACAAGACTTTTGATATTGATATAACTGACATGAATTGGGATGAATTTACCACTGTCACAGATTGGGGAGTTACTAGAGATGTCGTATTTAAAGAGTTTAAAAAGGAATTGTCTGCTGCCGATCATGAATTGATGAAGTTTAATTTCTTTGAAAAATTGCTTCAAGAAAGAATAAGTCAACCGAATCTTTTTAAAGAGGTGTCTGGTGCTTTACAGTTTTACAAGCTCATAAAAGAGCATTCGGATTTTGAAGTGGGAATCGCTACTGGTTGTTGGGAACAATCAGGTGTTATTAAACTTAATGAAATCGGAATTGACCCGACTAATGTTGCCTATTCAAATAGTGATTTTTTTATAAATAGAGAAGAAATTGTACTACATGCCATCGCACAAGCAGAAGAAAAACACAAGAATAAATTTTCTGAAATAATTTATTTTGGAGATGGGATTTGGGATTATGAAACTTGTAAAAGTCTGGGAATACGTTTTATAGGAATTGATATTTTAAAGGATGGGAAATTAAAGGATTTGGGAACTGAATTTGTATTTGAAAATTTTCTACCTACTCAAAGCATTCTAGAAGTTTTAAATACCTAGAATACTAATTATAATAATCAAAGCATTTAATACTTGGTGATTTGCTAATTAAAAAAAAATAAAATTTTAACTTATGAAAACATTCGCAATTCTATTTTTATCACTTATTTTTGCCGTTTCCTGCAATCAAAAACCCATGAATCAAACGAATATTAAAACACCCGTAGTTGCTAAAATAACAAAAGAGTTTAACAATCACGGTGACAAAAGAACCGATGATTATTATTGGCTTAATGAAAGAGAGAATCCAAAAGTTATCGCCTATCTCAATGCAGAGAATGCCTATTACGATACTTTGACAGCGCATACCAAAAAGTTTCAAAAAGAGTTGTTTGAGGAGATGAAAGCTCGAATCAAAAAAGACGATGAAAGTGTTCCCTACAAAAAAAACGGTTACTATTATATTACACGCTATATAAAGGGAGGACAATATCCTATTTATGCTCGGAAAAAGGAATCTTTAAAAGCAGATGAAGAGGTTCTGTTTGATGGAAATCAAATGGCAGAAGGACAGGATTATTTTAAATTAGGAGGTTTGAATATAAGCCCGAATAACAAACTGGTGGCTTTTGCCGTAGATACAGTAAGTCGCCGTCAGTACAACATTCAAATAAAAGACTTAACAACCGGAAAAATCTATCCGGAAATAATCAAAAATACAACAGGAGGCAGTGTTTGGGCTAATGACAATAAAACACTCTTTTATACTCAAAAAAACCCGACTACTTTACGAAGTGAACGGATTTTTAAACACATTTTAGGAACTTCTCCTTCGGAGGATATTGAAGTGTATTTTGAAGCAGACGATACTTTTGGAGTTCATGTGACCAAATCAAAATCTGAACAATACATTCTCATTGGTTCCTATAGTACTTTATCTACTGAGTATCAATATATAAATGCGGATAATCCCGATGACATTTTTAAGGTATTTCAACCTAGAGAAAAAGATTTAGAATACAGTTTGGCGCACTATAATGAGTATTTTTATATCTTGACAAATAAGGACAAGGCAAAGAATTTTAAGCTGATGAAAACGCATGTAAATGCCACATCAAAAGACAATTGGAAAGAAGTAATTCCCCATAGAAAAGATGTGTTGTTAGAGGATATGTCATTGTTTAAAAACTATATGGTTTTAGAGGAGAGAAGTAATGGTTTAAACAAGATTAGAATAAAACGTTGGGATGCTAAAGCGGATTATTATTTGCCTTTTAACGAGGAAACCTATTCGGCCTTTGTTTTTGCCAATCCTGAATTTGATACAGAAATTATTCGCTATGGATACAATTCCTTAACGACACCTTCTTCAATTATTGATTTTGATATGAAGGAAAAAACATTCGAAATCAAAAAAGAACAAGAAGTTTTAGGCGGAAAATTTGATAAAAAGAACTATACAAGCCAACGTTTGTGGGCAACAGCACGTGATGGGAAAAAAGTAGCCATCTCTATGGTGCATCATAAGAAAACGAAATTAACAGCCAAAACACCTATTTTATTGTATGCCTATGGTTCCTACGGATATACAATTGACCCGAATTTCAGCACTTCTCGTTTAAGTTTGTTGGATCGCGGATTTGTTTTTGCCATTGCTCATGTGCGCGGTGGACAATACTTAGGACGTCAATGGTATGATGATGGTAAATTATTACACAAGAAAAACACCTTTACAGACTTTATAGATTGTGGGAATTACTTGATTGAAAAAGGCTATACATCGTCAAAACACTTGTATGCCGAAGGTGGTTCAGCAGGTGGTTTATTGATGGGAGCCATTGTAAACATGTCACCACAAACTTTTAACGGTGTTATTGCTGCTGTTCCCTTTGTAGATGTTATTACGACTATGTTCGATGATAGTATTCCATTGACAACTAGTGAGTACGACGAGTGGGGTAACCCAAATGTAAAGGAGTTTTACGAATATATTAAATCCTATTCTCCTTATGACAATGTGGTCGCTCAAGACTATCCAAATATGTTAATAACAACAGGTTTACACGACTCACAAGTACAGTATTTTGAGCCGGCAAAATGGATCGCTAAACTACGGGAGTACAAAACAGACTCAAATCTTCTACTTATGCATACCAATATGGAAGCCGGGCACGGAGGTGCATCCGGTCGTTTTGATGCTTTAAAAGAAGTAGCTAGGGAACAGGCATTTTTATTGGATTTGGAAGGGATTAGCAAGTAGAAGGCTCGGGATTTTGAGTACGTCTATACTTTTAAGGTTCCTGTAATGTTCTTTTTAATTACAGTTTTAGGAAATGTAGCCTTCCCTAAAAAACAAAATTAAGACTGTTAGAATTTTCGAGTTTCTACAGCCAAAAATCGGGATTCGAGGTTAAAAATCATTCTTTTACTGTTTTGTGTCGCTTGTGCAACGATTACCAGTGTTATGCAACGTTTTTGTTCTCAAATTGCTTTATTTCTTTCAATTCATTTTCTTTTGATTCTCTCTCCGCTTCAATATCATAATCATTTTGAATACCAAGCCAAAATTTTGCTGAATTTCCAAAATATTTACTTAATCGCAATGCAGTATCTGCTGTAATCCTACGATTTCCTCTTATAATTTCAGAAATTCGAGTTTGTGGTATTTTCAAATCTTTAGAAATTCTATATGCCGTTATTTTTAAAGGTTCAAGAAATTCAAAATATAGAATTTCACCTGGATGTATGTTCATTAATTTTTCCATAATTCTGCTTTTAATGATAATCAATTATTTCTACTTCACTTGAATTCCCTTTTTCCCAAATGAATATTATTCTCCATTGTTTGTTGACTCGGATACTATAATATTGATTTAGTTTACCAGTTAACTTTTCAAGTCTGTTGGAAGGTGGAATCCTTAAATCAGAAATATCCTGAGAGTTATTCAACATTCTTAATTTTCTACGTCCAATCTTTTGAATTTCAATTGGCATTTTCTTTACACGAATTCCATTCCAAATTTTTTCAGTTTCTTTAGAGCCAAATGATAATATCATATCTTTTTACGTTACTAACGTCAAAGGTAGGTAAAACATTTGATTTTTTCGTATTTTATTGAAGTTATTTTATGTTGCCTAACGGGAGTCTGCGCACAAACTCATACAATAGCCAAAGTTAGCATATTATCGCAATAGGTAGCTTATACGGGACTTAGTTTTTTCAATTTCCCAAATAGGTTAAAATGTAAGGTTACATTTTCAGGGAAGGCTAAGATTGCTTATAATCTTAAAAAATACTTGAAATTTATTCAGAAAACAGCCAATACAAGCAAGCAAAGACTTGCTTTTTGTTTAAAACAAATAAAAGAGGCTGTAGTCGTCCAAATAAGCCTTTTTAAGCCTTTCAAAAAATTACAAATATTTTATACAGAAAAAAGTGAAGTTTGCTTAAAAATAACATAAAGTGTCATTTTTTTACTGTTTTGTGTCGCTTGTGCAACGATTACCTATGTTATCCACAGCTTAGTTCATTTTTTTATCTATTGTGGTCTGCATTGCGTAGTAATTCATTTCGTATGAAATTCTACCTAATAAAATAGCGGGATTAATTTTATATTTATCTCCAATGTTTTTGATTTTGTCATCATCAAGAGGTAAATAGTTTTCGATTATATCATTCCAACATATTTTAGAGATTAAATTTTCTTGAGCATATTGGTCAGCTTCTTTTTCGTATTTATCAATATTTTCTTTTTTAGTTAAATCCAAGAATTTTTGATTTCTGTCTTTTTTTAAATGCAAATCAATATGTGCAATTTCGTGCATTATTGTAAATGCAAAATTATCTATACGGTTATATCGTAAAGTTAAAGCAATTGCTGGATTATTGTCTGACCAAAATGAAAAGCCATCAATTGGTGTTTTTTCAAGTTTTTCAATTAGTAACATTTTCACTCCAAATTGATTTAAAACTTCCTTAACTCTTTCTACCGTATTTTTGTTTTCATAGAAAATGGTATTCAAATTTAGACACAACTGATTTAAGTTGTCAAAGTTAAATGTATTTATATTTTGATTTTTTGCTTCATATTCAGCTAAAGAACTCCAAGCAAACATATTCTTTTCATTTATTTTTAATTTTTCGGACTTTCTGTAAAAAGTATACTTGTTTTTTGAAAAAGAAGTAACTAAACCATCAATACTATTAACATTGTAAATTGTTTTTATAGATTCAATATCTTTCGCAATATCTTCTTTTAGATAACCACATTTTTTAAAATAAAGAACAGGAACATATTCTTTAATTATGCTCCATAGTTCAATATTCTTAATTTTTTTAATATTTTTTTGTTTAACTCTTGCTTTATCTATTTCATATTGAGATTGGAATTTCATCCAGTAATCAGCAGAAATACCTAAAGTTTTTTCTAATAAAATTGCAATATCAGCCGTCACGGGTCTTTTCCCCTTAATGATTTCATTTAAAAATGATGGTTTAACGTCTAATTCTTTGGCTAATTTTCTTTGATTTAATTCAGGAATTACGTCAAGTTCATCTTTAATTAATGTTCCTGGATGAGTTGCTTGTGCGGGTATAATTGTTTTTGTAGTTGTCATTTTTATCCTTTTTACTTGTAGTGATTACTTAATTCAATAATTGAGCAAATAGTAATTGTATTAGGTTCTTCTCCTTCAACAGAACTAATGAATTCTATTCGATGTTTTTTATCAACTCGGACAGATTCAATGCCTTTTTTGTTTCCAATTAATTTTTCATAATTCAAGCTTTTAATAGGGTATAATTCTTCAGTGTTATTAGCGACTCTTAATTTGTCAACAGTATGTATGTACTTTTTTATGACGGTTGCTTGAAACTTATATTTCTTTTTCTTTGCTTTACCGTCTTCATAAAGTTGTTGTAGATAATCTTTTTCGAAAATAATTTCCATAGGCTAATTCTTTCATAGTGCAAAGATATGAATTAAAAGTTTAAGTTCACTAAAAAAGTGAATTAATCTTATTATATTAGAATTGTGGATAATGAGAGTCTGCGCACCAACTCTCATATTGAGAGCCAAAGTTAACATATTACGGCAATAAGTAACTTTTAGCGGACTTAGCTTTTTAAATTTCCCCAAAAGTAAAAATTACTTTGATGTTTGTAAAGTTTAAAAATGCTAAGGCTACAAGCAAAAACTTGCTTTTTGTTTAAAACAAATAAAAGAGGCTGTAGTCGTCCAAATAAGCCTT
>JAOZTK010000070.1 GCA_029942185.1 Flavobacteriaceae bacterium
TGGTCATTAAGCAAACAGCATATTTAGTGCCGTTAGGTTGTTCGACAATAATAACCGAATTCATATAGTTAAAATTACTACCCATATATTTTCCACCACCACCACTGTAATAGCTACCGGATTTAAAGTACACTGCGGCATCGTCTAATTTTGGTGATTTTGCATAACGAATTCTACGATCGGTTAAATAGATAAGACGTTTCATCTCAAGGCTTGTTTCATAATCTACAATATTACCTTGTTCTAATTTGATTAAGTATTTCATCAAACCTTTTGGAGTTGCTTGGCTACCTCCTTTTCTTCCAACCTTATTGGAAGAATTACGTGTAAATGGACCTCCTAATCGCCATTCGTCTTTTGTAATTCCCAAATCACGAAGCGGTTCGTTTATAATGCTGTGTGATAAATTACGAAGACTGTCTCTTCGAATATTTTTAAAAAATCCTTCCGCTTCCTTACTGGTTAGAGTTGGATAATCTTTTCCAAAGACAGACATTAAAACGACTTCTCTATAAACTACGGAAGCCGCTCCATTATTGCTGACAGAAACCATGTGGTCTAACCATTCATAGAGTGAAAATTCATCAGAAGCAACTACTTTACGTCTGATTAATTTTTCTTTTTCTACGTTGTAAACAGGTATGGTATGATGGTCGCCGACTCCCCAATATCTAGAATCTACTTTTCTATTTCGAAGTAGTTCTGCTCTTTTTTCCCATGAATTAGGATATATTTTTTGTAATTCAGTAAAAAAAGCATTTAAGACGACTAATTTCCCGACACTTCCGGGTTGATATCCTTTGTTTTCATTGATTGCAGCATATTTAACATTTTCAGGATCTGTCATGTCTAAAACGGCAATGGAGTAGTTTCCCTTTGGCAGTACACTTTTTATTTTATTAGAGAGTTCTGCGTCTTCTGTTAAAAAATTATCCATACTTTGATGCTTGAGGTTTCGGAGGTTTAATTTTACATAATCCAAGTCGTGCATAGCACCACTAGGAATACGTTTTATTTTTTTCCCGCTTTCCTTTAATTTTTGCATGTACAACAAGCGTCTAATTTTTGTGTTTTTGAAACCATTAATAGGATAGTGAAAACCTAATAATAGAGTTGAAATTAGTAAAACTGTAGATAATTTGAATATATTTTTCATGTTTGTTTATTTGATAAGATTTGAATTAAATACTCTCATGTAGTGAGATTTTTTTGCTATAATTAATTTTTGGAGCAATGGATTTTAAATATTCCGAGTTCATTGCTTTTTTGTTTTCGACAAAAGGTCTTATCTGAAATAACCAAAGCTTATTATTTTCAAAGCCTATTTCCATATCATATGCACCTTTATAAGTAGGATCTGTTTGATTTGGAACTTTTAAACGAACCTTCTTTACCAAATCTCTGATAGATTGTACGTTTCGACTATTTAAAATTCCTTTTTCAAAAGTAGTATGCTTTTTAACGGTCCCACCGGAATTAGGCAACGCCAAATAACTGGGTTCTCTTGCCGGTGCTAATAACTTATAATTATTTTTAGTAATCAATCTAGTTTCAGCAGCTTGTCCGTCAACAGCACCACCAACACCACGACTAAATGCTACGGTCATATCATCTTTAGCTCCTTCATTGATTCCTGTTGTGATTACCACACCGGAATAATCATTATTAACTCCGGGAATAACGACAATGGAAGGGAATACGTATTCAGGGTTCAAAAGGTATTTTTGACGCCATCTCAGACTTCTATCCGTATATGGAGAAGCCCATACTTTTTTAATACCGTTGATAATATCATGTTTGCTAAGGATGTTAAATAGCGTTAAATTTAATCCGGCTCCATTGAATCCTTTTAGGTCTTCCATGTTGGTATCGCTTCTTAAAAATACGGCTTTATGTCCCATACTAGTTCCAAATACAGTTTGGAACTCCCGTTCTAATTGAGCGATAAAATCTTTATTTAAGTCCATTTTCTCAACAGCTTTTCTCAGTGTGCTCAAACGTTGAACTTGGAAGTCGTCTACATCTTTTAGACTTTTGTTTTCTTTCCGCATTTGGTTTGCTTTTGTATAGGTATCATTTAAGTAATTCCAGTAAGAACCACTTGTTCCCGGCATTTTGTTATTCAGATGCTTTCTAAAGATGCCAAAAGGAATGACAAAACCTTCTACTACATGATCCGGGAAAAGGAATTTTAATTGACCTAAATTAGCTGCTTTTGGTCCACAAATTTTACCGGAATCCTCGGCTTTTACATCTCTTAAGTTAATGATGTCGCTTTGATTCAATTGAATTTTGTCAACGGGTACTCTAATTTTGTTGTCGTCTCTTTCTTCGGATGAAAAGAGTTTTTTCTCTTTTGAAGTCATGTCATTTTCCAATTTCATGATAACATTACCTTTGCCGGAAACAGCATAAAAAACTTTTCTACCGTTAAACTTTAAAAGGGATTCAAGATTTTGATTGGATAGAGCAGCATTGGGTATCCCCAAGTTTCTAGAGAGTAATTGAACATGCGAAACGAGATTTCCTTCAGATACAGTCAAGATTCCTGCAATGGGTTTAAGGTCTGCCGGTGGTCTTTCAAATACATAAATCTTGTCTTTATCGAATTCAATATTTTTTATTAAACCTTTTGCGACAACTAATTCTCCAAATGCATAACCCGGATTTAAGCCTCTAATACTTGCTCCTCCAGCGATATTTAAAACCTTATTTTCAAGGGCAGAATGCTTTGTTATAATAGTTCCTAATTTACTCACACTGTTCCCGAGGTCTAAAACGATGGAAGAACGAATACGGTCATCAATAAATTGATAGGCTTTAGGCTCAAAAGAAGCATAACGATTCACTTCATCTTCATAGTTGGCTTTTACCATAGCGGTACTCCATTCAACAATGCCTCTTGCTCTTACCAAAAATTGGTTCAATTCATGTAATGACATGGAAGTCGGAAGCTTGTGATCTCCTAAGACATCAAGCACGCTTTTCCATTCCCAGATTTCTATCAATCCGGAACCCATAGTGGCATAACTTAAAACACGAATTTTTTTCAACAATCCATTTAAAGTAACAGGTTTCCATTCTTGTGATTCAATAAATAAGGATTTTTCAATTTTATTAGCGAAGTCTAATAAGACCAAACGATTTTCTGCGTTTTCTGATGGAATTTTATATCGAATATCGGCAAGAATAGAGGCCAAGTAATAAACTTTATCACTGATAGAATTAGATGCTTTATATTCGTTTAGAAGGGGAATCAGTATATTTTTCAAAACAGAGTTTCCACGCAAAGCATTCAATTGATTGACGAGATGTTTTGCGCTGACAGGTGTATAATATACCTCGAGTGTTTGGATTAATTCATTTATTTTTTTCGTTTGATTTTGGGTTAATTTACCCGTATGTGTTCTTTTATAATGCTTGACACTCTCAATATCTGTTTTGTCGGGATTTCCGTGAATTTTAACACGAATATTCATAAAACTGGACAGATTCTCTGCCAAAACTTTAGACTGACTTCGGATTAATTGTGCAGTATTACTATCTCCTTTGTGTGGAATGTCTTTTAAGGATTCCTTTACAAGATAATAATTAGAGGCTAATACATTATGATCTTTTAACAAATGAAGGTAGAATTTTTTCCCCCATGCTTCTTCATCTTCAGATTGCATAGAACCTCTGTAATACTGACCTTTTCTATAAATCCAGCCATCATCAACTCCTGATAGATACTTAACCAGTTGGTATTGCTTTACGCGACTGTGATTATTTGTTTTATCCCAAAATTTATCTATTTCATTATAAGATAAGATGTTACCAAAATGCAAATGATGGTTTTTTGACAAACTTTCGATTTCAGATTTATAGGTGGCGTGTTGAATTCCCCCAACACTCCCGCAAGGGTCTTTAACATTGTGTATTGCCCCGTCATTACAAAACCATTTAATTCTGTGGTAGGGCCCTCTAATGTCATTTTTATAGTTATGAATTTGCTCTTTTATTTGAGTTACATTTATTTTCTGGGCTTGAATTGTGTTAAATGTCGAAAATAAAGTAATAAAAAAGATAACTAAAGAAGCATTTTTTATTTGATGCATTGTAAAAAAATTTAATTAAAAAAAAAATTGATACTAAATAGGGGGTAAAATTAAGAAAAATAATAATAGTAATAATATTTTATTGTAAATTAGTCTCTAATTAATGATTGTGTTTAGTTATTAAGATTACGTCGAATACAGGTTATTAATATCTACTTCAAATGATTTCAAGTGGAAAACACATTAATAACCTGAGTTCGAGCAAAGGTTCTAAATTTAAGGAATTCGAACAAAGTGATGTATAACAGATGTGGATCGATTAATTTTACTTTAATTTGTACATCTTTAAATTCTTTAAAATGAAAATAATTCAACGAATTGCGCTTATATTTTTGATTGCTTTTTATTCAATTTCTTGTCAGAAAAAGGAGGAGATTGTAAAATTTACTTTTTTACAATTAAATGATGTCTATGAAATTGGAGCTCTTGAAGGTGGGGAAGTAGGAGGAATGGATCGGGTAGAAACGCTACATCAACAATTATTAAAAGAGAATCCTAATACATTAATGTTTTTGGCAGGTGATTTTTTAAATCCCTCCTTGTTGGCGAATATCAAATTTGAGGGAGAAAGAATAAAGGGCAGACAAATGATAGAAGTGATGAATGCGATGGACTTTGATTTGGTAACTTTTGGAAACCACGAGTTTGATTTGTCGGAGAAGTTATTACAAGACAGAATAAATAGCAGTGATTTTAAATGGATTGCAACCAACCTTAAACACAAGATAAATGATAAAGAGGAAGCCTTTTATATTGAAAAAAAGGGTGTAAAAAAGGATATTCCAAGAACTGTTATTTTCGATTTAAAAAATAAAGACGGTGTTTTTATTAAGATAGGTTTTTTTAGTGCTACGTTGAATGCAAACCCGGTTGAATATGTAGTTTATAATGATTTTTATGAAGACGCAAAAAATGCATTCAGGAGTTTAAAACCAAAAACGGATCTTGTTTTTGGCTTGACCCATGTAAAAATATCTCAAGATAAAATGTTAGCGAATATGCTACCTGAAGTGTCATTATTTATGGGAGGTCATGAACATGTAAATATGCTGGTACCTGTTGGGAATTCTGTAATTACAAAAGCAGATGCAAATGCAAAAACAGTATATGTACACAGATTTGAGTACAATAAAACTACAAAAAAATTAAATAGAAAAAGTGAATTAGTCGCCATTACTCCTAATATCAAGGCGGATGAAAAGCTCAATAAAATAATAGTAAAATGGAAGGGAATCATGGATGCAGAGTTGTCGAAGTATACGGACAATGCCTATGATGTAATCTATCATGCAAAAACTCCTTTGGATGGACAAGATAAATCAATACGTAGTGAACAGACAAATTTAGGTGAAATAATTACAAAAGCAATGTCTTTTGCTTATGATGATAAAGTTGATGGTGTCCTGTTAAATAGTGGTTCCATACGTATAGACGATTATCTGTCGGGTGCCATAACAAGTGTCGATATTTTTAGGGTTCTACCTTTTGGAGGAAGTCTTATAAAAGTAGAAATTAAGGGTAATCTGTTAGAAAAGGTGCTTAATTATGGCCGTATAAAAAAAGGTGAAGGAGCCTTTTTACAACGTTTGAATTTTACTTACGACAAGGCTTCCAAGCAATGGTCTAATTCAGGTAAGCCTGTTGACAAAAGCAAAACCTATACAGTTGTAATGAGTGATTATTTATTAAAGGGGTATGATATTCCATTTTTAAATACTGAGAATAAAGGAGTTGTCAAGATTACACATCCTTCGAAAGATGAATTAGCTCACGATATCAGAAAAGTAATTATTAGTTATTTGAAAACTCTTAAGTAAAATTATATAAAAGGAAAGAGAAGGTGGAAATTTACAAGAAAAATATCAGAATATTTTTTGCAGAACTCAAGTTGTAAGATATAATTGTGATTGTCAATATAAGATTCAATAATAGTCAATCAAAAATCGTCAGTTTAAAATTTCTTATTACCTTCGCACGCAATTAATTTCTATTTAGTTGCATTATGGTTTCCAATCAAAATAAGTTTGTAGGTGAAGGACTCACATACGACGATGTACTTCTCGTACCCGCTTTTTCAACAGTACTACCCACAGCGGTAAATATCCAAACACGTTTTACACGTAATATCATTTTAAATGTTCCCATTATCTCTGCTGCGATGGATACCGTAACTGAGTCGGCAATGGCTATTGCTATTGCAAGACTGGGAGGGATAGGTGTTTTACATAAAAACATGTCTATTGAGTGGCAAGCAAGTGAAGTTAAAAGAGTGAAACGTTCTGAATCGGGGATGATTCAAGATCCGATTACAATAGCTCCTGATTCTACTGTTTTTGACGCAAAATCATTGATGTCAGAATACAGTATTGGTGGGATTCCGGTTGTAGAAAAAGGCAAGTTGATTGGTATAGTAACCAATCGTGATTTGCGTTTTGAGGAAGACAGTACAAAAAAGATAACGGATATTATGACCTCGGAGGGATTAGTAACGGTTCCGGAGCACACTTCTTTGCAGGAAGCAGAAAAAATATTACAAAAACATAAAATAGAAAAATTGCCGGTTGTTGACGTGGATTACAATTTAATTGGATTAATTACATTTAGAGACATCATCAAGGTACGGGAAAATCCAAATGCAAACAAGGATCACTATGGACGTTTACGAGTAGCGGCAGCCATCGGAGTAGCGGGAGACACTATAGAACGTGCTAAAGCTTTGGTAAAGGAAGGTGTAGATGCTTTGGTGATTGATACGGCACACGGGCATAGTGCGGGAGTGATTAAAACACTTAAAAAAATTAAAAAATCTCATCCAAATACGGATGTTGTCGTGGGAAATATAGCAACAGGTGAGGCTGCAAAGTTTTTAGTAGATGCAGGAGCAGATGCTGTAAAAGTGGGTATAGGTCCGGGTTCAATATGTACAACTCGTATTGTTGCAGGTGTTGGATATCCACAACTTTCGGCGATAATTGAAGTGGTTAAAGCAATTAAAGATTCTGGTATTCCGGTGATTGCAGACGGTGGGATTCGTTATACAGGTGATATTCCTAAAGCTTTGGCAGCCGGTGCAGATAGTGTGATGTTGGGTTCATTATTAGCAGGAACCAAAGAATCACCCGGAGAAACCATAATTTACGAAGGGAGAAAATTTAAAACCTATCGTGGTATGGGTTCTATTGAAGCTATGAAAAAAGGCAGTAAAGACCGTTATTTTCAAGACAATCAAAACGATGTTGGGAAGTTAGTACCGGAAGGAATTGTAGGAAGAGTGCCCTATAAAGGTGAATTGCATGAAACCATGCACCAATTCGTTGGAGGATTACGTTCCGGAATGGGATATTGTGGGGCAACCGATGTCAAAGCTTTAAAGGAAGCAAAATTTATTCAGATTACTGCTGCAGGAATGCGAGAAAGTCATCCACATGATGTGACAATTACCAAGGAAGCCCCAAATTATTCGAGGTAGTTTTAAATCCGAATTCGCATAAATATTTTTCGCTACTCCTCAAAGGTTTTGCAAAGTCAATTCAGATTTTTGCCTCTTGTGTAATGATTAGCATTGTTGACGGTAGTTCTTTTTATTCGTGATACTCTAAAAAACACCCCATATTAAAGGTTTTCTAAATTGATAGTAGAGTAATTTAATAGGAGATTTTTTTACTAAAGTAAAAATAGCGCCCATTTCAATAAGCAAAGAAACAACAGCAGTTATATAGAGTATTGTCATTATTCGTTAGGTTTTATTGAGAGAAGTACAACGTTCTGAATATGGTGCGTTTGGCATTTAAACACTCTAAATTTTCAAATTACCACTATGTTTATTTATTGCTGTCAACTTCATATTTAGCACTATCTGCCAAATGAGCTGTATTTTATGTTAGCCTATGTAATTTAAGCAATTTTATTTTGAAATATACAATTTTTCAATATCCTCTTTTATTAAGGCATGATTATATATTCTAAAATCATCCATAGCACCTAAAAAATTTCTCGTTCCCCATTTATTAGTAGTACCGTCTGCGAATTGACCTATTTGAAATTTGTAGTGATTGTTAATATTAGCAACCCCGGTCCAACTTGAATTTTCTTTAACTTTTTCCCCATTAATCCATATTTGTTTTTTATTATTCTCTGCATCAGCAACCGTAACAACATGAAACCATTTATTATATTCAATGCTTAAATTATCTGTTGACAGAATATTATCATCTTTTGTTTTAAAAAACATTTTTCCTGATTTATGGTAGAATTGCAAATCTTTATTTCCAACATTATCTCCTTCATGATAAATAACAACAATATTTTTATTTAAAGTATCAATCTTAACCCAAAAACAAACAGTTAAAGATTTCATATCCGGTAACGCATATTTTGTTTCAATATAGTTACTCTTACCATTAAAACTATAAGCTTTATTCTTTTCCCCATTCCTGTCAGTAGTTTGTTCAGCACCATGTATAATTCCATGATTTTGTTTTTCGCTATTATCATTAGCATCTCCGTCAAAAGAATAATATACAATTAAACCCTTGTTGATTTCAGTTTTAACCTCTTGTTCTGCAGATGTATAGGCTAAAGTCAATAAAATAGCGATATAAGATAATCCTAATTTAAATATTGTTTTCATAATTACTCTTTATTATATTATTAATTTTTCTTTTATTAATTTAGGCTTCTTGTTGTTTGTATTCTATTTGAGAATTATTCACACTCTCAGTCTTTGAATATTTGTAAATCATAACTCCTGATGATAATATATTTAAACTCCAAAGTGACAATCCTACGAATAACAATTGTTTCGCACTATTATTAAATTCTGGAAACTCATTGAACTCTGAAATTAAAGCACCAAGCATATACAGATTTATTAAAAGGAAAATACTCGCTATTAAAAGTCCAGATATTTTGTTCTTAAATACAATTTGAAAAATTAAAACAGCTGCTAATCCTATAGATATAAGACTGAAACCAAATGGTGGTGTGTATCCTACAAGAATTGTTAAAACGACTAAATAGTATTCTGGAAATTTCATAAGAATTTGTTTCACTTTTTTCATCTTTTTTATGATTTAGAAGTAAATAATAAATGGTGCTGAAGCTTACTATTAAATGTCAATTAAACTGGGATATTTTTCCTTTCTTATTTTTCCAATTTTTCCCAAATGATGTCAGTTGTTTATTCTTTATTGCCCATAACGGGAGTCTGCGCACAAACTCATATTTCAATAGTCAAAGTTAGCATATTATCTCAATAGGTGGCTTATCAGTCTGATTAATTTCCCATCAATATTTATTTTGAATGTGTAAACTCTATTTTTCATTTTGTAAATGTATCAAATGTTTTCAATAATGATTACGATATGATCCATTTTTATTCGATAGATATCCGATAGTTATGATACGGTATGATTCAATTTAATACGATTGTGATTCGGTCAAAATGCCCTACAACGGGAGTCTGCGCACAAACTCATATTTTGATAGTGGCACAAACGAAAAAAAATATAAAAAATTATACGCGTTATCATAGGTTATCTTTGAGTAAACTGCTCACAGAACGCTACTCACTCTAAAAACAACTTTAGCAAATGGTACTGTAGCTTTCCCTAAAAAGGGCAAGGCTACAGTACAAATAAGCCTTTCGAAAAATTACAAATATTTACACAGAAAAAAGTGAAGTTTGCTTAAAAATGACCTAAAGTGTCATTTTTTTACTGTTTTGTGTTGCTTGTGCAACGATTACCGGTGTTGGTGGTAGTTGTTTTTCAACAATCTGGATGTCAAACATTCCTTTCTTGACATTGATAATGTCACCGTCTTGGTTTTTAATTTCTCCATCAAAAGTCCCTTGTAGTCTATTATTGTCTTTTGATAAAATTATTAATTCAAAATTATTGGAATAAGTCGTAGCTGCATATGTGTTAGTAACAGAAATCTGCTGTCCAGTATTATCAATTATTATTTTTTCGTCAACAACATAGTTAATTTGCGCATCCATATTTATATCCTGATGATTAAAAGTGTAAGGCATAGTTAATGAATTCAGATTTGTACCTGAGAAGAAAATTATTCCACGGTTTGAAAAATTATCAGGGTTTAATCTTTCCATTATAACCCAAGGAATTGAAGAGTTTGAATAGCCATAGTTATCTGCTTGATTAGGATTATTTCCAATAGAAGTAAATTTTACAATTGTGTCTTTAACAGTTGTCAATCCATTAACTATTGTTGATTTCTGATATTCAAATTTAATAATTCCAGTTTTGTAAGGTTCAATTTCTATATCGTCTTTTGTGCAAGAAGTAAATGAAATGATAGCCAATACAATGCTAAAAAAAATAATAGTTTTTTTCATTTTCGTAAAAATTTAGTTCGTTTTATATTTATCACTGTTTTATCAAAATGTATGCCGTAATTATCACCAACGGTCTCGGCTACGAACAGTTGTGAATTTCATAGCACAAGATTTCATTTTTTTCTTATCATTTCAAATTTAGTCAATTTTTCAAGCATTCACCGCTGTAACAATTGTTTGTAGCCAATGTTGTGCTTTCTTGCTTTAGAATAAATAATTTTCAATTATTGCTTCAAGCTCTTCCTTAACTCCTTCCCCATATCCAATTTCGGAATAAATAGTATTTCCATCCTTATCTAGCATATACATTGTTGGGTAACCAGATACATTATAATCCACTGCTACATCTTCTCCTCCTAATAAGACTGTATAAGTTACTCCTCGTTTTCCCAAAAAATTTTCAATGTCATCTTTTTCTTTCGTGTCAATTGGGTCAATCCCAATAATTGCAAGTCCTTTATCGCCATACTTTTC
>JAOZTK010000071.1:0-2602 GCA_029942185.1 Flavobacteriaceae bacterium
GGGACAGCTCAAGATATTGGTGGTTATTATAAACCTGATTTTAACAAAGTAAGCACCGCAATGAGACCTAGTCAGACTCTTAACAGAATTGTCAAATCAATTTAAAATCTGCAGTTCGGGCTATTGCATTTTATACCCTTTAGGCCAAACTCAGATTTAAAATATTTTTGAGAATCAATGACAACTTGTTCTGAAATAAAAAGCCTGAAATTTGAAGCACATAACTTCTAATTTCAGGCTTTCGAATAGGAACACACTATTCAATTAGGATTTTAACCGGCAACACTATACATTTAAAGTTCTTAAAAATCGTAGTTTCGCCTCCCATATTTCCAAATCACTTTTATATCGGTCAATCGTTTTTAAAATCTTTTTTATCATTGGATTTGATTCATCAGCATTTGAGAAAAACTGCATATTGTTTTCTAATTGTTGCTTTTCCTTCGTGATTTCATCTGTTTTTTTTCGAACAATTTGAATTTCATAATCCAATTTTCTGTATTCTTTCAGCTCTACATAACTTTGAATCATATTACGATATCGAATCATCGTACTCTCCTTTTTATCCAACGAAAGATTTTCAAAACAAGCATCTAAAAGTTTGTTAAACTTGCCATTTATATAAGCTTGTTTCATCGGCACTACGCCCAACTCATTCCATTCTTTTATATAGATTTTTAATTGTTTTAAATCCGGAACAAATTTTTCCTCTTCTATTTTCGTTTTTAAAACTTCTAAATATTTTTTCTTTTCCGTATAAACTTCAAATTTTTCTTCATTTACCGTATCTTGAACAGCATGAAGTTTATCAAAATAGTGGTTACAGGCCTCTTTAAACCTATTCCAAATTTTATCGGAATGCTTGCGTGGCACATGCCCTATTGTTTTCCATTCTGCTTGTATTTTTTTCATCACTTCCGTCACAGTATCCCAATCTTCACTTTCTCTGAAAGATTCCGCCTTTTCTACCAACTTTATTTTACGATTTAGATTCTCGTGTTGTTCCTCTTTTATTCCTTTATAATAAGTGTTTTTCTTTTTATTAAATTCTTTGGTCACTTCTTTAAATTTATTCCAAATAGCATTATTTTTGGAACGAGGAACTCTTCCAATTGCAAAGAATTGCTCGCGAAAACCTTCGAAATCTTTGATACTTCTCTGCCAGTCTCTGTGTGTCTTATTTTTGAGCGTATCATAAGCATTTATTTCATCGATAAGCGACTCCTTTTTTAGTAAATTCTCATTAAATTTGTCTTTTAATCCATCAAAAAACTCATGCCTTTTATCATGTATCTTTTTAGTGGCTGCACTAAATCGGTCCCACACATCTTCTCTATCTTTACGCGCTACCGGACCTATTTCCTCTTTCCATCGTCTATGTAAAATTTGTAATTCGTCAAAAGCATTTTTAATATTATCACTTTGTGATAAGGATTCAGCTTGAGCAATCAACTTTATTTTTTCTTCTAGATTGTGTTTAAAATCTAAGTCACGTAGATCATTTCTCAAATGAAGTAAATCATAAAAACGTTCTATATGAAAATGATAAGTTTGCCACAAATTAGAGTAATGCTCTCTTGCTACAGGTCCAATTTCCCTCCATTTTTCCTGTATCGTATTGAATTGCTTATACATAGAATTTGCCTCTCCGTTATCAATCAAATCCTTTAGTTCTTCTATAACATTGTTTTTCCTAAGTAGATTTTCTTCGTAATTCTTTTCCAGCTCTTTGTAGTATTTTTTTAGTCTCTTTTTATATTCAAATAACAACTTATTATACTGCTCCTGAATTGGATTTTTATAATAAAAATCAATCGTATTACCTCCTTGGTCTAAAAATTCTTTTTTAGCCTCTTTCAACAAATTTCCAAAATTCTTGTTGAATACTTTTTTTAACACATCTACATGCTTTTTTATCGCTTGTATCGGATGTTTTTCAATTAAATCATTGATAACCGCTACAACACCTTCCAACTTAAGTGCCTTATAATCTTCCATCGGCACTTCTGAAACTTTGTGTAAGTTTTCTAATTTTTTTGCAATATGTTTTTCAACCTCATCAACTGCGACTTGTGATTTACCTTCCTCTTTATCTTCAGGAACTACTAACTCTTTTTCAGCGTCTTTGGTTTTGGTCACTTCTTCCTCAGTTACTTTAACTGCTTTAGCCTCTTCCTTAACTTCTTCAACTTCAGCCCCTTTACCTATCACCTCTTCCGGCTTTTCTTTTTTAGCTTCAAGTAGTACAATTTCCTTATCAGCATCTTTGGTTTTAGTCACTTCTTCCTCAGTTACTTTAACTACTTTAGCCTCTTCCTTAACTTCTTCAACTTCAGGCTCTTTACTTGTCACCTCTTCCGGCTTCTCATTTTTAGTTTCAAGAAGCACAATTTCCTCATCAGCATCTTCACTTTTTGAATTTTTATTCCCGGTTTCATCTTCGTCAACAGAATCCTTTTCTTGTATTGTTAACTCTTTATCCGTAATGTTTTCCTCTAATTTTTCAACTTCTGAAGAAAGCTCTTTTATTTCCTTCTCCTTAGCTGTTTTTTTTACCGATTCTTTTGAATCAGCTGACTGGTTCTCAGTTGCATCGGGCAAC
>JAOZTK010000071.1:2702-10842 GCA_029942185.1 Flavobacteriaceae bacterium
TTTTTTTACCGATTCTTTTGAATCAGCTGACTGGTTCTCAGTTGCATCGGGCAACTTATTATCTTTATCATCTAACATATTGTAATGTTTAAAGTTCCTATGAATCGATAAAGATACCAATTGCCTTGTATCTGACAAAAAAATATTGCCTTTTTAAATCAAGTGAGATCTATTTAGCATAAACGAGATTTAACAATTCAAGTTTATAAGAAAATACTGTTCCGACAAATCAAAAAAATAAAGTCCGGTTATATCATAATTGCAAACTCAACCGACTTCTAAGAATTCCAAATCTCCCAAGATTTTTCAGCTTGTAATTGTAGCATCTTTAAACCATTTTGAATACGAGCACCTTGTTTTTCAGCTTTTAACAGAAATTTCGTTTTTTCAGGATTATAAACTAAGTCGTATACCAAATGTGTCTCGTTTATATATTGATAGGGAATGTCAGGATATTTTTCACTATTCGGCATCGTACCTATCGGTGTACAGTTAACGATAATCTGGTTCGCTTCCATCAAGTCTTTGTTTAAATCATCATAGTGAATACGCACTCCATTTTCCGGATTTCTTGAGATAAAAGTAGGCACTATACCAATAGATGACAACACATAAGCAATCGACTTTGAAGCACCACCCGTGCCCAAGACCAAAGCTTTTTTATCTCCCTTTTTCAACAAAGGTCTTAAGGATTCGAAAAAACCATAAACATCTGTATTATAACCGATAAGCTTGTTGTTTTTTATAAAGACCGTATTGACCGCTCGAATAATTTTTGCTTCTTTCTCAATTTCATCTAAATACGGAATAATAGACTCTTTATACGGATTTGTAATATTAAATCCGCTTAAATAAAAAACTTCCTCTAGCAAAAAATCTGCCAGATCTTTCTCTGTCTGAAATTCAAAATTTTGATACGAATTTTGAATTTGGTTTATTTCTTTAAACTTTTTAGTAAAAAACGATTTCGAAAAAGAATGTTTTAAGGTTTTACCAATCAATCCGAATTTTCGTATTTTTTTTAACTTTGACGTTGCCCCCATTTTTCTAAAATTAGAATTACTGCAAAGCCTAGAAGGGCTAGACCCAAAGCAGGCCATAATTGATTGTCACCTGAATACTGAAATGGCAAAACAGAGCGTTCTTTAATCACCAACTGTTTATCACCGATATAGATTGTTTCTAAGACTTCCTTCCATGGCCATATTTTATTTAAAGCACCGATAATAAATCCTGTCAATACCGCCAAAGTCATCTCACGAAAGTGTACAAAAATATACTTTAAAACTCTAGAGAAACTAAGTAAACCAATAACTGCACCCAACCCTATCAAAGCAATTGTGACAAGATCTCTTTGATGCACCGCATTTAAAACCACGTGATAAACGCCTAGTAAAACCAAAATAAAAGCTCCGGAAATTCCTGGTAAAATCATAGCGCTTATTGCGAGAGCTCCGGATAGTATTAGATACAAAGCCGAGGGATTTGCGCCTGTTAAGGGTTGTATTTTCGTGATAAAATAGGCGACTACTGCACCTCCCAAAAGAGCTAAAATCGTTTTAAAATTCCAATCCTTAACTTGTTTTCCAACAAACCAAATGCTAGCGAGCACCAAACCGAAGAAAAAAGACCACAGTAAAATTGGTTGATGTTCCAACAACCAACTCAATACTTTAGCTAAAGATAAAATACTTATACCAATACCTAATAATAAAGTCAATAAAAAAGTGCCATTAACTTTTTTCCAAACTCCTTTAATACCCTGATTTTTGAAAACGCCAAAAAGTGAAAAATCTATAGCGCTGATACTATCTATTAACTCTTCATATATACCTGAAATAAAAGCTATAGTGCCTCCTGACACTCCCGGAACAACATCAGAAGCTCCCATAGCCATTCCTTTAAGGAGAATGATAAAATAATCAAATAAAGACCGATTTTGCATAAATAATCTTAGATTTTAAACACGAATAGATTAAAGAGAATTCCTGTATTTGTTTAATAATTTCTTAAAACTTAGACTGTTGTGAATTGTCGGAAAAAGACTTTGAAATACTTTATACTTTTTAGCATCGATAGAAAGAGCTTTGAGAATATGCTTTTTTCCAAACTTACCACTTCCAATTAAAAAATACAAACCACTAAGTCTGTAATCTATAGCAGCATGCCTGTGAAAATATATTTCAGATTTTATTAAAATTTTTATAGCATCCTTATAATCGCCTAGGAAATAGAAGGAATCTGCCAGGGATAAAAAAGTCTTTAAGGAATAATCTCCCAAATCCATACACTTTTGGAAAGCTTTTGCCGCTTCTTCAAAAAATGCTATTTTAAGATTGGATTGCGCATAAATTTCCCAATAATCCGGATTCTCATCATTAATTTCAAGTAGTTTATTGCTGTAAAAAATTGCTTTTTGATAGTCTTCACTATTGAAGTATAAATTTGTCAAAGCTATTAAAGGTTTATCTAAAAAAGGATCTTGCTCATTTGATTTTAAATAGTATGTACTCGCTTTACTCAAATCACTAATCTTCTCAAAATTAGTTCCAATTTTTAAATAAACATAAGCTGTCGGATCTTCTAATTCTGTAGTTATCAAATAATTATCTATAGCTTCTTCATGCCTTCCCAACTTCTCTAAGGCTTTTGCTTTTTCCAAATAGGCTCCGACAAATTGTTCGTCAATTAACAAAGCATAATCAAATGCAACAAGGGATTCCGTATAATTATCGACAAGAGTATATTGTCTTCCTAACTGATGCCATGCTACCTCACTAAAGGGTTGCATTTCTATATGTCGTTTTAAAAACGCTATTGCACTCTGCTGTTTTTCCAACATATCATAACAATAAATAACATTATACAAATTTGTATAATCCTCTATATCAATTTCTAAACAGTTTTTAAAAAAAGACAAAGCACTTTCAAAATCTTCTAAAAAAAGATACTCCATACCAATTAATGATAAGATATCTACGTTGTCTTCTTCAGATAATTCAAGAGCTTTAATAAAAAGGTCAATGGCTTTATTGTGTTTTTTTTGCTTGGAAAGCAACAATCCCTTTTGAACAAATACCTCATCATTTGTCGGTTCTATCGCTTCTACTTTATCCAACAATTGTAAAGCATCTGTAAACTTTTCTTCCATTGTAAGCAACTCAGCTTTCAGCAAATGCAAGCCATTGGCATCAGGATGTTGTTCTAAACTTAACGAAATTGCTTTTTTAGCAAGATTTATTCTTCCGCTGTCGATGTAATACTTAATTATTCTTTCAAATTCAGAAGAATCAAAAAAGTAAACAGTATCTGTCCTTAGCATTTTTTCAAAACGCTTTAAACTCGGGTTATTTTGCTCTTCATAATATAAATCCACAATCTTGTATCTAACAAATTTGAATCCTAAGGCTAATAGGGATCCTTATAAAACGAATCTTTTGTTCGCTCATTCCGGGTAATTTATTCAGGTTTAAAATTACAATAAGCTGACTTGCATAAAACAAGATTGTCTTGTTTGTTTTTAACAAAGTAATTAACATCACGACGAAGACTGTATGTATGTATGTATATATATAAATATATGGGCTATGGCGACTAAAGAAGTTGTAGGACCTAGGAATGATTTATTCAACTTGATTAGACAACAAACAAACCGAACCTAATCTAGCTAATATTTGCCCAAGCGCCTGTCCTTCTTTCAATCTCCAAATAGGTGTTTAGAATATTTTTGTTATTAGGAAATTCTAAATTTGGGTCTTCTGATAAAAGATCTTGTGCCGCATATCTCGCCATTTTAAGAACATCACTATCTCTAATAATATCAGCAATTTTTAAGTTGAGAACACCGCTTTGTTGGGTTCCCATCAAATTTCCGGGTCCTCGTAATCTTAGATCTACCTCTGCAATTTTAAAACCATCTGTGGTTTCTACCATTGTATTTAAACGTGTTTTGGCATCATTTGTCAATTTGTGGCTCGCCATTAAAATACAATAACTCTGATCACTACCACGTCCAACTCTTCCTCTTAATTGATGTAATTGTGACAAACCAAATTTTTCTGCGCTCTCGATAATCATTACACTGGCATTGGCGACATCTACTCCAACTTCTATAACGGTTGTCGCTACCAAAATCTGTGTTTTTCCTGCGACAAATTGCTGCATTTCATACTCTTTATCCTTTGGTTTCATTTTTCCATGCACAATACTCACCTGATATTGAGGCCTTGGAAATTCTCGTGTTATACTTTCATAACCATCCTTCAAATCTTTGTACTCAAAGGCATCTGATTCTTCAATAAGTGGATAAACGACATAAATTTGTCTCCCTTTTGCTATTTCCTCTTTCATAAATTGAAAAACAGCCAATCTATTCTTATCAAAACGCAAGGCAGTTTTTATTTCTTTTCGTCCCGGTGGCAATTCATCAATTATCGAAATATCCAAATCACCATAAACACTCATAGCAAGTGTTCGCGGTATTGGAGTTGCCGTCATGACCAAAATATGCGGAGGCAAATCATTCTTTTTCCACATTCTGGCACGTTGAGCCACCCCAAATCGATGTTGCTCATCGATAACGACCAAACCTAAGTTTTTGAATTTTACCTTGTCCTCTATTAAGGCGTGTGTCCCTATAAGAATATGAAGCTTTCCGCTTTCTAAACCCTCGTGAATTTCTCTCCTCTCTTTTGTTTTTGAACTACCCGTTAACAATCGAATTTCTATAGACATCTCAGACAGCAATTTAGAAATTGCATTAAAATGCTGAATGGCTAATATTTCAGTCGGAGCCATTATGGCCACCTGATAGCCATTATCCAATGCGATTAAAGCAGACAAGACTGCAACAATTGTCTTTCCTGAACCCACATCTCCTTGTAAGAGGCGATTCATTTGAGCATTAGAACCCAAATCTTTGCGAATCTCTCTTAACACTCGTTTTTGTGCATCTGTCAGTGAAAATGGTAAATAATTTTTATAAAAGTCATTAAAAAAATCCCCTACCTTTTCAAAAACATATCCTTTTATTTTCGTTTTTCGAATCAAATTGTTTCGGAGCAATTGTAATTGGACAAAAAACAACTCCTCAAACTTTAGTCGTTTTTGTGCTTTTAGCAATAAATCTTGACTTTCAGGAAAGTGAACTTGAAATAAGGCATCATTCTTTGAAATAAGATGCTGTTTTTGAATGATTTCATCGGAGAGTGTTTCTTTAAACGCACCCCTATAAGTCAAAAACAATTGTTGCATGATTTTTTGAACCGCTCTATTCGAAACGCTCCTTTTTATCAATGTCTCAGTAGATGGGTAAACAGGTTGCAAAGCTGTTTGTAAACTTTTATTATAATCCGTAAGCAGTTCCATCTCTGGATGCGGCATCGAAAAGACATTGTTAAACCGATTGACTTTCCCAAAAATTACGTATAGGGTTTGTAATTTCAAATTTGTTTTAATCCACTTAGCTCCTCGAAACCAAATCAGCTCAATTCTACCGGTTTCATCCGAAAAAATAGCCACCAATCTACTTCCTCTTTTTTGATCAACGGTGTGTAGCGCCGTTATTTTTCCGACAATTTGAACCTCTACTTTAGTATCTTGCAATTCACTAATTTTATAAAACTGTGTTCTATCAATGTAGCGATTTGGAAAAAAATTACTTAAATCACCCAAGGTTCTAATACCTAATTCTTTTTGTAAAAGTTCGGCTCTAGCAGGACCAACCCCTTTTAAATAGCTGATTTTTGTATGTAAAGGATTTGAATACATTTTTCTAAAAACGAATATAAAAAAAAGGAATGATTTAGCGTATAAAATTTTGCTTTTTTTATTGCAAGTATTGTAACTTTGCAATCCTTGTAAAAACCACGAAATTTTTTACAACACAAAACAATTAAATAATTATTTGATGAAAAATACTGCATTAACACACATACACAAAGCTTTAGAGGCCAAAATGGTCCCATTTACCGGATACAATATGCCCGTACAATACGAAGGAGTTACGGCCGAACATCTGGCTGTTAGAAAAAGTGTCGGTGTTTTTGATGTTTCACACATGGGTGAATTCCATTTAAAAGGAGAAAACGCCCTTGCATTGATTCAAAAAATAACGTCTAATGATGCGTCAAAATTATACGTTGGTCGTATTCAGTATTCTTGCATCCCTAATGCAGACGGAGGAATTGTAGATGATTTACTCGTTTACAGATTGGCAGATGACGAATACATGTTGGTTGTCAACGCATCTAATATTCAAAAAGACTGGGACTGGATCAGCAAACACAACGATTTAGGTGTCAAGATAAAAAACTCATCCGATGAGATGTCATTACTTGCTATCCAAGGGCCTAATGCTGCCAAAGCTATGCAATCATTGACAAAAGTTGATTTAGAAAACATGAAATACTACACTTTTGAAGCAGGAACTTTTGCGGAGTTGGACAATATTATCATTTCAGCAACCGGATATACCGGAAGTGGTGGATTTGAGATATACATGCCTAACCATGCAGCCGAGGCAATTTGGAATGCCGTTTTCAAAGTGGGAGCCGCTTTTAACATCAAACCTTGTGGCTTAGCTGCTCGCGATACTTTACGTCTAGAAATGGGTTTCTGTTTATACGGAAATGATATCGATGACACTACTTCTCCAATTGAAGCCGGATTGGGCTGGATTACGAAATTCACCAAAGATTTTGTCAATTCTGAGGAATTAAAAGCACAAAAAGAAAATGGTGTAACGCGAAAACTAGTCGGTTTTGAAATGCAAGAAAGAGCCATACCCCGTAAGGATTATCCAATTGTAGATGCGAATGGCAATACAATAGGTAAAGTTACTTCCGGAACCATGAGTCCTTCTTTAGAAAAAGGAATTGGAATGGGTTATGTGACGAAAGAATTTAGTAAAGCTGACAGTGAAATTTATCTTCAAATCCGTAAGAAAACCATCTTGGCTAAAGTGGTACGTTTGCCTTTTTATAAGGGATAAAGTTACTATATTTTATTTTACTCATATTTCCTCCCTGATGGGAGAAAAATTCCCATTTACAAGTCGTTTTCCAAAAAACTCTTTACAGCCAACTCATAACTCTGCAAACCAAAACCGGCAATCACGCCTTTAGCGTAAGAAGAAATATACGACTTATGTCTAAATTCTTCACGCGCCCATACATTGGAAATATGTACTTCAACAACTGGAGTTCTAATCGCTTTTACAGCATCACCTATCCCGACGGACGTATGTGTGTAAGCTGCAGCGTTTAAAATAATAGCATCATAGGAATAACCTACTTCTTGTAGCTTATCGATAATTTCGCCTTCAATATTGGATTGGAAATGTATAAAACCAATTTTGGGATACTTCTTCCGTAAAGATCTATAAAATTCCTTAAAAGATTGTTCCCCATAAATATTGGGTTCACGTTTCCCAACTAAGTTAATATTGGGACCATTGATGATGGCAATTTTCATTTTAAAGATAATTATCGGAAACTAAAACCTGCTGACAGTTGAATAGCGCCATTTTTTAAAGTGGCAACGGGATCGTCTTTAAATGTATTCAATAAACCCATATTATATCTAGCACTGATATAAAAACCGGTTTTTGTCAAGTAACCTACACCGGCTGTAACACCCAAATCATAAGGCTGTATCTCATCTTTAATATCAATAGAAGCGGCTTCATTACCGGAGCTGGTAACATAAATTTCACTTGTTTCTACATTTTTCGCACTTAAAAGATACGCAACTTGAGGTCCTGCCTCTATAGTAATTTCTTCCGTAACATAATATTTTGCAACGACAGGCAAGGATAAATACTTAAAAACATAAGCGGATTTAAATTCATCATTTCCTTCTATATCAAATAAGGATCCTTTAGTGGAATAGAGGAGTTCGGGTTGTACTGAAAAGAAATCCGTAATGACAAATTCACCAAAAACACCAAAATGCGAGGAAAGTTTCATTTGGTTATTACTAAAAAAATCATTATCGCCTGAATAGGTTAGATTCGTGAGATTTCCTCCGACTTTTGGGCCAAAATAAACATCTTGTGCTTTGACAAATCCTGTACAAACCAATGCAAATAAAACTGTAACTACTATTCTTTTCATAATAAAAAATGTTTGAGTGTTTCTGT
>JAOZTK010000072.1 GCA_029942185.1 Flavobacteriaceae bacterium
AAGCTCTCAATTCTAACATGTAGTCAATTTTTTCAGCATTCAATCCTTTTGGATCGTGAATATAACCATCAGGACCGGATATAGTTACCACTTTACCACCGAGTTCTGTCACTTTTTTGGCTGCTCCCCAAGCTACATTACCGAAACCGGAAATAGCAATAGTTTTTCCTTTAAAATTATCATTTTTTGTAGCTAACATTTCTTGTGCAAAGTATACATTGCCGTAACCGGTAGCTTCCGGACGCATATTAGAACCTCCCCAATTGCTCCCTTTTCCGGTTAATACGCCGGTGTGTTCTTTTGCTAATTTTTTATACATTCCGTATAAGAAACCTATTTCACGACCACCTACACCGATATCACCTGCAGGTATATCTGTATTCGGTCCGATAATTGACCATAATTCTAACATAAATGCCTGACAAAAGCGCATAATTTCAGTATCTGATTTTCCTTTTGGATTAAAGTCAGATCCTCCTTTTCCTCCTCCCATCGGTAAGGTCGTCAAGGCATTCTTAAAAATTTGTTCGAAACCTAAAAATTTCAAAATTGATAAATTCACAGATGGGTGAAAACGCAACCCACCTTTATAGGGGCCAATGGCACCATTAAACTGTATACGGTATCCTATATTTACGTGTACAGTACCATTATCGTCTAACCAAGAAACTTTAAATGTTAAGATTCGATCAGGTTCGACAAGTCTTTCAATGATTTTAGCATTCTCATATTGCGGATTCTCATTGTATATATCTTTAATTGATTCTAAGACTTCATGTACAGCTTGAAGATACTCTTTTTCTCCAGGGTGTTTTGCCTCTAATGAGTTCATTATTTTATTGACATTCATAAGAAAAAAAATTAAAAATTATTTAAATATTTATTGAATTAATAATTGACTGCAAAATTAAAGATTTAAATTCATTTTAATGTAAAAAAAATCAAAATAATTACAGAATAATCAAAAATAATAAGCTTAACGAAATCTTTGTTAATGATTGTTGATTTTAAATCTTTTTATCAGGTTTTTTTCTTAAAATGTAGTGTTTTGTTAACAGTAAAAAAGAAGGAATTTATTTAAGAATGCTTTTAGTTTTTTTTGATTTATTTTTAATCAAAGAACAAGAAATAAGATAAAACTTGAAACTAACAATCAATAAACTATATTTGCAAATTAAATATAAAACTATAAAATGCAAAAGACAAGTGTAGCAGATTTATTGCAATCAAAAAAAATTGGAATGGAAGTGGTGCTCAAAGGATGGGTTCGAACTTTTCGTGCAAATCGTTTTATTGCACTTAATGATGGATCTACAATAAATAACATTCAGTGTGTCATTAATTTTGAAAAAACAGAAGAATCACTATTAAGACGTATCACAACCGGTTCTGCTGTTGCTATTAAGGGATTGCTTGAAGAAAGTCAAGGGAGAGGACAATCTGTGGAGATTAAAGTGTCAAAAATTGAAATACTTGGTGATTCAAATCCGGAGGAATATCCGATACAACCCAAGAAACACAGTTTCGAGTTTTTACGTGAAAATGCACATTTACGAGTAAGAACAAATACATTTGGTGCTGTGATGCGGGTACGTTCGGCATTGTCTTTTGCAGTACATAAATATTTTACAGAAAACGGGTTTTACAATTTACATACACCTATTATCACTGGTTCAGATGCAGAAGGAGCGGGAGAGATGTTTCGAGTATCTACTCTAGATCCTCTAAATCCACCAAAAGATGAATTCGGAAAGATTGATTATTCCAAGGACTTTTTTGGAAAAGAAACTAATTTGACAGTTTCAGGACAGTTAGAAGCAGAAACCTATGCGATGGCATTAGGGAAAGTGTATACTTTTGGACCTACTTTTAGAGCTGAAAATTCTAATACAACCCGGCATTTAGCCGAGTTTTGGATGATAGAACCCGAAGTGGCATTTAATGATTTGGATGCTAATATGGATTTAGCTGAAGACTTTATTCAAAATCTTATAAAATATGTGATGGATACTTGTCGAGATGATTTGGCATTTTTAAATGATCGTTTTGTAAAAGAAGAAGCCCAAAAACCTAGTTTGCAACGAAGCGAATGGTCTTTGTTGGAAAAATTACAATTTGTATTGGGTACTAGTTTTAAACGCGTGAGTTATACGGAAGCATTTGATATTTTACGTAACTCAAAACCCAATAAAAAGAAAAAATTTAAATATGTATTAGACAAATGGGGAGCAGATTTGCAAAGTGAACACGAACGTTATTTAGTAGAGAAACATTTTAAAAGTCCGGTAATCCTTTTTGATTACCCGGCAAATATCAAAGCTTTTTACATGCGTTTAAATGATGATGGTAAAACAGTACGTGCTATGGATGTTTTGTTTCCGGGGATTGGTGAAATTGTTGGAGGCTCACAACGAGAAGAGCGATTGGATGTGTTACAAAAGAAGATAAAAGCACTTGGTATTGATGAAAAAGAATTATGGTGGTACTTAGACACCCGTCGTTTTGGAACAGCTGTTCACAGTGGTTTTGGTTTAGGTTTTGAAAGATTGGTTCAGTTTGTAACAGGAATGTCTAATATTCGTGATGTAATTCCTTTTCCGAGAACGCCACAGAATGCGGAATTTTAGAAATAATTGTAACTTTAAACTTTCATTTTTAAACTTTTAACACATTGCTTAAACAATCACTACAATATAAACTTCAACAAAAGCTTTCTCCTCAACAAATTCAGTTGATGAAGTTAATACAATTGCCCACATTAGCATTTGAGCAACGTATTAAACAAGAGTTTGAAGAAAATATTGCACTTGATTCAGGGAAAGAAGAATCAGAAAATAGCGATGATGATTTGTATGAAAACGAATATGACGAAACATCGGATAACGAAGAAGATTTTAATGTGGACGATTATTTAGGTGATGATGAAATACCTGACTACAGAACAAAAGCTAATAATTATTCAGTGGACGACGAAGAAAATGTAATGCCTTATGCTGCAGGAATATCTTTCCACCAGTTTTTAAAGAGTCAATTAAATACATTTCGATTGACTGAACATCAATATGTAGTGGCAAAGTTTTTAGTGGGAAGTATTGATGAGAGTGGATACATTCGTCGTGATATTGAAGATATTGTTGATGATTTGGCTTTTACACAAAATATAATCACAACTCGTAAGGAGGTGGCAACTCTGTTAAAGAAAGTCATTCATAAATTAGAGCCTGTAGGTGTGGGTGCTAAAGATTTACGAGAAACACTTTTAATTCAGCTCAAGAACAAAAAGAAAAAATCAATAAGAAAATTGGCGATTGATATTCTGGAAAATGCTTTTGAGCATTTTGTTAAAAAGCATTATAAAAAGTTAACAGATAAATACGACATCAATAAAGAGGAATTAAAAAATGTGATAAAAGAAATTTCAAAACTTAATCCCAAGCCTGGAGGATCCTATGCCGGAAGTAACAAATTAGCTGAGCAAATAATACCTGATTTTACGATTCGTATAGTCAATGGAGAATTAGAATTAACTTTGAATTCTCGTAATGCTCCTGAAATGCACGTGTCTCGGACCTATGTTAATATGTTAAAGGCATATAAGGAAAGCAAAGAGAAATCAAAATCACAAAAAGATGCAGTTCAGTTCATCAAACAAAAATTAGACTCGGCAAAATGGTTTATTGATGCGGTAAGGCAGCGTCAACAAACATTATTAGTGACGATGAACAGTATTATGAATTATCAAAAAAAATATTTTTTAACCGGGGATATTTTAAATATAAAACCGATGATTCTCAAAGATATTGCTGATGAGATAAGGATGGATGTTTCCACAGTTTCAAGGGTGGCTAATAGTAAATATGTGAACACGCCTTATGGAACAAAGCTTATCAAAGAGTTCTTTTCTGAATCGATGAAAAATGCAAAAGGAGAAGATGTTTCTACACGTGAAATCAAGAAAATATTGGAGATTGTTATTTCTGAAGAAAATAAGAGTAAGCCATTAACTGACGAAAAGTTGGCGTTACTTCTTAAAGAAAAAGGATATCCAATTGCCAGGCGAACAATTGCGAAGTATCGGGAACAATTAGATTTACCGGTTGCTCGTTTGCGAAAAGAATTATAAACCTGAGATGTTCGACTCTAATTTATTATGTTGCTTGTGAGAATCAATTGTTTTTTTTTACAAGTTCATCGGGTTTATAGATTTAAGATACTTGTCAAATAATTGAATAAATTGTAAAAAATTCTGAAACTTAATGTCCATTCACCGAATAATATCTTCTTTTTTACATCCAATACTATTTTCTTTAGTTATCAGTGCTTTTTATCTATTTACGATCCCAAGATACATTTCTGATAAAAATAAAATAACTATTTTGTTCATCGTTTTTATAGGAACTTATATACTACCTAGTCTGCTTTTATTTGTTATGAAAAAATTAAAGTTCATTCAATCTTTTCATTTGCGGACTATTGATGAAAGAAAATTTCCACTTTTACTATTTTCTTTTTTAGCGATATTAATAGGGAAAATGCTTTTTAAGATAGTAGTAATAAATGAATTAGCTATCTATTTTATTGCCGGAGGACTTGCTTTATTGGTAGTTTATGGTTTTTTATGGTTTGGTATTAAGGTGAGTATTCATACGGTGGGTATTGGAGGTTTAATTGGTTTTGTGATAAATTTAAGTATGGTTTTTCATCAAAATTTTTTATTTTTAATAGCGATACTTTTTGTTCTATTTGGAATTATCGCAAATGCACGAATAAACTTACGAGCACATGTGTTTTCAGAAGTGATTTTGGGTATTATAATCGGGGTGAGCTTGCAGTTATTCGTTCCAATACTTTATCAAAATATATAGAATTGCAAGCCAATTTCAAGACTTTTTAACTGATTAGGATCTAAAGTTTCAGTTTGTGGAGCATTGGTGAATAAACTCGCAAGTCCGTAATAGGTATACAAATTCCAAGGTCCCCAACCAATTGCTAAATAGGGTCCATATTGCCAATTATTAACATAAGGAAGAGGAGTTATTATAATACTTTCATCTTGGCTCGTATATTTACTTTTAGAATGGAAGATATAAGAAAGTTTGCCTCCTAAATAGATTCTGAAAAATTTAGTAATTATAGGTGAGGAGGAGCGATATACACGCAATTCAATCGGAATCTCTATTGCATGGGTACTAAATAAATTTTTATCGTATTCGTAGTCTTCTGAGATAAGAACGAACTCGGGCGTTTGATTTTGGATTTTCAAATTTTGTGAATACTTATTATAACTATATCCAAATCCGAACCCTAAAGCAAAGGTTCCTTTTTTATTAAGAGGAAAATCTTTGATAAATCCCAGATGAAAACCTGTAGAAATACCTTTTTGTTGCAAATCTATTGATTTGTAATTTAGAATGTTATAGGTAAACCCGGCATAAATTTGATCTTCGAAATATTTACGACCTACAAGCAAACTGTCTTGGGCAGCAATATTAGCAAGACCGAAATAGATAAAAGCAACAAAATAGACCAGTGTTTTCATACTAAACAATATGTATTAACTCTTAGGTTCAAGTTTGGGTAGAAATTTCGATGAATTTAAATTACTATAAAAAAAGGCAATCGTTAAGGATTGCCTTTATAAACTATTACTATTATGAAATATTTAGTTACAATTGTAACTTAATCTTGTTTTTCAACAGCTGCATAACTGATTTTTAACGCATCAATATCACGTAGATTGCGTTTAATATCAGCAATTGTTCCTACTTTCGCATTCACATCAGCTTTGAACAAAGTGGTCATAAAAGGAATCTCATCTTCTAGTAACTTTTCACGATTATTAAAAATGAATGTTTTAATATCACTAACCCTTGAGATTTTATCGTTTAATTGAATGACATCACCTTCATTATTGGGGTCTAAGGACTTACCAATATAAACAGTACTAACCAAGTTTTTATGTTCAAACTTACTCACGTTATGTGCTTGTGGTAAGGTGGGTTGCTTAATCTTTAATTCTGTTTCACGCATGGTTGTCGATACCATAAAAAAGAACAATAACATAAAAACAATGTCTGGCAAAGACGCCGTAGAGATTGGTGGCAATCCTTTTTTTTGTTTTTTAAATTTTGACATACTTCAGTTGTGTTTTAATTTCCAGTTGGTTCTACTTCCGAGATAATTTCAGGATAAAGAGCTTTAATTGCTCTGATTTTATCTTTCAACTTTTGTGACTTATCACTTTTTTGCTGTTTAATTAAAGCCTCATAAGATTTGCCATAACGTTCTTTAGAAACTCTATTTCTGAGTTCAGTATAGGCCTGTCCAACAGCGTCGTGAATTGCAATAAAAGCGCCATAAGAAGTCCCTCTATCACTTTTTAAAGAGATAACTGCTTTGTTGGGGTGATCAGATGATGAAGGACTTTTAGCTCCTTTACAATAATCACAAGTTCCAACGTCTTTATTACCTACACCACCACCATTATCAATAAAGTCAATAGTGATTTGTTTTAAATCTTTAATAGCTACACGCTGCGCTCCTTCTACTAATAACTGGTCTTTACGATTAATGGCAATTTGTAGCACATTCTTCTCCTTTAATTTCGGTGGAGGAATTTGATTTGGCGGTTGTTTTTGAGGCAACTTACGGGCAATACCTCCATCAACTTCCATAGTGGTTGCCACTAAGAAGAAAATAAGAAGCAAGAAGGCAATATCTGCCATAGACCCTGCATTAATTTCCGGTACGACTCTTCTTGACATAATTTGCTATTTTACAAGGTTTTTTATCATATCAAACAGGAATAATACGGCACCTACAGCCAATAATATTAGGCTATAATTTATAAAAGTACCTACCCATTTTGAGATCCCACCTTCACTTCCTTCAAAAATCTTTCCGGAGGCATCATAAACCGCATTTCCATCAGCCAAAAAATAGGCGATAGCTAAAACAATGGCCATAACACCTAGAGAGAGTAAAGCTTTTTTGAGCAATGCGGGTTTCTTTACCATATTAAGTAAAGAAAAAATAATGGAAAGACCTGCTGCTACAAGCAACAATAAAAAGGCGTATCCTACATAATTTCCCATTGCAACATCCGCACCATCAGAAGACAGATAATATAGTACTGCGCCAATTAATGCCAATACAAGGGTAATTATCATTAATATTTTTGAAAAACGTTTATTCATGATAAATATATTTTTAGATAATTATTATTTTCTTCTTACTAATAAATCTACTAATTGAATAGAAGCATCTTCCATATTGTTTACAATACTGTCAACTTTAGATATAATATAGTTGTAGAATATTTGTAGAATAATTGCTACAATTAGTCCAAATACAGTTGTTAAAAGGGCAATTTTAATCCCACCGGCAACGGTTGCAGGTGACATAACTCCTGATTTTTGAATGTTATCAAAGGCAGAAATCATACCGATTACTGTTCCCATGAATCCAAGCATTGGAGCAAGAGCAATGAATAAAGACAACCATGAAATGTTTTTCTCCAACAATCCCATTTGTACTCCACCGTAGCCGACAACTGCTTTTTCAACATTGTCAATACCCTCGTCAACACGGTCTAATCCTTGGTAGAATATTGAGGCAACAGGCCCTTTCGTATTTCTACATAATTCTTTAGCTTCATCAACTCCACCGGAATTCAAGGCTTTTTCTACACTAGCTACTAATTTCTTAGTATTCGTAGTTGATAAGTTTAAATAAATAATTCTTTCAATTGCAATAGCAAGACCTAAGATTAAAACGAGTAAGACAATTCCCATAAAGAAAGGCCCTCCTTCAATCATACGTTGTTTTAATTCCTGACGGAAAGATTGTGGTGCATCGTCAGTTGCTACTTGTTCTGTTTTAGTTGTTTCTTCTTGAGCATAAGTGCTTTGGGTAGTTCCCAAAAATAATAATCCTGTTATTGCCAAGATTGTAAATAATTTTTTCATTGTAATAGTTAATTTAAAATTAGTTTTCAAGGGCTAAAGATAGAATATTTTTTTGAATTTGAAAATTTTAGATAATCATTTTTTTCAATTCGGATATTTCTATTTGAACTATTTCTTAAGATAGCGTAAGGATGTTCTCAGATTGAAATGTTTGTATAATGATGACTGTTTTGATGTAAGATTAGCTCTGTATCAAGACGACTATTTCTCAAAATTTTTATTAAGCGCTTTGATAAGTTCTCCATCGCGTTGATAAATATCCGGTTTGAAGTAGAAATTATTATCAAGATCTACTCCGGAAGTCCAATAAATAATAAGTACCGGTATGTGTTCTTTTAAGGAAACAGTAGTGGTTTTTCCACCCTTTATTATTTTAGATATTTTTTCTTGATTCCATCCATCATGATTTGGTTGGAGCAATAGTTCTGCTACGTTACGTATTTTCTTTGTTCTGATACAGCCGTGACTAAAGGTTCTTTTATCTTTGTCAAAGAGAGATCGGGAAGGAGTGTCGTGTATATAAATGGAATACTCATTGGGAAACATACATTTAATATAGCCTAAAGCATTACTTGGTCCTGATTTTTGACGAAACATATAGGGAAAATTATGCAGCGTATAATTGTTCCAATCTTTGCCTGCAATCGCGACAGGTTTACCGCTAGTCGTCACTACTTCCATATTTTTTTTGCTGAAATAACCCGGGTTGTGTTTGAGTTTATTGATATAGCCATCATACAGACTACGAGGGACATTCCAGGTAGGGTTAATGACTATATATTTCATGGTTCCTTTAAAAATAGTTGTTTTTGTATGATCTTTTCCGACTATAACTCTCGATTTTAGTATTTCCTTGTTGTCATCGATAAAATAAAGTTCAAAGGCAGCTATGTTTACAGCGATATATTTATCTTTTAAATCATATAAAACCCAACGAGCTCTTTCTAAATTAGCTTTGATTTGTTCGATTCTGTGTTCTACTGGAACATTTAATTCTTTTAAAGTTTCTTTGCCGACATTGCCATCCGGATGTATACCATATTTTTTTTGAGCACGCTTCACTTGTTCAAAAAGAGCAGTATCATATATGCTGTCATTTGCACCCTCGTATTTGTCTAGGACGTTTGTGGCTAAAAGACGTGATCTAAGTTGCTTAACACGAATCGATTTATCATTTAGTTTTAGAGTCTCCCCCGAGTTTATAGGATTCCATCCTCCTTTATCCTTATATTCACGGTATTCAGTTAAGGCTTTTTTTAAACCGGTATACATAAAATGTTTTGGTTTTAGGGAGTTGAATTCTTCTACGATATTTCCTTGTTCTATGGCTTTTTCTAGAGCTTTTGCCTCACCGGCATAACGTCCCTTATGATTTTTCTCATTGACATGCCATTTTCTTTTTAAAGATTCCGGGTCTACTTTTCCGGATATTAAGTGCATATTCGCAGTAATAACCGCGTCGGATAAAAGAATATCGAACTTTGCAAACTCTGAAGAATTGATAGTTTTTGTCTGACTAAATTGTTTTGCTTTATCTCTTAATAATGAATAGTGATAATCTTCAGGATCTAATCCATCATAATACATGTCGGAAATAGCTTGAAGCGCTTGATCGATATTGTTTTTACGTATCCATGTAACTTGATAACCACGGTTTCTATAGAAATCATGTAATACATTTATAGCAAACAGTTTGTGGTTTTCTATAACTCCGTTTTCTAACAGATTCTTTATAATTATACTGTCATTATTAATCTTATAAACCTTTTGTACTGAAGCTTTTGTATTATCAATAATGTAGGGTTTGTGACTTTCCTTTTTTTCTTTTTTTGAGTTTCCTCCTGTACAAGCAATAAATAAAAAGGAGAGAACGATTGTGGATATTGTAATTAAAACTCGCATATAAATTGGATTTTAGACGCAAAATATAGTTCATTTTTTTTTCTTATTATCAAATTCAAATAGCAAAGGTGCTGTTTAAGAAAAAACCAGAGAAATTGCTTGTCCTACTTTTGAAAATATTAAGTTTCCGTAAGTGTCTATAATTAAGATGACTTCAGGATTAGCTCCCTATGGTCGCTGATCCCTAGGTGGGTATCTTACAAAGAAAAAAGAATCCATTTTACTGCGTAATTGAATTTACTTATAAGTTTTAGGGATTAGCTCCTTATTGTCGTTGATCTCAAAATCAGCTTTAGGGATTAGCTCCCTACGGTCGCTGATCCCTGGTGGGTATCCTACAAATAAAAAAGAATCCATTTTACTGCGTAATTGCATTTACTTATAAGTTTTTGGATTAGCTCCTTATTGTTGCTAATCTCAAAATTAGCTTTAGGGATTAGCTCCCTACGGTCGCTGATCCCTGGTGGGTATCCTACAAATAAAAAAGAATCCATTTTACTGCGTAATTGAATTTACT
>JAOZTK010000073.1 GCA_029942185.1 Flavobacteriaceae bacterium
AACTTCTTTTATTTTATTAAAATATCCACTTTACAGCAATAGTAGGTCTCGTTTTAAAACCTTCTGTATTCCCAAAATTATTGGATAATTCTACTTCGCCACCAACATCAAAATGCTTGTGAATATGATACCAAATTTGAGGTTCAGCTAAGAAAACATGCTCCGCATCCACAGTTCCATCAAAATTAAAATCAGAATCTTGTCTCCAAAGATCCGCAAAGCCTTTAAATGTCATTTTTTTATTTAAAAAATGCAGGTACCACACACCCGTAAATTGGTAGCCAAATCCAACATCAGCTCCCTGAATACCTTTATAGAGGGCTTTTACCGTAAATCCTTTTGAATAGTCTTTTGCGTTTTTCGAGTAAACAGGACCTATAAGCCATGCATTATTTATTCCAAAAGCTTTATCACCTTCATCAGTATAAAAACGTCCAAAACCACCATTATATTCAAGATTAATACCAATAGGGAATTTATTTATATTAAAAACTCTGGCAATTTCCCAATAAGCATTACTTATTCCTTCCACATCACCTTCACCATAATTCATGTCAATAAAGAAAAAAGTATTCCCTAATTTGTCCGGTCTAAACATTTCCATAGTTGTGGTTAAGCATTCGCGCTCAAAATCATAGTGTAAATCAAGACTTTGTGAAAAAGAAGTAGAGCCAGCTAAAAGTAAAATAATAAAAAGTAGTTTCTTCATTTTTTGAGAATTTATAAATTATAAATTAATTGTTTGTTAATATTTGGAATTTATTTAGATCGTGGTAATAGGATATTTAAGAAAATAGCAAATATCCCACCCGTTGAAATTCCGGAGCTAAAAATATTCTTAATAATCTCCGGCATATTTTTTAAAATATCGGGAACAAGAGTTACTCCTAACCCCATAGATAAAGAAACAGCGAGAATTATCATAGCTCTACGATCTATCTTTGTGGATGAAATAATACGAATTCCAGCAGCTGCAACTGTACCAAACAGAACAATTGTCGCTCCTCCCAAAACAGGCTCTGGCATAATTTTAAAAACACCACCTACGATTGGAAATAATCCAAAAACCAATAAAATAGCTGCAATAAAATAGCCGACATATCTACTGGCAACTCCTGTTAATTGAATGACACCATTATTTTGGCTAAAAGTAGTATTTGGAAATGTATTAAAAATAGCAGCTATAAAAGAATTAACACCATCTCCCAGCACTCCGCCTTTAATCCTATCAAAATAAACTTTCCCTTCTATCGGTTCACCGGAAACCTCTGAAGTAGCTGTTAAATCACCAATAGACTCAATAGCTGTAATTAAATAAATAATTGCGATGGGAATAAAGGCTCCCCATGTAAAATCAAATCCATATTTTAAAGGCCTGGGAATAGTTACAGCATCAAGTGAACTCAGTTTACTAAAATCTATCAATCCCATCATTATTGAAGCTATATAACCTATTGCCAGTCCGATAAAAATAGAACTCATACGTAAATGCTTATTATTAACTCTGTTTAAAAATATTATAATGAACATAACACTAAAAGAAAGCGCTAAGTTTTGGAAACTTGCAAAACTCCCGTCTTTAATCGCTCCAAAACCACCGCCCATACTTATTATCCCAACTTTCACTAAAGTTAACCCAATTAAAGTTACAACAATCCCTGTAACAAGTGGTGTTATAATTTTTTTTGCATATTCTAAAAAACGACTGAGAATCATCTCAATAAAAGAACCTACTAAAGCTACTCCAAATACAACTGCCAATGCATCTGTAGGAGATCCACCACCTTTTATTGTAGCCATACCGGCTGCTATTATTGGACCTAAAAATGTAAAACTTGTCCCTTGAATGCTCAATAAACCGGAACCTACAGGTCCAAATTTTCTAACTTGAATAAAAGTAGCCACTCCTGAAATAACGAGCGACATACTAATAATGTAGCTTGTATCATTAATATCTAGACCAAATGCATGGCAAATAATTAATGGTGGCGTAATGATACCAACAAATACTGCCAATACATGTTGTAAAGCTGCGAAAAAGCTTTCAAAGAAAGGTGGTTTATCATTTAAACCATAAATAACTCCATTTGTTTGTTTTTTAGAATTTTCCATACTGTTTGTTCGTTTTTATTATACTTCTCCTTTAATTATAAATCTATAGTACACGAAATGGTTTCCCTTGCACAAATTAGACAATTATTCTAATATTTAACGGTGCATTATATTATGTCAAGTATAAATTAAGCATCGATAATAGGGCAATAACCCACATTAATACTGACACATCTTTAGCCTTTCCGGTAGTTGCTTTCAACAAAACATAGGATATAAATCCAAAAGACAATCCTATAGATATACTAAAACTAAGTGGCATCAAAATAATGGTTAGAAAGGCTGGAATAGCTTCTGTAAAATCCTTAAAGTTTATCTCTTTAATATTTTTAAACATATACACACCTACGATTATTAGAGCCGGGGCTGTAGCATAAGCCGGGACCACGCCTATTAAGGGAGCAAAAAACAATGCCAGTATAAATAACCCGGCAGTAATCACAGAGGCAAAACCAGTTCTAGCTCCATTGGCAATACCCGAGGCGGACTCAATATAAGTAGTTGTAGTACTCGTTCCTAAAAGAGAACCGATAATTGTAGCTACGGCATCTGCTTCTAATATCTTATCCACATGTTTGACCTTCCCCTTTTTATCTATAAAACCAGCCTCATACGAACAAGCTACAATGGTGCCCACCGAATCAAATAAATCAACAAACATAAAAGAGAAAATTGCTCCTATTAAAGCAAAACTAAATGCAGATATTATATCTAATTTAAAAAGTAATGGCTCCATGGATGGTGGCATGGAGATAAAAGAATCCGGTGCAGTTACCTGGCCTGCAAAGAAAGCAATTAATGTCGTAATAATAATTCCATAAAATATACCTCCTTTCACTTTTCTAACTTCTAAAATAGCCGTTATTATTAATCCTACAATACCTATAATCACAGTTGGTGAAAATTTTCCTATACCGACTAATGTAGCGGGATTATCAACGATAAGCCCCATATTTTTGAAGCCTATAAAAGCAATAAACAAGCCGATTCCTGCCCCAACTGCCAATCTTAAAGACAATGGAATGGTATGTACAATTTTTGTTCTAATACCTGTAATGGTCAATAAGAAAAAAACAATACCTGAAATAAATACAACACCCAAAGCTGTCTGCCAATCAACCCCTTGCCCTATTACAAGAGTATATGTAAAAAAAGCATTTAACCCCATTCCCGGAGCCATTGCAAAAGGAACTTTAGCCCACAGCCCAGCTAACAATGTCCCTATGGCTGCCGCTACTACTGTCACCGTTATAAGCGCTGCTTTATCCATACCTGCTTCCCCTAAAATCGAAGGATTGACAAAGATGATATAAGCCATAGTAAGAAAGGTTGTCGCCCCTCCAATTACTTCATTTTTTACACTTGACTGACGCTCTTTAATCTTAAATATTTTTTCTAACATATTGATAAATTATAATGATTTAAACAAACTTATATTCCTTTTCTTCTCTTCGCTTTCTTTAAAATCTTTGTCAAAATCTTAGCTGGATTTTTAAACTGATTTGTAAACATCATGGCTGCAATAATATACGGTTTAAAACCTGCTTCATGATAGGTTTTGAGTCGGTATTTTTCAAAAGTTGTCGCGTTGACTTCACCTTCTTTACAAGAAACATCAGAAATGTCAGCTGGAAGACAATGCATGTACAATGCTTTTCCCCCCTTGGTAAACTTCATTTTTTCTTCGTTGTATTCCCAATCTTTGAATTTTGCATTTTCAGTCAAACATTTTTGTTCCAATTGATCCAAACCGGCTTTATCTCCTTTTATCAACAAATCAGTTCGCTCTTGCATAATATGGAAAGGTGCCCAACTTTTTGGGTAAACAATATCAGCATCTTTTACCGCTTCTTTCATCGAATGGCTGATTTTAAAAGAACCGCCACTTTCTTTTGAATTTTTTTTCGCTATGGCTACTATTTCAGGAATCAATTCATAGCCTTTAGGATATGCTAATTCAATCTCCATACCATAACGGGACATCAAAGCAATAATACCTTGAGGAACGGATAAAGGCTTTCCGTAGCTTGGAGAGTAGGCCCAACTCATCACCAGTTTTTTCCCTTTAAGATTTTCAAGTGATCCAAATTCCTTTTTTAGATGTAATAAATCTGCCATAGATTGTGTAGGATGATCCATATCACACTGTAGATTTACTATTCCGGGACGATTTGGTAGCACGCTATTTTCAAAACCCTCATCTAATGCTTCTGCCACTTCACGCATATATTTATTCCCTTCTCCCAGGTACATGTCATCTCGAATTCCAATCACATCCGTTAGAAAAGAAATCATGTTGGCCGTTTCACGAACGGTTTCACCATGGGCTATTTGCGATTTTTCTTCGTCCATATCTTGTACTTCCAATCCTAGTAAATTGGCTGCAGAGGCAAATGAAAAACGAGTACGTGTCGATTTATCTCTAAAAATAGAAACCGCTAATCCCGATTTAAAAACTTTAGGAGAAATATTTTTATCGCGTAACTGTTTTAATATATCCGCAACTTCCAATACCATTAATAAGTCTGATTCACTTTTTTCCCATGTCAATAAAAAATCTTTTTTATAGAGCTTTGATTTTATTTCTTTTAATCTATCTATTTTATTTTTTAATTTCATAATTCTATTTGTTTTTATAATTCGTATGCAAATGCTGCATAAAATGCAGCTGAAATCACTAAATCATCAATGGCTACTTTTTCATTTGGGGCATGTGCTAACACCTCATTTCCGGGACCGAAACCAATAATTGGAATATCGTAATAACCGTTGATCGTGACTCCATTGGTTGAAAATGTCCATTTGTCAATTTTTGCTTCTTTGTCGAAAAGCTTTCTAAAAGCAGTTGCACCGGTTTGGACAATATGATGGTCTTCAGGTATTTTCCAAGTAGGATAATATTTTTCCATACCGTATTCCAAACCTGTGTAGGCTTTTTCGAGATAATCCAATACGGTTACTTCGGCGTTCATTCCTTTAATAAGTTCCTCGATTTCTTTTACAGCGGATTCTTTGGTTTCACCCCAGGTTAAGCGCCTATCTAAATGGATTCTCGCAAAATCAGAGACTGCACACAAAGAGGGACTTTTAGAGATAATTTCAGAAATGGTAACACTTCCTCTTCCCAAGAATTCATCGTATTTTAAACGTTCATTTAGTTTCTCTATTTCCATAGCTACTTTGGAAGCCATATAGATTGCATTTTTTCCGCGTTCGGGAGCAGATCCGTGTGATGATACCCCATAAAAACTAACGTGCATTTCCATTCTACCTCTGTGTCCACGATAAATATTTAAATTCGTAGGTTCTGTGCTGATAGCAAAATGAGGTCTGATTCCTTCTTCTTCAACGATATATTTCCAACACAAACCATCGCAATCTTCTTCCATAACACTCCCTACAAAATAGATTGTCATATCTCTGTCAAATCCTAATTCTTTAAGAATTCTTCCGGTTGTAACAAAAGCGGCGGGTCCTCCTTCTTGATCGACTGTACCTCTACCGTGTACAAACCCATCTTTAATTTCTCCACCTAACGGGTCAAAATCCCAATTATCAAGATTTCCCATATCCACCGTGTCCATATGCCCATCAATAGCGAGAATTGTCTTTCCATTTCCTATTCTACCAATGACATTTCCTAATCCATCAATGCGTACTTCATCGAAATTAGCTTCTTCCATTTGACGTTTTAATTCCAATTGGACCAATTCCTCATCCATACTTAAGGATTTTATTTTGACAAGTTTTGATAAGTTATCAGCTGTGTAATCTCTGTATTTTTCAGCGAGTTCTTTTATTTTTTTATACATTGTATTTATTTATCTTTAAAAATTCAAGGACAAATTTAACTTTTACTTATCAATAATGACTGATAAATATCATTTTCACAATTTAATATGTATTTTTATCCTCTAAATAAAAATTGGGTTTACTAGTTAACAAATACTTTCATTTACATGAAAAATGATGTTTTATTTACAAAAAAATGTAGCGTAGTAATACTCGCAGCAGGAAAATCCCAAAGAATGGGGTTTCCAAAATTTTCACTTGCTTTTAATGAGAAATACAGTTTTCTAGAAGAAATTTTACAACAATACACAGCTTTTGGATGTCGAGAAATTATACTTGTTTTAAACGATGAAGGAGTTGCATTTGTAAATAAGAACCTATCAATTCTCCGTGAAAAAGTTCAGATTGTCATCAATAAGCACTTGGAATGGGAACGTTTTTATTCTATAAAACTCGGTGTCCAAAATCTTAAATTCGAATATCCTGTTTTTATCCATAATGCGGATAATCCTTATGTAAATACGGAAGTGTTAAAAAAATTATTGACCCTGCATTCGCCTTTTGATTTTGCAGTTCCCGTTTATCAAGGACATGGAGGTCATCCGATATTGCTCTCAACAAAAGTAATACACGACATTTCATTTGAGCAAAAAAATGATTTGATTTTTTCTGATTTTTTAAAAAAATACAAAAAAAAAAAACAATGCGTGTAAAAGATGATAAAATTCTTGTAAATGTAAATACCAAAAGTGCTTATCTCGAATTTTTAGAGAAAAAGAAGTAATCCTATACCTGTAACTCTTGGAATCGTATCGTTTATAAAAAACTCTTTTTGTTGAAGTGTGTCCGTTTTATGATACGAAATTTCTTGCTCTTTTAAAGCAGTATTACACGCTATAGTGAGGATTATTACAAATAAAATTACAATCAGATTTTTCTGTTTTTGTCAATACATATTTAACTAAAACCCTGTACAGAATCTACAAAATTTTTACAGCAGCTTCCACACAACGTTCGCCATCAATAGCAGCTGAAACAATACCACCGGCATAACCACTTCCCTCACCACACGGATAAAGCCCTCGGATTTCAGGATGTTCTAAATTCTTATTTCTCGGAATTTTTACCGGTGATGATGTACGTGATTCCACACCTACCACATTGGCCTCGGCCGTATAAAATCCTTTCATTTTCTCACCGAATAGGGCAAATCCTTTTCGCAGTCTACCACCGATTATTTTAGGCAATAACGAATGTAAGGGAGCAGATTTTAATCCGGGTTGATAGGAGGTTTTATTGAGATTTGTGGACAAGCGACCTTCAACAAAATCAGTGAGTCGCTGCGCCGGAGCTGTTTGTGACCTGCCTCCTGCCGTAAAAGCTAATCGCTCCAAGTTCTTTTGAAATTCCAAACCCTTTAAAACACCAAAATGATTAAATTTTGGGATATCTTTTTCCACATTGATCTCGACAACCATTCCCGAATTCGCGTATTTACTGTTTCTACTGGAAGGTGACATACCGTTCACAACCACCTCGCCATTTGCCGTTGCTGCAGGTACGATAAAACCTCCCGGACACATACAAAACGAATACACACCTCGTTCTCTTACTTGTTGCACCAAACTATAAGAGGCTGCCGGCAACAATTCATCCCTTTTTGTAGAACAATGGTATTGTACAGAATCAATAATATGTTGTGGATGTTCCACACGAACACCCATCGCAAATGACTTGGTTTCAAGCATAATATCTTTTTTATACAACAAATAATAGATATCTCTTGCGGAATGTCCGGTTGCTAAAATTACTCTTTCTACCGGCATTTCTACTCCGTTTTGCAAGTGTATTGCTTGTATTTTATTATTCCGGATATTAAAATCAATCACACGACTCTCAAAATGTATTTCACCACCAAATTTTAAAATAGTTTCACGTATATTCTGCACGAGTTTTGGTAGTTTATTCGTTCCAATATGTGGATGCGCATCCGTTAAAATATCTTCAGAAGCACCGTGAAAAACAAAGTTTTCAAAGATACGACGTACATCACCTCTCTTTAGACTCCGAGTGTATAGTTTGCCGTCGGAAAAGGTTCCTGCACCTCCTTCACCAAAACAATAATTTGAATCTTCATCGACCAGATGCAGTTGATTTATGGCTTTTAAATCTCGTCGTCGTTCGCGGACTTTCTTACCTCTTTCTAGAATGATGGGTTTGTAGCCCAATTCGATACATCGTAGGGCGGCGTACATTCCTGCCGGGCCAAAACCGATGATATGAATCTTTTTTGCTTTTGACACATCATTATAGTTAAAAGAATACACACTTGGCTCTGGTTTTTGCCCCTTTGTATAAACGGCTACTTTGTAGTTAAAAACAATAGTGGGTTTTCTAGCATCTATTGATTTCCGTAGCACTTTTACTGCATTGATTTCGTTTCTATCAATACCTAGACTAATCGCTGCTTTTATTTTTAAAATATCGGCAACTTTTGCTTCTTTTAGTTTTACTCTCAGTTGTATCTCTTGAATCATGAGAACAAAATTACTCAAATTATTAAATAACAAATAACTATTTCACAGAGATACACAGAGAAAGCACAAAGACACGGAGCATAAATATAATCTACATTTAACGTTAAAAATCATTTATTCAAACTATTAACTTACATTTGCCGCTTTTAAAACATTAAATGACATTTAAAGATTTACATATAATAGAACCGATCCTAAGAGCATTAGAGGCTAAAGGATATACACATCCAACACCTATTCAAGAACAGGCTATTCCTATTTTACTCAATAAAAAAGATTTATTAGGCTGTGCTCAAACGGGTACTGGAAAAACGGCGGCATTTGCTTTACCCATTTTACAGCACTTATATCTAAAGCAAAATCAAAAAAAAGGACATCGTAAAATTCGTGTTTTGGTGGTTACACCTACACGAGAGTTAGCCATACAAATTGCGGATAGTTTTACCGATTATGGCAAATTTACGGGTATCAGAAATACTGTAATTTTTGGCGGTGTAAAACAAGGAAAACAAACAGCAGCACTTCGTAGAGGTGTAGATATTTTAGTGGCAACTCCAGGTCGTTTATTAGATTTGATGCAACAAGGTTTTATTTCTTTGTCAGCTATTGAATATTTTATATTAGATGAAGCCGATCACATGCTAGACATGGGTTTTATTCATGATATTCGTAAAATCATCGCAAAACTTCCTGAAAAAAGACAGTCTTTATTCTTTTCAGCAACCATGCCAGCAAACATTGTTTCCTTATCACATAAAATATTAGGAAACCCAGAAAAAATAACTATAAAACCCGAGCAAGCCACTGCTGAAAAAGTGGAACAAGCGGTTTATTTTGTCAGCAAAGGAAATAAATCTAAATTATTGATTCATTTACTCCAACAAAATTCTGTAAAATCTACTTTAGTTTTTTCTCGTACCAAACACGGCGCAAATAAGATTGTAAAACTATTAGATAAGGCGGGTATAAAATCCGAACCTATTCATGGTAATAAATCTCAAATTGCCCGTCAAAAAGCATTAAATAATTTTAAAAAAGGAATAACCAACGTTTTGGTGGCGACAGATATTGCCGCTCGTGGAATTGATGTGTCTGATTTATCTTTAGTAGTCAATTATGACTTGCCTAATATTTCTGAGACTTACGTACATCGTATTGGGCGAACAGGTCGTGCCGAAGCAAGTGGTATTGCTATTTCGTTTTGTAGTGCAGAAGAAAAACCTTATTTACGTGATATTCAAAAATTAATCAATCAAAAGATTCCTGTAATTGCCGAGCATCCTTTTTTAGAAGGAAACGATGAAATAACACCAAAAAAGCCACAAAGACCTCGTAGAAAACCGCAAGGCAAATGGAAACCAAAACCTAAGACTCGAAAGAACGATCAGACTAATCCTTCGAATACGAGTACGCATAAAAAACCACGTCGGCAACATTGGCGGAAACGAAAACAAAATAGAGATCAAACTGACTAGTCTAATATCTAATCAAATGGAATTTTATAGGTTGGATCCTCTAAGATATTGACTTCGATAAGTTTATCGGCATTTTTAAGTAATTGACGACAGTCTGTACTCAGGTGACGTAGGTGCACCACTTTATTAAGTTTTGCATAACGCTCTGTCAATTTATTTACAGCGTCAATGGCACTCATATCGGCTATTCTACTTTCCATAAAATCGATTATTACTTCGTGTGGAT
>JAOZTK010000074.1 GCA_029942185.1 Flavobacteriaceae bacterium
CATCACAATAGCGGCATAGGTTTCATTGACTGCAAAAATACCATCCGGTATTTCTTTTTGCGCAAATATTTCTTTTATTTGAGATTCAACAGCATGCTTTTCATCAATTTTTATTCTAAACTCCGGGTATTCCTTTAATCCGAATTCTTTAAGAGCTTTTAAAAAGCCTCTCTCCCTTTTTACACCAACGGTTACATGAGTTGGAGTCGTTAAAATTGCTAATTTTTCACATCCTTTTTCGATAAGATGTTTTGTCGCATTATAGCCACCGGCTACATCGTCAATAATTACTTTGTCCACTTCTAAATCCGGTGGCACCCTGTCAAAAAACACAATGGGGAAACCTTGTTCAATCAGTTGATTAAAATGTTCGAAATTTTCTTTTTCCAGTGTTTCTATAGCCACTGACACTAGTAAACCATCTACACGACCATTTGTGAGCATCTCTACATTTTGCACCTCCTTTTTATAACTATCCTTAGAGATGCAAATCATTAAATTATAATCTTTATGATTGGCGGTTTCTTCTATTCCACTAATCACTCTAGAAAAAAAATGATGAACGATATCGGGTATAATAATTCCAAGAACCATCGCTTTCTGATTTCTTAAACTCAAAGCGACACTGTTGGGTTTATAATTGTAGAATTTTGCGTAGGCTTGTATCCTTTCACGTGTTTCCACACTTATCTCATGACTATCTTTTAAGGCTTTTGAAACCGTAGAAGGAGACACACCTAATTCGGATGCGATTGTTTTTATGTTGATTTTTTTAGGCATATTGGAAAAATAGGACGTCCAAAGTTAACAATTTAAATGATTTATTAAAAAAGTTTTTAACACGAAAACGTTTTCGTAACTAAAACTGCTATTTATCAGTTTCTTATCTCAATTAAAATTATACTTTTGTACACGTGAAATGTGAATAAATTGTTAAGTCTAAACTGACAATTAATAGTATTGCTATTTAAACTGAAGAAAGATAAAGCTTTTAAGTGAAAAAGAAATTCTTAAAAGTCAAAATTAAATTTTTTAATAATGTTAAACAAATGATCAAATGAACAAATTAAGATTATTTATTGTAAGTATCTTTTTCTTGATTCCGATGCTACTGTTTGCACAGCGTACCGTTAGAGGTACTGTAACAGAACAGGCGACAGGTGGATCTTTACCGGGCGTTAATATCCAGATTCAAGGAACAAGTCAAGGTACAACTACTGATTTTGACGGTAATTATTTACTAAAGGACGTCAAAGAGGGTAGCTTGTTAAAATTCTCATATTTAGGATTTAAAACACAGACAGTTAGAGTGAACTCAAACACTATCAACATTGCGCTACTGGAAGATGCCGAGGCTCTAGAGGAAGTGGTAGTTGTTGGTTATGGTTCATCAAAAAAAGAGGACTTAACAGGTTCTGTTGACAAAATAACCGCCAAAGATTTCAACAAAGGTGCGGTTGCAAATCCACAACAATTACTGACAGGAAGAATCGCCGGGGTAACTGTTACTTCAGGAAGTGGAGCACCCGGAGAAGGAGCTAGTATTAATATTCGTGGATTAAGTTCACTATCACTTGCAAATGATCCACTTATTGTGATTGACGGAGTTCCTTTAGATAATGAAGGAATTGGAGGAAGTAGAAATACTTTAAATCTTATCAACCCAAATGATATTGAAAGTATGGTGGTTTTAAAAGATGCATCTGCTACAGCTATTTACGGATCACGTGCTGCTAATGGTGTTATTTTAATTACGACTAAAAAAGGAAAGAATAAAGAGTTTACGTTCAATTATGGAACCAAAGCTTCTTTCTCTCGCACTTATGAAACAGTAGATGTAATGACAGCTGATGAATTTAGAGATGTAGTAAATGCTACAGGTCACGAAGCAGCTATTGGCAGACTAGGTAATGCAGTTACTGACTGGCAAAGAGAAATTTATCAAGATGCTGTAGGATTTGAACACAATGTAAGTGGTGTTGGAAATGCTTTTGGTGTTCCAATGCGTGCCTCAGTCGGTTATACAAATCAAGATGGAATTTTAAAAAGAGACAATTTCGAAAGAACAACAGCTTCTTTGAATTTTAGACCTTCTTTATTGGATGATCATTTAAAAATTGATCTAAATGTACGGGGTATGTACATCGAAAATGAATTTGCTAATAGAGATGCTATTGGAGCAGCCATACAATTTGACCCTACACAAGCTGTGTATGATGATAATTCACCCTATGATGGTTATTTTACTTGGATTGATCCAAATACAGGTGCACAATATAATTTAGCGACGACAAATCCGATGGCTCAAATTAATTTAGTAGATGATGTAGCGTATGTAAATAGATATGTAGGAAATGCCAAATTTGATTATAAATTGCATTTCTTACCTGCAATTACAGCTACTTTAAATTTAGGTATTGATAATTCAGAAAGTAGGGGTGGAAAAAAGACATCCGAGTTTATACCAACATCAAATACGTCGTGGACCGGATCTTCAACAAGATATGAGCAAGATAGACAGAACAAGTTGTTAGATGCCTATTTCACTTATGCTAAGGATACCGGTAAACACAATATGAAATTTATGGCGGGTACTTCCTATCAATTTTTTACTAGAAATGATTATGACTTCACAATAGATGAGAATGATCAAGAAATTGAAAGCATAAATCCGGAAGAGGAATCTTTAATCTCTTATTTTGGTCGTTTGAATTATAAATTTAACGACAAATACTTGCTGACGGCTACACTTAGAGCTGACGCATCATCAAAATTAAATCCAAATGATCGTTGGGGATATTTCCCTTCAGTTGCTGTGGCGTGGAACATCCATAAAGAAGACTTTATGAAGGATTTAAATCTTGATGAATTAAAACTACGTATAGGATATGGGGAAGTTGGAAATGTAAACGGTTTAGCACCTTATAAGTTTTTAACACGATATGCCGGTAGTACATCAACTGCAGGTTACCAATTTGGTAGTGAGTTTTATCAAACGTATAGACCGGAACCTGAAAATGAAAACATCCATTGGGAAGTAGGAAGAACAACTAATGTAGGTTTAGATTTTAGCGTACTTGATCGCAGATTATCCGGATCGATAAATGCCTATCAAAAAGAAACCAAAGATTTAATTATTTGGGCTTTGGTAGATCCATTTACAAATTTCGGTAATAGAGTGGAAACCAATGTAGGTGATATGGTCAATAAAGGTATCGAAGTTGAATTAAATGGAGCTATTGTCAGGACTGATGATGTAAATTGGAATATAAACTACAATGTAGCATTCAATGATAACGAAGTAACACTGATGCCTTTTGAACAACCTGTAGGAGGAATTGATGGTGGAGTAGGAAATACAGTTCAAAGTCATGTTGAAGGAGAATCACCTTTTAGTTTTTTAGTCTATCAACAAGTTTATGATTTAGATGGAAAACCTATTGAAGGAGTTTATGTCGACAGAAATGATGATGGGGTTATCAATAATGAAGATAAGTATTATTACAAAGATCCTTTAGCAGATATTCAAATGGGATTAAGCAGTACTTTAAAAGTTAATAATTTTGATTTATCGGTAACTGCAAGAGCTAATATTGGCAATTATATGTATGACAATGTGGCTTCTAGTAAAGCCATACCTGCTGATATTACATCGCTAGACTTCTTATCTAATTTACATTCAGATTATTTTAATACAGGTTTTCAGACTCATTCTGAAACAAATTTATTAAGTGATCATTATGTAACAGACGCGTCCTTTATCAAAATAGATAATATTACTATGGGACTTACATTTCCTGATTTTTTCAAAGATTCTGATATCAGAATATTCGCAACCGTTCAAAATGTAGCGACGTTTACAGAATACAACGGCTTAGATCCGGAAGTTAATTTAGGGATTGATAATAATTTTTATCCACGACCTAGAACCTTTACATTTGGGTTTAATTTAGATTTTTAAAAAACATAAAACTATAAATAATGAAAAGTACTATAAAAAATATATTACTGCTCCTAGTTGTAACAGTCTTCGTGATTTCGTGTCACAAAGATTTAGATCTATCACCCATAGATCCTGACAGTTTCACCGAAGAAGATGTGTTTGACAACGCAAATGAAGCAAAAGGAGCGCTCGCTAAACTGTATGCAAGTTTAGCTTTAACGGGACAACAAGGACCCGCAGGGCAACCTGATATCGCAGATATTGATGAAGGATTTTCACAATATTCACGAATGTTATTTAATTTAAATGAATTGACTACAGACCACGCAGTTGTGGGCTGGGGTGATGCTGGTTTACCAGATTTACACGGAATGTATTGGGCTGCCGGAAATGACTTTACAGATGCCATGTATTATCGTTTGGCTCAAGTAGTATCTTTTTCAAACTCATTTATTGAAAATGCACAACAACTGAACGAAGATCCGGAAGTACAAAGTTTTATCGCTGAGGCACGCTTTATACGAGCCTTTGCTTATTATAACTTGATGGACTTATACGCGAACGTTCCTTTGGTAACAGCCGTTACTACAGAATTACCGACTCAAAGTAATCGAGTTGAAATATTTGATTTTGTTGAAACAGAATTGTTAGCGATACAAGATCAATTGAAAAGCAGTGGCGCCAATGAATATGGCCGTGTGGATAAAGTAGCTGCTTGGGCATTGTTATCTAAATTGTATTTGAATGCAGAAGTTTGGACCGGAAATCAGAAATATACCGAATGTGTCACTTTTTCTAATAATGTCATGAATTCATCCTATAGTATTAATACAATTGATGCGAATGGAAATGGTACCGCTTACGATGAATTATTTCTTGCCGATAACAATACGAATGGTGCTCAAAGTGAATTTATCTTTGCGCTTAATTTTGATGGAATGTTTTCACAAACTTATGGAGGAACTACTTTCTTAATTCACGCTGCTATAGGTGGCTCAATGAATCCAACCGATTTCGGAGTAAACGGTGGTTGGGGTGGTCTTCGTACTACCAAGAATTTAGTCAATCAATTTGCTGTAGATCTTGAAGCGTTGAATGAAGCACTAGGAACCCAAAGTGATTGGGGACTCGTAGGAAGTGCAACTGTCAATGGTTGGGATGGACCGGATATGGAAATGTATGAAACAGCGAGCAATCAATACGCACTGTATGCTGACTTAGTAACAGGAGAAATTAAATTTAGATTCAATGAAGATTGGGGTCAAAATTATGGTGACAATGATACTGATGGTACTTTAGATGATAGTGGTACAAACATACCTGTATCTGCAGGCACTTATTATATCACAATGGATTTAGATAATCTAACCTATACAATTACTCCTTTTTCAAGTGATAAACGAGGAATGTTTCACTCAGATGGCCAAAATATAGAGATTGAAGATATTTCACAATTTAGCGATGGTTATGCAATCACCAAATTTAGAAATGTAGACAGTAACGGTAATGCAGGAAGTGATGCAGCGGGTGATTTTGCAGATACTGATTTACCATTAATTCGTTTAGCTGAAATTTATTTAAACTACGCTGAAGCTGTAGCTCGAGGAGGTGCAGGAGGCGATTTAGGTACTGCAGCAACAAAAATTAATGAATTACGTGAAAGAGGCTATGGAAATACAGGCGGTAATATAAATAGCAGTGCATTAAATCTGGATTTTATTCTTGACGAAAGATCTAAAGAATTGTATTGGGAAGGTCAAAGACGTACAGATTTAGTTCGTTATGATTATTTTACTACCGACTCCTATTTATGGCCTTTTAAAGGTAATGAAGCTGTGGGAATACCTGTAGTGGCGACAAAAAACATTTTCCCACTACCTACAAATGTACTAACAATAAATCCTAACCTCACTCAAAACGACGGTTATTAATACATGAACAAAATGAAAAACATACTAAGTAAATCAATCTTTTTACTGAGCTTTCTTCTGATATTGGGAGCTTGCGAAGAAAAAGAGTTTATTGAACTAAATACGGATGCGAATACAACACTTAGCCTATCGGTAGATACTGTTGTACTAACTGAAGATACTGCAGCTGATGATGCTGTAACTTTGTCCTGGACAGAACCGGATTTTGGTTTTGATGCAGCCGCTACTTATACAATCTTAATAGATTTTGTAGGTGGTGATTTTAGTGCTGCTCAAATAATTCCTATGGGATCTGCTCTTGAAAAAACCTTTACAGAAGGTGAATTAAATGGTAAATTACTCTCTTTAGGTATTGAACCTGATGAAGCTACTAGTGTAGATATCGTAGTGCAAACCGTGTTAAGTGGTTTTCAAACTATGCAATCCGAACCTGTAACATTAAATGCAACCGGCTATTCTTCCCTATTAGATTTATCTACCAATTGGGGTATTGTCGGAAGTGCAACACCGGGAAGTTGGGGTAATCCTGACATACCTGATTTACCATTCTACACAACAGATACTCCCGGAATACTCGTTGCTTATGCCACGCTGAGAGATGGTGAAATTAAATTTAGATCTGACAATGCTTGGACCTTAAATTACGGAGATACCGGTGTTGATGGGACATTAGATGAAGGTGGTGATAATATTGTAGTTACGGCCGGAACTTATAAAATAATGGTCAATCTAAACGATTTGACATGGAGCAAAGAAGACTATACCTGGGGTCTAGTTGGAAGTGCTACCGCTAATGGTTGGGACGGTCCTGATTTTATGATCCATTACAATCCTTATCAAAATAATTGGAAAGCAGCAGTTACGCTTCTCGATGGCGAAATTAAATTTAGATTTAACAATGATTGGGGACTTAATTATGGTGACTCAGGTGCTGATGGCACATTGGAAGCAGGTGGTGATAACATCGTTGTAACTGCCGGAAACTACATTGTTACATTCGATTTAGAGAACCTTGAATACACACTAGAAGCTGTTGATCTTTGGGGTCTAGTCGGTGATGCTACTCCAAATAGTTGGGATGGTCCTGATACTAAATTCACACCTGACTTCGGTATAAACGAAGGTACATGGTACATCAATGGAATTATACTTCTAGATGGTGAAATTAAAGTGCGACAAAATGACGCTTGGGGTATCAATTACGGAGATACAGGTAACGACGGCACCTTAGAGCAAGGTGGAGATAATATTCCGGTTGTTGCAGGTATTTACAACGTGAAAATTAACTTTGCTGAAACTCCTCCTACCATAAACATTTATGCTTGGTAAAAAATAGCATAATTATATTGTAATAGGAAAATGAAAATCTGCATAGAATAGTTTTATTTTATGCAGATTTTTTATTTTATCATTAATTGTATCTTTACAATACTTGTTAGAAACAGTTTAAACTAATTCCCATGAAAAAAATACTCTTTACTTTTTTACTCACTAATAGCCTCTGGTTGTTTGCTCAAGTAACAACCAACCCTTCTCCCATTGAGGTAAATCAATCTTTAACAATAACGGTAGATGCAAATAGTACTGCAACAGACTGTAATGGTTTTTCGAATCCAAATAAAGTGTATATACACTCCGGTATTGGTGATGATACAAATCCCTGGGGTTTTAATGTTATAGGTAATTGGGGAATGGATGATGGTGTCGGAGAAATGACGGATAACGGAGATGGCACCTGGAGCATTACTTTTGTACCGGAAACTTATTTTAATCTAACAACAACACAAGCTTCAGAGGCCACCAAAATGGGTATGGTCTTTCGGAATGAGGATGGAAGTCAAGAGTTTAAAGATAATGGTTGTGTGGATTTTATATTTGACGTAGGTGCTTTTCAGGTTACCATGATCAATCCTTCTCTATCAAATCCAATAGCCTACGTTAACTCAGGAGGAACTCTAAATATAATGGCTGAAAATACAAACGGTCCAGCAGATTATGAATTGTTTGCGAATGAAAGCAGTATAGACACTCAGAATGGTATTACATTTTATAATTTTAGCCATCAAAATATCACTGAAAACACCTATTACGAATTAGCTGTATCACAAGGTGGTTCTACAGTAACTAAAAGTTTTATCGTTGTTATAAACCCGGGTAATAATACACAAAATATTCCATCAGGCCTAGAAGATGGTATTAATTATACCACCTCAGATCTGACAAAAGCAACACTTGTTGTCGATGCTCCCCTTAAAGATTTTATCTATGTAGCCGGTAGTTTTAACAACTGGAAACCCACTACGGATTTCGCTATGAAAAAAGACCCAACATCGGGAAAATTTTGGATTGAATTAACAGACTTAACAGCAGAAACTATCTACACCTATCAGTATTGGGTCTTTGAGACGACACCCATTACAGATTCACCAAGTCTTGTAAAAACAGCTGATCCTTATTCAACACTGGTACTATCACCCTTTGATGATCCGTACATACCTGCTAATTCTTACCCAAATATACCGGAATATCCATGGGGACAAGAACTAGAAGTAACAGTCTTACAAACCGGACAAACCGAATACAATTGGCAAGTAACCAATTTTATAAAACCTAAAAAAGAAGACCTCGTTATTTATGAAGTCTTATTAAGAGATTTTGATCAAGAACGTACTTTTCAAAATTTAATCGATAGAATCAGCTATTTTAAAAACCTAAATATAAATGCTATTGAATTGATGCCCGTCATGGAATATGAAGGAAATGAAGGTTGGGGTTATAATCCTTCCTTTCACATGGCTTTGGATAAATTTTATGGCACGGCCGACAAACTAAAAGAGCTGGTAGATTTATACCATCAAAATGGAATTGCAGTTATTTTAGATGTCGTTTTAAACCACGCAATGGGCCGCAATCCTATGAATAGAATGTGGATGTTAGATGCCAATCATGACGGTTGGGGAGAACCCAGTCCGGAAAGTCCTTATTTTAACCAAGTCGCTACTCATAGTTATAGTATTGGAAATGATTTTAATCATTCATTAACTTTGACAGAAGCGTATACAAAACGGGTTATCAAATATTGGATTGAAGAGTTTCACATCGATGGATATAGATGGGATTTAACCAAAGGGTTTACTCAAAATTGTACTGGTAGTGAAAGCTGTACAAATGCCTATCAACAAGATCGGGTTGACATTCTAAAAGCCTATGCAGATTATTCTTGGTCAATTGACGATACGCATTATGTAATATTCGAGCACTTAGGCTCCGATAACGAAGAACAACAATGGGCAAACCATCGTATAGGTGAAGGAAAAGGAGTAATGTTATGGGGCAAAATGACAGATCCTTATAATCAATTAACGATGGGATTTGCATCCGGTTCAGGTATTAATCGTATGGGGCATGTGAGTCGCGGATTTACAGATAAAAGATTGGTAGGCTATGCGGAAAGTCATGACGAAGAACGTTTGATGTATAAAACCATCCAGTATGGCAATGATTCAAATCCAAACCACAATGTTCAAGAATTGGATGTTGCACTTTCCAGAATGTCCGCTTTGGGAGCAGTCAGCTTGACTATTCCGGGGCCTAAGATGATATGGCATTTTGGCGACTTAGGAATGGATAATTCTATTTTTACTTGTACGGATGGCTCTGTCAATACAAATTGTAGATTGGCTACCAAACCCCAACCACAATGGAATGAAAATTGGTTAAATGATGCTGATAGAGTTCAAATTTATAATGATTGGGCAAAGATGAATGCACTCAAACAGTTCGAAGACGTCTTTGAAGGAGAATATAGTATTCACTCCGGTAATTTAACACCTCGAATTTATATTTGGGATGATGGAATTCCTAGTTCAGAACTAAAAAATGTGGTTATTTTGGCAAACTTTGATGTTACTACTCAAAGTATTATACCCGACTTTCCCTATACGGGCGACTGGTTTAATTTGATGGATAATACATCCATTAACGTCACCAATATAAGCAATCCTATTACGTTGGAAGCAGGGGAATTTAGAATTTTTGGAAATCAAATATCAATAGTGGGAACAACTGACTATGAAGTTTCAGAATTGGTTAAAATCTACCCCAATCCAACTTCACAATCGTTTAGACTGACAAGTACTTGTAATGAGGTAAATATATTTGACACACAGGGTAAATTGATCAAA
>JAOZTK010000075.1 GCA_029942185.1 Flavobacteriaceae bacterium
ATATGATATTTTTTTAGATGTAACTAATAAGTTTTGAACTTGTTAAATACTATTTAGATTATTTCTTTTAGTTTTTAAATGTTGTTTTTTAGAAAAAATTATACAACTAAAAAAAATAGTACATCTTTTTTTTTAGTTTCGATAGGATTCGAAATAAGTATTTGTTAAAAAAAATAATTACTAAGGCTTTAAATGTTTCTAATAAATAGATTACTTTTGTCTTGATTTTGGTCCACGCTATTATCGTGGTGAAAAGGGAATTTGGTGTAAGACCAAAGCTGTCCCCGCAACTGTAAGCTAAGTCACGTCTAGTCGTGATGCTCGTTGAAATCTAAATCCACTGTAACGCTGAGTCGTTATGGGAAGGAAACAACAAGACGCAAGCCAGGAGACCTGCCAAATGTAACTAATTGATTATCCGTTTTCGGAGGAAAAACGATTATGAAGGCAGTTTTTTTAAGCATATTAACCCTTGTATTTCTACAGACCTTTTCACAGGAGTCTGCGATTAATCGTATTGATGAAGTACAGATTTATTCACATTTTTCTCCTAAACATCAGTTAGGTTATTCCATACACATCTTATCGGATAGCGTTTTAAAAAGTAACAATGATCGGTTGTCCGAGGTTTTAAATAAGTATACTAGTGTTTATATAAAAGAGCAGGGTAGCGGGATGACAGCTTCTATTTCTTTACGAGGCTCAAGTGCTTCTCATACAGCAGTTTATTGGAATGGAATTCCTGTAAATTCATCTTTAAACGGGCAAACTGATTTTAATACAGTTTTTTCTTCTCTTTACAATAAAATAAGTATTCGAAAAGGCGGAGGTAGTGTGTTATTAGGAAGCGGAGCTATAGGAGGTGCCATCAATTTAGAAAATGATTTGATATTTAACAACAAAACAACCGCATCAATTTATGGAAGTGTTGGTAGTTATAAGAGTTATTCGTCAGCTTTAAATATCAGTCACAACACAGATAAGGTCGCAGTACAAGTAGGTTTTAATGGATTTCTTTCTACGAATAATTACCCGTATTACGATTCAAAAATCTCCAATAAAAATGCTGAGATTAAAAATTATGCTTTACAAGTAAATACAGGTTATAAATTAAACGATAAACAGCTTCTATATATTAAAGCTTTATATAATAATTCTGACAGAAATACACCGGGCACACTGTATACGTCTAGTCTAGCAAATTTAGTTTATGAGACCCGGAATCTACTTGTAGGTTGGAAACAGACTAAAAAACGCTATCGTAGTGAATTAAAAATGGCTTATTTAAAAGAAAATTACAATTATATATTTAGCAAAAACAAACCTGAATATTTTTCAGATAACGGTACAAAAAAATGGATCACTAATTACGATTTCAACTACGATTTCAACACTAAATTACTATGGCAAGCCGGTGTAAATTATGAATTATTAGTTGGAAAAGGAACGGATATTGAGGTATCTAAACAACACAAAACAGCCTTCTTTACAGCTTTACATCACGAACTGACTGAAAAATTTAGTTATAACTTAAATATTCGAAAAGATTGGTCATCTGTCTACAAAATTCCAATCGTTTTTTCGATAGATTCAAAACAAGAATGGAGTGAGCAGCACACTACAAAGTTTAATTTTTCCACTAATTATAGGATACCTACATTTAACGATTTATATTGGAAACCTGGTGGTAATTCAGAATTGATACCCGAAAAAAACTGGAGTGCAGAAATTGCTTATGAATGGAAAATTTCAAAAACTTTGAATGTAAAAAGCGAATCGAATAACAACGTGGGACTTAATATTTATATGTCGCATAGCACAAATTTGATTCAGTGGAAACCCGTCACCGGCACACTTTGGCAACCTTTTAATATCCAGAATGTCACTACTTTGGGTTATGAGGTTGAATTGGAAAAACATTTCGTTATTAAGAAGCATGCATTTTCTTTACATTCCCAATATTCATATACCTTAAGCAAGGATCTTGAAACTCAAAACCAATTGATATATAGTCCAAAGCATATCGGAAAAATATTGCTTAATTACGTTTATAAAAAATGGTATTTTGATTTCAACGAACAATATGTAGGAGCGGTTTACACTACAACTTCAAACACCGAAAGCTTAAAAGCTTATTGGTTGTCAAATATTCGCGTAAAAAGAGGTTTTTTAAATCAGAAATTCGAATTGGGGATGGATATTAACAATATATTTAACCGCAATTATCAAATTGTATCTGCCAGACCCATGCCTAACAGAAATTTTAGCTTTAACTTTAAATATAAATTTTAACTTTGCAAAAACAATTTACATTATGAAGATTACAAAAATAGTACCCATTCTTTTTTTTAGTTTGCTTTTTTTTAATTCCTGTAAACCTGATGAAGACCCCATTCAAGGTCCTGAAGGAGCTTATGAAAACGGCTTTTTTGTATTGAATGAAGGAAATTTTTCTGCAGGGAATGCAAGTATTACTTATATAAGTGATGATTATGCAACCGTTGAGCAAGGAATATTCAGAGGCGTTAATGCCAAAGCGCTAGGTGATACGGCTCAATCAATTTTTATGTATGACGACAAGGCGTATATTATCGTAAACGGTTCTGATAAAATTGAAGTGGTCAATAGATATACAATGAAGAGCATTGCTACAGTAGAAAATGATTTAGAGAATCCCCGTTATATTGTAGCACAGAGTGGCGTAGGATATGTCTCAAATTGGGGTAATCCGTCAGATCCTAATGATGACTTTATTAGTGTAATTGATCTGGATTCAGATACAATAACCGGTGTTTTGTCAGTTGATGAAGGTCCAGAAAAAATGCTATTAGTTGGAGACAGACTGTATGTAGCATTAAAAGGAGCTTGGAATACAAATAATAAGATTTTAGTGATAGATACAAAAACCAATCTTGTAGTATCTGAGATTGAAGTAGGGGATAACCCCAATTCGTTGTATTCTGAAGGGTCTAGTTTATATGTGCTTTCCGGTGGGATATCTTATCCGGAAATTGCTCAAACTCCGGGAAGAATAGATAAAATTGATATGGTTTCTAACACAGTTATTGACACTTGGGATTTTGGTGAAGTAATAGAGCATCCAAATTTTTTAATGAAATATGGAAATAGTTTTTACTACTATCTCAAAGGAAATATTTTTAAATGGGATGGTGCAAATGCATTGCCCTCTACACCCGAAAATGGTTTAGGAGGTTTGTATTATGGGGTCTCGATAAACAACGGACTTTTATATTCTTTAGATGCTGGAAATTTTACAAGCGAAGGAACTTTAAAAATATTTGATTTAACGAGTAATACTCAAATTAAAAGCATCACTACCGGGATAGGTCCGAATAGTGTAGCCTTTAATTAGGAATCTATTTTAAGTAGGATTTTAAAAGTCTTGTTTAAAACAAATCTGCGACTTCATTTTTTATATACACAATGGCTGCATAAGAAGGATACGAGTCGTTTATTCCTTCTTTTAAAACGGCTTCTTGTAATTCTTTTGACCCCGTTATAGTCTCAGAAGCAGTTTTGTTTCGCAAGAGTTGTAAGGTTGCATTTTTAGCAGTTGCAATCATATTCCAACACGCATTTGTCATATAAATTTGTTGGGAAAGGTTGTGTTCGAATTCTTGTTCAACACTGTTTATTAATTGATATAAATAAACCGTTTTATCGTCTGATTTTGGTGATTCTCTTAATAGTAGTTTGTTTGGGTTTATTCTTTCTAAAAACAAAACCATACGTTCATAAGCTTGTAAACGCAAAGGGAAGCTCTGTTTTTGATTTTCTTGATGTAAATAAAACTGTCTTCTTTTTTCTTCATGGTTTATATGCTTTGCAAAAAAATAATAAGCAATACCTCCTGTGATAACGGAAGGTATTGTGTACGCTAGTATTTCAAGAATTTTGTCTAATTGCATAATGACGTTTTATTTTTAGTAATCTCAGTGTTAATTTAGAAAAGCAAAAGTACTATTTTTGTACGATATTTATAAATCCATGACAGCAATTAAAAAAATAATTCAAGATCGTATTCATATTGCAATACTATTTTTTTTTATTTCAGCAGCCTACGGCTTTCTGTTAAGATGGCAAAAATTGAGTTCAATTCCATTTAATTATAGAGATATTTTACAAGCTCATTCTCATGTGACTTTTTTAGGTTGGGGTTTTTTGGCATTAATCAGTGTGGTGACTTATGTTTTTATGCCTGAATTAGTGAAAAAACCGTTTATCAAATATTCTTATTGGGTGATGTCCGGGAGTATTATTGGTATGTTGATTAGTTTTCCGTTACAAGGTTATAAGCTGTTTTCAATTTTATTTTTGTCTATTTTTCTATTGAGCAGTTATGTTTATTTATGGCAATTATATACCTTGTTAAAAACTAAAAATACATTTGCGATCAAATTTATTAGAACCGGTATTTTATATTACTACTTATCGAGTGTTGCTATTTGGGTAATCCCGATAATATCCATTCGATTGGGCAAAATAGATTTATACCATAATGCCATATACTTTTATTTGCATTTTTTATACAACGGATTCTTTGTCTTTACACTTTTTGGAATGCTAGTTTATTATATGCAGTCTTTAAAATTACCAATCGCAAAGAGAAACTTAAGTTTGTTTTACTTATTGACAAACTTAGCTTGTCTGCCTGCTTATGCATTGTCGTTATTGTGGAATGAAATGCCCTTTTACAGTATCGCAATTGGTTTTTTTGGAGCTGTATTACAAGTGATTTCCCTATTGTATCTATGGCGAATCATAAAAGTTTTTATCGCGTCTACAAGCCTAAAAAACAAGTTGTTGAAGTTAATAACAATCGTAGTTATAGGTTCTTATTTCCTTAAGGTGCTTATGCAATTTGCAGGGTCTTTTCCTGAAATAACCTTGCACGCAGTGCATTATAAACCTTATTTTGTAATTGGCTATATTCACTTGTTTACTTTGGGATTTATGAGTTTATTTTTGTTCTTACTTTTTAAATTATTTTTTAATTTAGGAATTTCTAAATGGGGAATATCTCTTTTTATTTTGGGTGTAGTCAGTAGTGAGGTTTTGCTGTTTTCACAAGGATTTTTGGCATTTTTCTGTCAAAAAAACATCAACAATTATGATCTAATTATGTTGATGGCTAGTTTTTTGATGCCTTTGGGCTTGTTTGTTATAGGAACAAATTTCCTTGTAAATAGACTAAAATCCGAAAAGTTTTAAAACTTTTGTTTATTTAATATTTGTAACATTTTTACTCTAAAGTCTGCTAAGGCATATTTAACAAATTCATCGTCCGGTGGAAAAGGAGATTGTTTGCTCTGTAAAGCCTGGTGATATTTTTGTTCAATAGCACGTTGATCACCTCTAAACTGGCCGTAAATGTTTTCAAATTTTGCCTCTCCATGAACCGGTGTATTATTCATCAAAGTATTCGTATTTAGATTTGTAACAGAAATAGCTCCATCTACTTTACTCGTTTTGAGCTGTTGAAAAAGTTTAACTTCTGCTTGGACTGTGACAATTTTATTTCTTTTAATGTCTCTTCCCAGACTATCTTTAGCTACATTTCCATATCTGTCATAAACATATTCCCAACCGTCGTTCACGCGGGCTTGTTGTTGAATTAATTCTGAGTTGGTTTGTTCGCTAGAGATTTGAACTTGGTTTAAGTTAATTTTAACGACATAATCATAGGAGAGCTTGGAATCTTTTTTATGATTATAAACCACCCATTGATTATCCATATTAGATTCACTGATACGTAGAAATTCATCCAAATGGTCTTGAGTGGTATGTTGTTTAACATTGTTTATTAATTCTATTAACACCAAGCTACTTCCTTTTAGTTTTGCATTCCTAATCATTTCACTAAGATTAGGAATAAAGTTAGGATTGACAAATTCCAGATCATTTAAAGTTTTAAAGGCATTTCTGGCATCCAACTTGGAACCTGCTAATTGTTCTGTGCCGGTTTCTAACAAATATGCAGAATAGTGTTTAAGCGCTTTTTCTAAATGGTGTTGATTGTTTTTTGTTTTAAATTTTACTTCTTTGTTGTTGTAATAAAGAGGTTGTAACAACAAAATTTCATCTTGACGCAAATCCATCGCTACATAAAGAGCGTATATTTTTTTTAGGTACGAAGGATCGTCTAATCTTTCAAATTCCTTGATCTTGTGCTTATCTCTTTCGTTTGCTTTTTCATAAGCTTCTTGTAAGGTTGGAATCAATTTTTGATTTGATTTTTTTTGTTTGTCTTTAGTCAATTCCAATACAGCGATATCAAAAGCAGTATCATAATCACCGGAAATAATACTCTTTTCTGCTTTTTTTACAGAGCTACAAGCAGCTAGAATGATAAGTAAATTTAGAGCAACTATAAAGTTTTTAAACATAATAAATTGATTTTAAAAATTTATCTCTTAACACTAATTTTAATTTCTTTTACTTTCCCTACTCGAGCACCATTTGCGTCTACAGCTTTTATATCAAAAATAGTAACTCTTTGTCCTGTTCTAGCTTTATCGATTGTTCGTATTGCTTCTCGCGTAAACTCATTACCTTCTACGTAAACAGTTAGTAATCCGGGGACTTTGATTTTAAAAGAAGTAACATCAAATGTTTGGTTATCTTTAGTTCTAACAGCACCTAGTTTTGCTTGTCTGAGTGTCGTTTTTAGCATGGTTACATAACCTCCTTTTTCATTGTTTACGGTTCCTTCTATTTCCGGAGAAGCTTTTTTGCTTGGGGTATAATATTTTCGTGTTTTAGGATTAGCAATTACTTTTGGTTCTGTTTCTGCAACTGGTTGTGTTTCAGTTGTTGCCTCAGGTGTCACTTTGGGTGTGGTTTTGGTTTTTTCCTTTATATATACAGGTCGATCTATATAAACAGGTTTGTCCACATATTCTGTTTTATAAACTATTTTTTCAACAATATTGTCCCTTGAAACTACTTTGTATTTTGAGTTATAATTTATTTTTACCGGGGTTCCATCGTATAAAACTGTAAAGTTTCCATTTAATGGGTATTCTCCAGGTTTAGGAGCTTTAAAATCTACTAATACAGCACCTTCTGTCGCGTATTTGTTGCTTAACTCACGTCCGTTCATCACGATATCAAAAGGTTCTATACTTTCATCAAAACGCCCCATCACAACCTTACCTGTTATTCTTTCATCAGGATAATACGAGCCTTTATCTAAACGAACAATGCCTGTATAATTTCGCATGGCAAATTCCTTTTCAAATTCTCCGCTATTCATCGCATCTATGAGCTCCATTTCAATTTGTCTGATATCATATTGCATCTGAGATATATTGAAAATAGAAGCCATGGCAGGGAAAGATTCAAATTTAAAATTCAACCAAGGAATGATATTCCCACTATAATCCATAAGTTCTTTTGTTCTAAAACGTGAGGATACCATGGAAGCAACTGTTCCATATCCTTTCCCCAATGCTTGTTTAAAACCATCTTTATATTCATTAATCTCTAAAAGAAACTCTTTTCCACTTGTTGTTAAAGATTTTCCCTCAAAAAAATGCTTATCCAAATACTTGCTACTTACTAGTTTTTCATAGGATGTGCGTGCATCATTCTTCCCTAATGTACCTTTGTAAACACTATCTTTTAAAGATTCCAAATAATAATAGAATTCATTAGATACTTTTTGGGCTCCCATCAATCGTTTGTGAATAGGAGTATGTTTAAGACTGTCTTGTTTGACCTTACGTTCAAATATACCTCTATAAACACCATTTTTAACTTCTGTTAAGCTAGTAGATTCCTCAAGTTTTTCATTCATGTAACCGAAGGATGTGATAACTTTTTCATCATTTCCACAAGAAGTAGTTACTATGATTAACGATAAGAGAAGAGGCAGGTAATTCAGTAATTTATGCATTTTCTAAAATTTATATGAGTGTGTATGTGTGTAATTCACAAAAATATAAAATATTATCAATTTTTAGGCGAAGCAATTATATTTATTCGTAAAGATGAAGGAAATATATGAAAAAGATTGAATTTATTGGAACTTTTTAGGTCAAATTCAGGTTTTATGGCAGTACCGTTTCTTTAAAAGGAAAAAAGCTTATGGTTTTTCAAAATAAGAAATGTATTATAAAACTTAAAAATTAATTATCTTTGACCTTATTATAAAACACATTTAAAATGAAAAATGATTCCAAAATATTTAAACTGATTAAAAAAGAAAAAAAGCGTCAAAAAGATGGCTTAGAGTTAATAGCATCGGAGAATTATGTCAGCAAACAAGTGCTTAAGGCCATGGGTTCTGTTTTAACCAATAAGTATGCAGAAGGTTATCCTGCAAAACGTTACTACGGGGGTTGTGAAGTTGTCGATGAAGTGGAACAACTGGCTATTGATAGAGCAAAAGAATTATTTGGTGCTGTTTATGCTAATGTACAGCCTCATTCCGGTTCACAGGCAAATGCGGCAGTTTATCAGGCTTTATTAAAACCCGGAGATAAAATATTAGGTTTGGATCTATCTCATGGAGGGCATTTAACGCATGGCTCACCTGTTAATTTTTCAGGAAAATTATACAAAATAGTCTCTTATGGTGTTGATAAAGAGACAGGAAGGATTGATTATGACAAGTTACAAGAAGTTGCAAATAAAGAAAAACCCAATATGATTATTGCAGGTGCTTCCGCTTATTCCAGAGATATGGATTTTAAACAATTTAGAGCAATTGCGGATAGTGTAGGAGCTTTGCTGGTAGCTGACATTGCACATCCGGCCGGATTGATCGCCAAAGGCATTCTCAACGATCCTATAAAACACGCACATGTTGTTACAACAACAACACATAAAACACTTCGTGGCCCTAGAGGCGGATTGATATTAATGGGTGAAAATTTTGATAACCCTTGGGGTTTGAAATTTAAAAGTGGAAAGATAAAAAAGATGTCCGGAATTCTTAATTCAGCTGTATTTCCAGGGATGCAAGGAGGTCCTTTAGAACATGTGATAGCTGCAAAAGCAGTCGCATTTAAAGAAGCGCTTTCAGACGACTTTTTACACTATCAAGTACAGATTAAAAAGAATGCTAAAACCATGGCAGAAGCTTTTGTTGAAAAAGGCTATAATTTGATTTCAGGCGGAACTGATAACCATATGATGTTGATAGATTTACGCAATAAGAATATTACCGGAAAAGAGGCCGAAAACGCCTTGGTAAAAGCACATATTACCGTTAATAAAAATATGGTTCCTTTTGATACGGAATCACCTTTTGTAACCAGTGGAATTCGTATTGGAACTCCTGCAATTACTACTCGCGGTCTTCTTGAAAAAGATATGAAACCAATTGTTGCATTAATCGATCGCGTAATCCAAAACTTTGAAGATGAAAAAGTTTTAAAAGAGGTAGGGAAAGAAGTTAAAAAAATGATGAAAAACTATACGATTTACGCGTAAGTGACCTCATTAATTAATGAACTTCTTGTTTTTTTTTATTTGTAACGTCTTTTTCCGTTCCACGTACAACTTTTACAAGTAGATAGATTTCCTTTTTTTGTGATTCTTATTTGGTTTAAAGTTTTCATAATTTATATGTTTAAAAGTTTAGTTATACTCTATAGACGATAAAAACATTATTTTGTTACAGTACTAGGCATAACAAAGTAACAATTTTCTTTAAATAAATTGTAAACAGCAGATACACAGTAGAGTAGTGGTTAAATAAATTTCAAGAAAACATTTACAAAATAAGGTAGATGCCATAGAACCTAAATTCTTACTAAGGGATTTGAGGTGTTAGAAAGACAATTCTGATAAATTTTATACTGAATATCATCCATGTTAAATCGTGAATAAAAGGTATTAAACCTCAGGGTATCCCGATAGCTATCGGGACTGAACCCAA
>JAOZTK010000076.1 GCA_029942185.1 Flavobacteriaceae bacterium
GATTCCTTTTATTGGGTTCAGTCCCGATAGCTATCGGGATACCCTGAGGTTTAACCTTTTATTAAAAATATTAAAAATAGTGCAATATTCGTTGAAAAGGGCTGATTATAAAGTTTTCAAAAAGTTGTCTAAAGTCTAATAGCGGAGCGGTCTAATATCTTTTATCGGACGATAGAGTTTATAGGACAGAAACTTATCTTAAGCCTTAGGTAACCTTACACAAAAAGTAGTTCCTTTACCCAATTCTGATTCTGATACATAAATTTTGCCTCCGTGAAATTTCTCGACGATTCTCTTTGAAAGTGATAACCCAATACCCCATCCTCTCTTTTTAGTGGTGTAACCCGGTTCAAAAATTCTTTGAAACAGCTTCTTTGGAATACCTTTTCCTGTATCCTTAATTGTCAGTACAACATAACTCTCTTTTTGGTCGATATTTATGTCAATTTTCCCTTTCCCTCGCGTTGCATCAAGAGCATTTTTTACTAAATTTTCTATTACCCAACCAAACAACTCAGGATTCGTTTGTACCCATATTTCATCAGACGAACTGTGAAATTCATATTTAATTTGTTGGGAACTTCTAGACTTTAAATAAGCGATAGATTTTTCAGTAAGGCTAACAATATTCTGCAACACTAACGGTGTTTCAGAACCAATTTTAGAAAATCGATTGGCGATAATTTCCAAACGTTGTACATCTTTTTCAATTTCATCGGCAATAGGTGATTTTTCATCTTCCTCTCTTAAAATAGCAACCCATCCCAATAAAGATGTTAATGGAGTTCCTATTTGATGGGCTGTTTCCTTAGCCATTCCCGTCCATAATTGATTTTGTGCCGCAACCTTATTCGTTTTAGTAAAAAGGAAAATTATTATGGAAAAGAGAAACAAAATAAACAACAAAGCCAAAGGGTAGTATTTTAAATTTGTGAGAATTTTTGAGTCTTTGTAATAAATATAATCTTTCCTTACGGAATCGGGTAAAATTGTTTGCACAAGAATGGGCTCGTTCTGCTCCTTCATAACCGCTAGTTGTTCCTGCAAATAATTCTTGTTTCGAGTTTTTTTATTCTCATCCAGATTTACGTCAAAAGTAATGACCCCTTCATGGTCCGTAACAATCATTGGAATACTGTTATTACTCTCTATAATTTGTAATTCAAGTGCGGATACTTTTGCATTTAAATCCGAATTAATCCCTTTATAAGCAGAAGCTAAAATTTCCATTTTTATCCGCTCTTCATCTTTAAAACGTTGGAAGAATTTATAGGTATTCCATAAAATCAAACTTACGATAGCTAAAGAAGCTACGATAATTCCCCAACGAACTGTATTGTTAATAACTTGATTTGTCAATTGATTCAATTATTTAGAACACAAATATACATTTTTCTAATTCAGGATATAACGCAATAATTCAAATTAAAGTGCCCCAAATTAATTTTTGGGTAGCAATTGCAAAATTGATGTAAAAATTGGAAATTAAGGAGTCTTTATTTCTGAGCCTGAATTCGATGTAAGTTATTTTACAGCTTAGATAACTTTTTTCATTTTCCGGATCATTTCTATGGGATTATCTGCCTTAAAAATACCGGAACCCGATACAAAAATATCACAACCTGCCTCCGATACTTCTCTGATATTTTCTAATTTAATCCCACCATCTACTTCAACTTCAACATGCTCAGCATTGTGTTTTTTAAGCATTTTCTGAAGACGTTTCAATTTGTCAAGCGTATTGGGAATAAAACTTTGTCCTCCAAAACCCGGATTGACAGCCATAATTAAAATCATATCCAAATCCCCCAATACTTCTTCAATAGTCGACAAAGGTGTATGCGGGTTTAAAGAAACCCCTGCCTTAACTCCCTTTGCTCTGATTTGCTGTAATACTCTGTGTAAATGGGGTGTTGCTTCAACATGAACTGTCAGATAATCTGCACCCGCATCGCAAAAAGCAGCTATATAATCACCCGGGTTTTCGATCATCAAATGCACGTCTAAAGGTATTGTTGCAACTCTTTTAATAGCCTTGATAACAAAAGGGCCAAAGGTTATATTTGGAACAAAATGTCCATCCATTACATCTAAATGCAACACATCTGCACCTCCTTTTTCTACCATTTTTATATCTTTCTCAATATTTGAAAAGTCTGCTGAGAGTAAGGAAGGGGCTATTTTTTTTGTTTTCATACTGAACTTGTTTCCGTATCTTTCGATACTACATTTATATTATTTTTCACTAAGGTGCAAAAACGCTAAGCTAATTTATACACAATGCATTGCGAGACAGTTGCATTCAACCTCTTTACTTATAAGGATTCTACAGCTTCTACAACTTTCTTCGCGGTAATGCCGAGTTTTTCATACAATATATCAATAGGAGCTGATGCCCCAAAACGATCTAAACCGATGACTTTGCCGTTTAAACCGACATACTTATACCACGACATGGTAGCAGCAGCTTCAATAGCTACTCGTTTGGTGATTTCAACAGGCAATACATTCTCTTTAAACTTATCGGATTGCGCATCAAATAATTCGGTAGATGGCATGGAAACAACCCGGACTTTTATTCCTTTTTTATTTAATAATTCTTTTGCTTTTAATGCAATTTCTACTTCAGAACCTGTAGCGATTAACAGTGTATCAAAATCATCATCTTGGGTAAGCACATAACCACCTCTATCTGCTGCCTGACAATCCGTAACTCCTTCTCGGACTCTATCGATTACCGGTAATCCTTGACGTGTTAAGATCAGTGCTGTAGGTCCGTTTTTTCGTGCTAAGGCTATTTGCCAACCAATACGTGTTTCATTAGCATCCATCGGTCTAAAGTTGACTAAATTTGGAATAGCTCTCAAGGACGCTAAATGCTCTACCGGTTGATGTGTAGGACCGTCTTCACCCAATCCAATAGAATCGTGTGTAAAAACATAAATAACTCTTTGTTGCATGAGTGCTGCCATTCGAACGGCCGAACGCATATAATCAGAAAATACAAAGAAAGTTCCTCCGTAAGGAATAACGCCACCGTGTAATGTCATTCCATTCATAATGGCACCCATTCCAAATTCGCGTATCCCGTAATGAATGTATTTTCCTGCTTTATTTTTTTTAGAAAAAATATCTTGACTTTTTGCCAGCGTATTATTTGAAGGTGATAAATCTGCAGAACCACCGACTAAAGCAGGGATCTTTTCTGCTAAATAATCCAGTATCTTACCGGAAGCTGAGCGTGTTGCTATCTTTGTTCCGGCCTCAAAAAGAGGAATATCTAATTCGGGGATTTCATTGTTGATTACTTTTACAAACTCACTGTAAGCTTCTTTGTATTTCGCTTTATAAGCTTTGCATTTTGTTTCCCATTTTATCTCTTTTTGCGCTCCTTTTTCAACTGCTTTTTGTGTCATTTTATAAACGACATCTGAAACATAAAAATCTTTTTGCGGAATACCCAAAGCCTCTTTAGTCAGTTTAATTTCTTCAACACCTAAGGGCGCTCCGTGTGCCGCTGCTTTTCCTTGTTTATTCGGGCTGCCAAATCCAATAATCGTCTTGCAAATTATAAGAGAAGGTTTATTAGATTTTTTTGCGTTTTTTATAGCATTTCTAATTTCCTTATAATTATGTCCATCAATTTTTTGTACATGCCAATTATAAGATTTAAAACGTTTTACCACATCTTCCGAATACGATAAATCGGTTCCTCCATCTATAGTAATATCGTTGGAATCATAAAGTGCGATTAATTTACCCAATTTATTATGCCCTGCAAAGGAAAAAGCTTCGTGCGAAATACCTTCTTGTAAATCGCCATCTCCCAACATGGTATAGGTGTAATGTTTTACAATTTTATGAGCTTTTTTATTATACCTAGCTGCTAAGTGCGCTTCTGCCAGTGCTATTCCCACTGCATTAGCGACTCCTTGTCCAAGTGGACCTGTTGTGGTTTCAACTCCGGGAGTGTCTTGTAGCTCGGGATGTCCGGGAGTTTTACTTCCCCATTGTCTAAAATCCTTTATATCATCCATTGATAAATCATACCCATATAAATGCAATAAACCGTACAACAACATACTGCCATGCCCACCGGATAATACAAAACGATCTCGGTTAAACCAATTCGGATTTTTAGGATTAAATTTTAAAAATTCACTGAACAATACAGTTCCTACGTCAGCCATTCCCAAGGGTAGTCCGGGATGTCCTGAGTTCGCTTTTTGAATAGCGTCCATAGATAGACCTCTTACGGTATTTGCAATTTGTTTTAAATTGTCGTTTTTCATGTTTTAGTGTATTGATAAATTAAGATAAGGTGAACATTTATATAGATACGAACAAAGATAGTTGTTTATTATTATTTGAATTATGAAATTTGAAATTTTAGTTTATTTTTACAAAAATATTCTGCCGGGTATCGGAATTATATAACAAAATACCTGAGTAATTAATTTTTTTATGTTTGCTATTTTACTTACAAATTAATGTCGCTACTTGATTATTTCTCTAAAGATGTCGATAAACGTACAAAATTTATGTTTAGCACCATCGCACCTATCTACGCTCGAGTAGATCATTCCTTGATAAAAGGCTACCAAAAATCGATTGATGCAGTTGAAAATGAAATTGATATCAAAGATAAAAGTGTCTTAGATATCGGAACAGGAACCGGAGCCTGGGCGATGAAATTTATTCAAAAAGGAGCTTCTAAAGTCTGTGGAATTGATTTATCAGAAAAAATATTAAAAAGCGGTCGAGAAAAACATCCGGAAATAACATTTAAAATTGGAAATGCCGAAGATTTAAAAGACTTTTCCGATAATTCCTACGACATCGTAACAGCTTCTTTTGTCATACATGGAGTTAAGGCTGATAGAAGAGCCAAAATACTATCAGAAATGAAAAGAATTTCTAAAAAGTACGTTATTTTACACGATTTTGTTGGAAAAACACACTTTTTTGTTCGTTTTCTCGAATTTATTGAAAGAAGTGATTATAAAAATTTTAAAAAACATTTTTGTAAAGAGTTTATGAAAAAGTTTTCAAAAACAAAAAAAATAGCTTCCGATTATGGTTCCGGTATTTATATTGGAGAGAAATGATACTATAACAGGTGTCTGATGCTGGGTTACCCTATAAAATATTCACAGCGTGAATACTCCGTACAACAGATTTCACACTAAATCAAAAATTGTTAATTAAAAACACCCGCATTCTTTTTATTATCAAAACGGGAGTGTATATTTGCACTCTAAATAAAATTTAAAGATTATGGACGTAACAGGACGCATAAAACTAATTACTGACACACAAGAATTTGGAAGTAACGGATTCAAAAAACGAGAAATTGTCGTCACCACTGACGATCAATATCCACAACATATAATGATTGAGTTTGTTCAAGATAAAACAGCTTTATTAGATGCTTTTAAAGAAGGTCAAGATGTAAAGATTGCTTTTAATCTTAGAGGTCGCGAGTGGATAAATCCTGAAGGAGTTGCCAAATATTTCAATTCACTCAGTGGATGGCGTATCGAAGCGGCACAGTCAACTACACCACCACCTATGACACCACCGGAAAATTTGGAACAGGTAGATTCTAAATCTGATTCAAATGAATCGGACGATTTACCTTTCTAATTCAGAATTGTTAATTAACACACATGTTTTTATTGGGATCTGAACACCAATTTCCTCCTATTGAATTAGCTTCAAAAGAAGGCATTCTCGCTATAGGTGGAGATCTACATTCCGATAGATTGCTAACGGCTTATCAGCATGGGATATTTCCTTGGAATAATGAAGGAGAACCACTTGTTTGGTACAGTCCTGATCCGCGTATGGTTTTGTATCCTAAAGATGTTTACATCAGCAAAACGATGCGAAAAATAATACGTGATGGATCATTTGAAGTTACTTTTAATCAAAATTTTAAACAGGTAATAAGGCATTGTAAAACAGTTAAACGAAACGATCAAGATGGTACATGGATTACAGATGAGCTAGAAGAATCAATGATTAAACTACATCAAAAAGGTGTGGCAAAGTCAGTTGAGGTATGGCAAGATAAAAAATTAGTAGGAGGCTTATACGGTATTGATTTGGGTTGTATTTTTTGTGGAGACAGTATGTTTAGTACGGTTAGCAATGCTTCAAAACTCGCTTTTATTTACCTCGCACAAAAACTAGAAAAAGAGAAATATCCTATAATAGACTGCCAGATTTACAACGAACACCTAGCAAGTTTGGGTGCCGTAGAAATCTCAAGAGCTGCCTTTAAAAAACACCTTCCCACAAAATCTAATTAATTTTCTCAATTTTATTTGTAATTTGCTACTTGTAATTTTATAAGATATGAATATACTAAACGCACAAAAAGCAGTTGACATTTGGATTAATGAACACGGCGTTCGTTACTTTGATGAATTGACAAATATGGCTATGCTGACTGAAGAAGTGGGCGAAGTCGCAAGAATAATTGCTCGTAGATATGGAGAGCAAAGTGAAAAAGAAACGGATAAAAACAAGGATTTGGGAGATGAATTAGCAGATGTTCTTTTTGTTGTGCTGTGTTTAGCTAATCAAACAAAGGTCGATTTACAGGAAGCATTTGAAAAAAACCTTAAGAAGAAAACACAACGCGACCACGACAGACATCACAATAACGAGAAATTAAAATAAAAGATATTAGACCACTCGTTAATAGATTTTAGCTATTAGATTTGCTGAATGAAAGTTGTTGATTAGTAATAGGACACGACTAATAAGAAGTACAGATTTAGTTAATTATTTATTTGATTTTTGCTATTTGTAATTTTTGTATTAATTTTGAAACCATCCCATAAATAACTCAATTATGAACAAAAGAGATCTACTAAAAGAACCGTTTTGGCGCTTGAGCCTTCGTTTTGGAATTATTTTTATTATTGTCGTTGCTATTATTCAAATAATTTGGGAATTTTTTGAAACAGGAAATTTAACTGCTATTTCGGAAAGTTTTGAAAATGGAAAATGGGTTGTCTATGCCATTTCTAAAATTGTTTTGGGCTTGGTTTACGGTGTTACTATGGCTTATTTTACGAAACGCAATGCGAAGAAGAAATGAGTTTGTATTTAAATCATACAAAAACCATTTCGATTAACAGAAAAGTATCGATCTCCGGATCTAAGAGCGAATCCAATAGATTGTTAATTTTACAACAGTTATTTCCGGGAATTCAGCTAGAAAATCTTTCAAATTCTGATGACACAAAGCTACTACAGAAAGCATTGGGATTATCTGTTACAAATGATCAGGAATCTGAGATTATCGATATAGCTCACGCCGGAACAGCCATGCGTTTTTTAACTGCATATTTTGCAATTCAGGAAAATAAAACAACGACACTTACCGGTTCAAAAAGAATGCAAGAGCGTCCCATCAAAGTATTGGTCGATGCCTTACTAGAAATAGGTGCTGATATCGAATATTTAAAAAAGGAAGGCTATCCTCCGCTTTTGATTAAAGGGAAAAAACTCACAAAGAATAAGGTTTCTATAAGAGGAGATGTCAGTAGTCAATACATTTCTGCTCTTTTATTAATCGCACCTACTTTTCCAAATGGTTTCGAGCTGGAGTTAGCAGGTAAAGTTACCTCTATCCCCTATATTACGATGACTTTAACACTACTTAATAGCATAGGAATTCACACTGAATTTAATGATAAAAAGATAATCGTAGCCCAATACAAAAACCTACAACTTAAACCAAAAACCTATATTGTAGAACCTGATTGGAGTAGTGCATCGTATTTTTATAGTTTGGTTGCGCTACAAGCTAACTCAAAAATTGAGTTAACAGGTTTTAAAAAAAAGAGCTTACAAGGAGATAGTGTATTGCCTAAAATCTACAAATATTTGGGAGTACAAACAGTATTTCATGATAAGGGTATTTCAATAATCAATAATCCTATTAAAGACACTCAAATTAGGCATTTAAACCTAGATTTTGACCTCAACAACACACCGGATTTAGCTCAAACGATAGCGGTAACTTGCTTAGGATTAGGAATAGATTGTCACCTAAAAGGCTTACATACATTAAAAATCAAGGAAACAGATCGCCTACAAGCACTTAAAAATGAATTGGAAAAATTTGGAGCAAAAGTCACACTAACAGCTACAAGTTTGTGTCTGAAGTCACCGGAGCAACTCGTGCCCAATAGAAGCGTGGCTACCTATCAAGATCATCGTATGGCTATGGCATTTACACCACTTTCCCTTAAAGTTCCCTTACTGATTGAAAACCCAAATGTGGTTACTAAATCATATCCTGAGTTTTGGAAAGATTTTAATTCTATTTTTGCTTTATAAGCTTTTTTTGCATATCAAATCTAATGCTAAAACAGAATTTACAAAAAAACTTGGTCTTTTACTTGACAAGCCCTATCTCGATATTGTATCTTTGCAGGCGCTTTCCAAAAAAAGCCAACCTAAGTAATCTTAAAATTTAACCTTTTAAATTTATAATTTTGAAAATGAAACTTTCGCAATTCAATTTTGAATTGCCACCAAAGTTGTTAGCCAAATTTCCGGCAGAACATCGTGATGAAGCCCGTTTAATGGTTTTGCACAGAGATACTCAAAAAATTGAACACAAGTTATTTAAGGATTTAATTGATTATTTTGATGATGGAGATTTGATGATTCTCAATAACACAAAAGTATTTCCAGCGCGTTTAATAGGTGAAAAAGAAAAGACAGGAGCTCGAATAGAGGTCTTTCTTCTACGCGAATTAAGTGCTGAAAATCGCTTGTGGGATGTATTAGTTGACCCGGCGCGAAAAATTAGAATTGGGAATAAATTGTTTTTTGGAGATGATGATAGTTTAGTGGCTGAAGTTATTGATAACACTACCTCACGCGGTAGAACTTTACGGTTTTTATTCGATGGGACTCACGAAGAATTTATCAATAAAATTAAAGAATTAGGACTGACTCCATTACCCAAATACATAAATAGGGAACCGACTCCGGAAGATACAGAACGGTATCAAACCATTTATGCCAAACATGAAGGTGCTGTAGCAGCTCCCACTGCAGGAATGCATTTTTCAAAGCATTTAATGAAACGTCTTGAAATTAAAGGTATTGATTTTACAGAGCTGACATTACATGTTGGTTTAGGGACTTTTAGTCCTGTAGAAGTTGAAGACCTATCTAAACATAAAATGGATTCTGAGAAAATCATAATTTCTCAGGATGTAGCCGATACAGTAAATGCTGCCAAGGACAAGAAACGTAAAATTATAGCCGTTGGTACCACAGTTATACGTGCTATTGAAAGTTCTGTTTCTTCTAATAACAGATTAAATTCAGTAGAAAAATGGACTCACAAGTTTATTTTTCCTCCGTATAAATTTAGTATTCCGGATGCTATGATTACAAATTTTCACACGCCAAAATCTACATTGATGATGATGACCGCTGCTTTTGTAGGTTATGATTTTTTAATGCAAGCTTATAAAGAGGCTGTAAAGGAAAAATACAAGTTCTTTTCTTACGGAGATGCTATGTTAATATTATAAAGAATTATTATTGTCTTATAAAAGACATAAGACCGCTCCGCTGAAAGACATAAGAGAAAAGACTATATGTCTATAAATCTGATAATCTTGTAATTATTTTTATAGAAACTAAACAAGATTAATAGGTATTAAAGATTCGCATGCTGTCAAGTTCAATTATGTTCTCCATCCCTTTTATTATACTGTTAATAGCAATAATTGGATATTTTAC
>JAOZTK010000077.1:0-2500 GCA_029942185.1 Flavobacteriaceae bacterium
CAATTCAAATTAATTTTTGAACTAATAACACAAGTATCATTATACTAAAATATTGATTCAAGTCTGTAGAAATGCTTGCTTTTGGATAACAGCTTTGGAAACTAAGATTATTATGTTAAAAAAAATTATGTACCTTTGCACGTCTGCTAAGCAGATATTTGTGTCGAATAGATACTTATTAATAAGTATCTAGGTTTTTATACCAATGAAAAGCTTCTCGCCTTTGGGCGGATGCTTTTTTTTTGTTTTTGGCAAAATATGTACCTTTACCTACTTAAATATCAAATAGCTTTCAATCGAAATCATAAACCTTGAAGAAAAACAAACAAGTTCTCTTTTTTTTACTCCGTTTCTTTGTGAGTTATACGATACTCTCCGGGCTTTATCAATGGTACTTAACTAAGAATCAAGAAAAAGAGCCACAATTTAGCTGTAGTCCGATAACTCGTATCGTCACAGATAATTCTGTTTGTATAGGAAATGCATTGGGTTTAAAATTTAGATCAGAGCAACACAATGAGGAACTTTCTTTTAAGCTTTTTACAAATGATCACTATGTAGCACGCATTGTGGAAGGTTGTAATTCTATCAGCGTGATCCTATTATTTTGGTCTTTTATCATCGCCTTTGCTGGTACTTGGAAAAAAACATTACTTTTCGGTTTAATAGGTGGCGCTCTCATATATGTATTAAATATTTTTCGCATTGTATTTATCGCTGTTGCTCTGGATAAATATCCACAACATTCACAATTTTTGCATCAGATACTATTTCCTGCCATTATTTATGGATTTACTTTTTTGCTTTGGATAATTTGGGTTAAATATTTTGCCACAAAAAAAACGACCAAAAACGAAAACGATCATGTATAAAAAATGGTTTAATATATTACTTGTAAGTCTCCTATTCCTTTTATTAGTCGGCGTTCGTTTTTATGAAAATATTTTTTATGACCCGTTAGCTACCTACTTTGAAAACGACTATTTACATAAAAGTCTACCGGATATAAATAAAGGAAAGCTTTTTTTTCATATTTTTTTAAGATATTACTTAAATGCAATTATCTCTATATTAATTATCTGGGTTGCTTTTCGAAAAAAGAGCTATGTCATATTTAGTATCTTCTTTTATGATATTGCATTTGTCGTATTAATCATCATTTTTTGGTTTGTCGTGTCAAACCAATTTGAGAATCACTACCTATTTGGCTTTTATATACGTAGATTTTTGATTCAGCCCTTATTTGTATTGTTACTTTTACCCGCTTTTTATTACCAGCTAAAGCATTATAACCCGAGTTCTGCGTAAGAGGTTAGTTTTACAAAACCGAATAAAATTAACTTTTAGAAAAAATTAACATCTGACCATTTCCCTTATTGTAATAAATGTTACATTTGTCGTGTGAAACATACAATATCCTATAAAATCCTTTCTTCACTACTAGCCGTACTAGTCATTTTTTCTAGTTTATCTTTTAGTATAGAAAAGCATTTTTGTGAAGGAGAAATAAATTCATCCTTGTTTTATAATGCTGAAGAATTATGTGTTATGGAATCTTCTGAGTGTCATAAAGAGGGAGCAAAAGCAGCTTGTTGTTCTTCAAAGATAGCAGCATCAGATTGTTGTATCAATACTTCAGAATTTATCAAAGGAATAGATATTGAACAACAGGCACAAACAGAACAGATTATTGGCTTATATCCTGTTTTCTTTTTGATTTCTGATCACTTTAGCAACTTATCCATCCTAAAAACAATTCGTTTATTTCGGGTTGAATTAATTATACCGCCTCCTAAAATACCTGACTTTAGAGTTCTTTTTCAAGTTTTTAGAATTTGATTAATCAAGTTTTTTTTTAGACTGAAATTACACGTCTTCTAGCATAACTATTATTATCAATATCTAAAAATACAATCATGAAAAAACTTAGTATGTGTTTTCTATTTATGATTCCTTTAATGTCATTTTCTCAATCTGTTTTAAAAGGAAAAATAATGTTTATAGAAGACTCAAAGCACGCCGTTTTATCAGGCGCATCCATTTTGTGGCAAGACACCAAGGTCGGTACTGTAACTGAAGGAAATGGAGATTTTCAAATTCCTTACAAACCGGAATACAAAAAACTTATCATTAGCTATTTAGGTTTTAAAACCGATACTTTAAAAATCAATACACCCGGCTATTTACACCATCTTTTACAAGAAAGTGAGCAACTGAGTGAAGTAGTAATTAAAGGAAAAAAAAAGAATTTGAACACCTCCTATTTTGGAGCTCATAATATTGAGAACATCGGGCAAGGTGAATTATTAAAAGCTGCATGTTGCAGTCTCTCTGAAAGTTTTGAGACCAATCCAAGTATTGATGTCTCGTTTACAGATGCTGTTACGGGTACAAAACAAATTCAAATGTTAGGTTTAACGAGTCCCTATATTCAACTCACACAAGAAAACATTCCTGCAGTTCGTGGTGCTGCTCAAGCTTATGGAATGAGTTTTATTCC
>JAOZTK010000077.1:2600-9692 GCA_029942185.1 Flavobacteriaceae bacterium
TTTGCAGAAAATCAAAAAATATTTGCGACAAATAGAACTATAAGTATTACACCTAACCAAGGAAGCGCCTATGGATTACAACCGGAAACAGCATGGAATTATGGATTTAGTTTACTGCAAGGATTTAGTCTATTCGATAGAAATGGCGATATTTCACTTGACTATTATCGTACAGATTTTACCGATCAAGTGGTAGTGGATTTTGAAAATCCTCAAGAAATCGCTTTTTACAATCTCGATGGACAATCCTTTGCAAATAGTTTACAGGTAAGTGTTAATTATGAATTGGCACACGATCTTGATATTCGCTTAGCTTACAAATACTACGATGTGCAAACCGATTATGCAACAGGTCTAAAAGCGAATCCATTACAAGCTAAAAATAGATTCTTTATCAATTTGGCATACGAAACTCACGAAACAGAAAAAGGAAGTCAATGGTTATTTGACTATACGTTTAATTGGATCGGTGAACAGCGAATTCCGTTTACAGGAAGTAATCCGGCAGCTTATCAATTGCCAAATAAATCACCTATCTATAATTTGATGAATGCACAAATAACGAAAAGATTTACGGAACAATTTTCAATTTATGTAGGCGGTGAAAATCTAACGAACTACACACAAGAAAATCCAATTATAGGAAGTGATGACCCGTTTGGAAATTATTTTGATAGTAGTTTGATTTATGCGCCTATTCACGGAAGTATGTTTTATATTGGATTACGTTTTGGTATTCCAAACAAATCAAAAACGAAGAATGAATCTCAGAATGAACATCATTAATAAAAGTCACTAATAACCTGAGTTCGGCGTAAGATTTTTTTACAGCTCAGTTTAATAAACAAACCATATAAGACACATAAGGACATATAAGAAATGGGTATTACTTAATAGTTAAGGGTACTAAATCTATATTTACTTATTTGTCATCTGAAATTAAAATTTATAGAGATGAAAAAAATATTTATTATCAGCTTATTACTTTTAAGCTGTACGATACAAGGAAACGCTCAAGAGAATCTATCAAAAAAGAAAATTGTAAAAACCACTTTTTGGGTAAATGGTATTTGCGAAATGTGTCAGGATAGAATTCAAAAAGCAGCTTTAAGCACTAAAGGTGTTAAATTGGCAAAGTGGCATATTGAAAGTGATCGCTTAACTGTTATCTATAAAACAAAACAATGTTCTTTGGCCGATATAAAACAGAACATCGCCAATGTAGGTCATGATTGTGAAGGTTTTAGAGCGCCTGATGAAGTTTATGAAAACCTGCATAGCTGTTGCAGATACGATAGGGAAAATATACCAAATGATATAAAATCAATGTTGTCCGATAAAAGATATTAGACAAGCTTTTTAATTAAGACTTTACAACTAATGTTGTACTAGACTTAGTATTATTAATATTTTTTTTTACAATTAATGAATAAGCCTAATCGAATGTAAAATTATCGGCAATAGCATTATTTTATTGTTTAAAATTAAAGTTATTTATTATTAACCGGACACTATTAATTTAAAAAAACCCAGTTTTAACATTTTATTTTTTTGTCGTTATGTAATATTTATTACATTTGTCGTAATTAAATAATTATAATCAGTAACTAAAAACACACAAATTATGAAAAAACTAGTATTAATAGTCGCTATAGGTCTCTTTTCAATGGCAGGAACAAACGCACAAAGTCTTAAAGAAGCGCAAGCTAAACCTGAAGCAAAAGCATCGGCAAGCATTGATAAAAATACAGACAGCAAGTTAAATAAAAAAGAATGTGATACAAAAAAAGTTCACGTTATAGCTGACAAGAAAAAATCTTGTGCAACCAAAAAAAGTTGTGCGAATAAAAGACGACCTAATAGTTGTAAGGATTAATAATAAACTACTAGCTAATAAGTATTGTTAATAAAAAAACCTCGCAAATTGCGAGGTTTTTAAATTATATGAATTAGTGTTTTTACAAACCTAATTCCGAAGCTCCCTGTTCAAATACAATATCTAGAGGAATAGACATTTCTGTCAGTCGATCTAAATCTGCCTGTAAATTTTCTTTAATCACTCCTTTTTCAGCAACTAATTTTGTAACAGCCTCATAATCACCATTTCCTTGCAAGGTTAATATCAAACTTGACAATTCTTTCATCGCCTCATTTAATTTTTCATAATTTACTGTGTACATACCATCTTCGTTACGTGTAAAAGCCCCTTTTTCTTTAAAGAAATAAAAGCGGATCATATTTGCCTTACCGTGTGCGCTACTCGCTCCAAAACGAACAGAACGGAAAATACTTGTCATAAAAGTAGTCATATAATCTTTTATATCTGCTGTCAACTCTCCTTTTTTATGAAGTTCCAGTACTAAATACAAACCGAGAATATCTGCCTTGCCTTCTTCCAGTGCAGAAGAATGCTCTTTGAGCGCCTCACGTACACTCCCTTTACCATTTATGGTCTTTTTTATTCCCAATCCATGCGCAACTTCGTGGAACATGGTATTGGCAAAAAAGGCATCGAATGTTATGTGCTTTTGTTGACTAGGGTCTATCAAAACTTTAGAAATAGGAACTAATATTTTATCAAACTTAGCTTGCATTGCATTTTTTAATTGCAAACGTCTGGAACCTTTCGCCAGTTGTACTTCTTCATCATTTGGAAGATTTATAGCAATCGTTTTTCCACCCGCATTACAATCTCCTGCATAATAAACAACATCATAAGCATTTAGTTCGGAATCCGTTCCTGGCGATTCTGTTTTATACTTGGCGTCTACGGGCAAACCTTTTTGTAATTCCGGTAAAAAGTCGGCGTATTTTGCCAGACGTTTACTCCATTCCATATCTTTGACCAAGACATAGCCTTCATAAGAAGCTTTGTTTCCAAATAATTGATCTTCATAGGTTTCAATAGGTCCGATGACCACATCAATATGATTGGTTTTCATATCCATCCACGCCATATCACTAGGTTGAAAATTATCATTTAATAAGGCTTGTGCCCGTAGTGTTAAATATTTTTTAAAACCCGGATCTTTTGCCAATTTTTCAGCTTCTAACAAAAAAGAAGCTGCTTGGGTAAGTTGTGCTTTAAACTGTGTATTAAAAGCAACAGTATGCAGTTTGCCTTCTTTATCTCGACGTAAAAATGTGTATAAACTATTCTTATCTTCAAGAGCTGCTTTTTCAAATTCCTCTTTGGTCATATCTGTAGGATAAAAATTTGCACCCATAGGCTTTTCTCCTACTCCTTTTACAAAAGATTCATCTCCTTTCATTCTATCCCAAGGGCCATAATTGATGGTAACAAATTTCTTAGTATCTTCATCTTTTATTGTAGCAAGTAATTCATTTTTATCGCCATAAGCCTGATACCAAAACAAATCATTCATAATATCAGTTGCTTGAATAAGGAGTGGAATCATTTTCTTTTCATCCTCAGATAATTTTGAAGTATCTGTCGTTAATTTTACAGATACATAATCATTTAATTTATCTTTCATACTTCGAGTTATTACGGGCGCAACTTCATTTGTCGTCTGTTTTATAGGTATTCTCACTTTATTGGAGTCTTTGCAATTCACAAACAAAACTGCAAACAGCAGCACTACTAATATTTTTTTCATTTTGATATATTGATTAAAAAATTGTAGCACAAAAGTACTAAAAAGATACTACTTCAAATTGTTCTAATCTTTGATTTTTTGAGTAGCTTTGGCACTTACTACAATTTGATTCTCATGATTAAAATACTTCCACTAATACTCCTATTTTCAGTTTTCTCTTGTACACTTAAACCTGAAGTCGATAGTATTGTCATAAACGCCAATGTATATACTGTAAACGAAAATTTTGATAAAGCCGAAGCTTTTGCTATCAAAAACGGCAAAATTGTCGCTGTTGGATCTACTTTAGAAATTCAAGCTAAATACAGACCAAAATATATAAACGATGCCAAGGGTAAAACGATAGTTCCCGGTTTAATCGATGCACATTGTCACTTTTACGGATTAGGATTACAACAACAAAGAGTAGATTTAACCGGCACAAAGAGTTTTGATGAAGTCATTCAAAAGATTAAATCTTTTCAAAAGAAACGCCAACTTGCTTTTATAACAGGTCGTGGCTGGGATCAAAACGATTGGGAAGTCAAAGAATATCCAACAAAAAATAAATTAGATCAACTATTTCCGAACACACCTGTTATTATTCGCCGTATTGATGGTCATGCTTTACTCGCCAATCAAGCAGCAATTGATTTAGCTGGTGTAACTGTAAAAACTACTTTTTCAGGTGGAGACATCCTTCAAAAAAACGGAAAACTAACTGGTGTATTTATCGATAATCCAATGGGGTTAATTGAGAAAATAATACCAAAACCTTCAAAAGAAACACAAATTCAAGCGCTAAAAGATGCTGAAAAAATCAATTTTTCTTATGGTTTAACCACAGTAGATGATGCCGGACTCTCTCGTGAAACCATCAAATTAATAGATAGTTTACAACAAACCGGTGATTTAAAAATAAGAATCTACGCCATGGTTTCTGTAAGTGATGAAAATATTGACTATTACACTCAAAAGGGAATTATTAAAACCGATCGTTTAAATGTTCGTTCTTTTAAAGTCTATGCTGATGGAGCGTTGGGTTCGCGTGGTGCTGCTCTTAAAGAACCTTATAGCGACCAACACAAGCATTATGGTGCCATGGTTACTCCACTATCCAAAATAAAGGAATATGCAGAAAGAATTGCGAAATCATCGTATCAGATGAATGCACACGCTATTGGTGATTCGGCAAATTATGTAATGTTAAAAACCTATACGGATGCTTTAAAGGGAGCAAAAAACAGGCGTTGGCGTATTGAACACGCCCAAGTGGTTAGTCCTAATGATTTTCATTTTTTTGAAAACATTTTGCCTTCTGTACAACCCACACACGCCACCTCTGACATGTATTGGGCTAAAGATCGTTTAGGAACAGAACGACTCAAAGGTGCTTATGCCTACAAAGACTTACTAAAGAAATATGGAAAAATTGCTTTAGGAACCGATTACCCAATCGAAAAGGTAAATCCTATTCTTACTTTTTTTGCCGCTACTTCTAGAAGAGATTTACAAGATTTCCCCAAGGATGGTTTTCAAATGGAAAACGCCCTAAGCAGAGAAGAAACTCTAAGAGGAATGACCATTTGGGCAGCTTACGCCAATTTTGAAGAAGATGAAAAGGGCAGTATTGAGATAGGTAAACTAGCTGATTTTACGGTGCTTGATAAAGATATTATGACACTAGAATATTCGGACATTCCAAGTGTTAAGATTCAGGAAACTTATGTTAATGGGGAAAGAGTGAATTGAAATCTATAGTTCATATAATGGTTTTACGTTTGTTGTCTTATAAATATTCTTTGAATCGTTCTAATTTATTAGCTATTTTAATTATAGTTTTACTTGATAATGTGGCTCCACTTACTCCGTCAATAATATTTCCACCTTGAATAATAATTTTTTTATTTTGTCTCAAACCAAAAGAATTACCCTTTATTTGGATTGGAATATTAATGAATTGGTTTTCAAATTCAGTATTTGTAATTCCAACTCCTAAACCAGTGACTTCCGCTCTATAATAAATCTCAACTTTTTTAATTGTCATAGAATCTCTATCTACAAGAAACATAGCCCAAATAGCAGCCCATTCATTTTTATCGCCTACTATCAGTACAGTATTGTTTGAGTTTTTTACTTCAAAAATAGGAAATTCAATGCACGAATAACAATGTATTACTTTGGAATATAGTTCTTTTGATTTTTCCAGATCGCATTCTTTAATTTCTTTATTAATATCCAAATACTTAAAATCGACTATTGAACTTAGCATAGTTGAATCTGTAAAGTCAGGATCAACAAAATGTCCAATATCCCTTATGCACTTAGACATTAATTGTTCTTCTGTTAGCGGTTTTTTTATTGATTTGGATTGAGAACAACTAGTTATAAATATCATTAAGATAATACTCACTACTATGTGTTTTCTATAATCCACCATCATCTATTTACAACAAAGTTAACAATAATAAAATTATCATTTTTTGTTTATTAATACAAATCTGATTTTTTTATTTGTGCTAACGTCAAGATATCTTTTCTTTGTGTACTGAGTTTAGCATAAGTCACTCTTTATCGTATGATAAGCGACGTTCTGTAAAAAAAAAACGAGAAAGTCAATCCTATCGCTTTCGTTTAATAGGTAACAGCTTCCGCAATATATCCATCCTTCCAAGACGAGTTAAGGTATTCCGAATCCAAGCTTGATTTTCCTTTTTATACCAAAAGAAAAACTGATGTTGATTATTACGCTCCTCTTTTGTTCAAGGTGTATAAGTCTTTTTTAAGGTATACGGATGATAACCACTATAATAAATTACTGTAGCAACTGTCATGGGTGTTGGGGTAAAACCTTAAAAAGTCCAGAGAGAAAGCATAGAAATAGCAGTTATTTTTAAAAGGAAAAGCTAATCTAGTTGTATTTGTAAAGTTAAACCTGCCACCAATTTATCGCTGTTTGACACATTCCCCAAGTAGGGCAAAATTTTAAAATTTGATGCTTGATCCCTTAAAGCCATGCTGTTAACTTTAGCAACACGCATCGCGTCTATCATTGCCCATATCTGAACTGTTAAAAATATCGCAGCACCTATCATCATCGTTCCTAATCCTTGCAAAGCTTCTTCTCCTCCTAAAACTAGTCCACTGTCAATATATTTTTTTGTTCCATTATATAAAAGAACACAGCCACCAACAGCCCCTAGTATAAAATAACTACCGCGAAGCACCTCATCTGCCATTATTTGCCCAAGTCCAGGAAGAAGCAAGGATGCGCCCCCTAAAACTATTGGATTGTAAGGATCCCCTTGTTGTGACTCATAGTCTTTGTAATTATATTTTTGTTTATTCACTTTGTATTGTGCAGATGCGCTTACACTTAGGATTAATCCCAACACTAACAACACTCCAAATTTTTTCATTTCTTCTTTATTTAAATTGTTCCTGTCTTCGCCACTTTTTTCAGAAATCACTTTTTAATCTCTGCACCCCTTAT
>JAOZTK010000078.1:0-2919 GCA_029942185.1 Flavobacteriaceae bacterium
ACTAAAACGAATTGACTCTATCGCAAATGAGGTCGTCACTCAAGAAATGGCTCCCGGAATGCAAGTTTTAATAGCCCGTAATGCTAAAGTAATTTATCATAAAAGTTTTGGCTATTTTACTTTTGATAAAAAACAGAAAGTTAAAAATATTGATGCCTACGACTTGGCTTCAATTACCAAGATTTTAGGAGCACTTCCTTTGATTATGAAAGCGGAAGAGGAAGGAAAAATAGATTTAGAAGATACAATGGGGCGCCACTTTCCCATCTTAAAAGGAACCGATAAAGACAGTATTTCTCTTAAAAAAGTACTGGCACATTTCGGACAAATAAAAGCGTGGATTCCCTACTACGTGAATACCTTAGACAGTATCACTAAAAAACCCTTAGCCACCTATTATCGTGACAAGTATTCAAAGGAATACAAGATTAGAATTACTGATAAATTATATTTACGCAGTGATTATCAAGATACCATATATAGACGTATAGCCGATTCGGAATTACGAGAAAACCCCGGTTATAAATACAGCGGACTCATTTTTTACCTGATTAAAGACTTTATGTATCAAACATATCAAAAGGATATGAGTGTATTGGACGATCTTTGGTTTTACAAGCCTCTTGGTGCAAATAGTCTGACGTACAAACCATTAGAAAAATACCCAAAAGAAAGAATTGTTCCTACAGAAATAGACGATTATTTTAGACAAAAATTATTACAAGGAAGTGTTCATGATATGGGTGCAGCGATGATGGATGGTGTCAGTGGAAATGCAGGTCTTTTTGGTAATGCAAATGACATTGCTAAAATGATGCAGATGTATTTACAAAAAGGTTTTTATGGAGGAAAACGCTATTTTAAATCCAAAACCATCAATAAATTTAATACACGTTATTTTGCAAAAGACTCAGTTCGTCGAGGTTTGGGTTTTGACAAGCCACAAATAAAACCGGAGGAAAAAGCTACTTGTGGATGCGTGTCCGATAAAAGTTTTGGGCATAGTGGTTTTACAGGAACCTATACTTGGGCAGATCCGGAAACCGGCTTGTTGTATGTTTTTCTTTCCAACAGAGTTTATCCTAATATGGGTAATATAAAGCTGATTGAAGAAGATATCAGAACCAAAACACATCAGATTGCGGTAGATGCAATTAGAGAGGAGTAGCTAAATTGTATCCTCAGGGTATCCCGGCTTAACAGCTTTCATCCTACAAAAAAAACCTTATGTCTCGCCTACTATTCATACTCATCAGCTTACCCATCGTATTTTCTTGTAAAAACACCTATCAAGCTAGAGAAGAAATTCATCTAAATATTCGAGAATTTAAACAAGATAGCACCAGCATAAGGGCTATTCATGTTGTCGATAAAAACACCCTCTACTTTGCAGGAGCCAATGCAAGTTTTGGATTTACCAAAGATGGCGGAAAAACATGGATGAGAAAAACAATTACTTATCAAGATTCATTAAAGCCAATATTTAGAAGTATTGCAAGCAATGGCAAAGATTTGTTTGTGTTGAGTATTGAAAATCCGGCATTGTTATATAAAATATCTGATACAAACTCAAAATTGGTATATCAAGAGAATAATCCCAAAGTTTTTTACGACGCTATGGCATTCTTCGACACCGACAATGCTATTGCTGTCGGTGACCCAACTGCAGATTGTCTGTCCATAATTACAACGAATGACGCCGGTAACTCATGGCGCAAAATTGATTGTTCTAATTTACCAAAAACAGCAAGAGGAGAAGCTGCTTTTGCCGCTAGCAACACCAATATTAAGATCCTAAAAGAAACTGTTTGGGTTGTAACCGGCGGTACCAAAGCTCGGGTTTTTAAATCGGATGACAAAGGAAAAACATGGCAGGTTTACAATACTCCCATTATCCAAGGAAAAGAAGCGCAAGGCATCTATTCCATCGATTTTTCTGACAAAAAACACGGAATCATCATCGGAGGAGATTATTCAAAACCTCTTGAAAATAAAAATAATATCGCCCTTACTGATGACGGTGGAATCACGTGGAAATCGGTAGCTAAAGGACAAGATCCCAATTATAGAAGTTGCGTACAATACGTACCCGACACAAATGGGCAAGAAGTATTTGCTGTTGGTAAAATGGGTATTTCTTTTTCCAATGATGCAGGACATACTTGGAAAAAAATTAGTGATGCCGACTATTATACAATTCAATTTGTCGATCAAAATACAGCCTGGTTAGGCGGTCATAAAAAAGTAGGTTTGATGCAATTTTAGATTAAAATTCCTACATTTGTATAAAACCAAAACTATTTTGCAATTAGAAATCATTCATAAAGCGTCGAAAAAACCAAACGGAAAATCACTTCTATTTATTCACGGTATGTGGCATGGAGCTTGGTGTTATAAACCCTATTTCCTACCCTATTTTTCTGATTTAGGATATGACACCTACGCACTTAGTTTTAGAAATCACGGTAAAAGCGGACATGAAAAGCCTATTTGGCGTGTCCGTATAAAAGACTATGTAGCAGATATTAAAAAAGCTATTGATTCCATAGAAGGCGACCCAATACTTATAGGGCATTCTATGGGCGGATTTGTCGTACAAAAATATTTAGAAAATCATACAGCACCGGCAGCTATTTTATTGGCATCAACACCGCCAAACGGTATTCTTAGTTCTACCTTAAAAGTTCTTAAAAAATATCCGTTGACCTTTCTAAAAGCAAATCTAACAGTCAACTTAACACATATTATTTCAGATTTTGACAAAGCAAAATCACTGTTATTTTCTCCGACCATTTCAAATAAAGAAATGAGAGAATATCATGACAAAATGAGTAACGAAGCCTACTTAGGATATTTAGATATGATCGGATTCGATCTACCAAAAACCAAACAAATTAAATTGAAAAAGATATTGGTAAT
>JAOZTK010000078.1:3019-4531 GCA_029942185.1 Flavobacteriaceae bacterium
CGTAGTATCTCGGTTTTTCAGCGTATCTGAATAAACAATTTGTCCTGTTAAATTTAAGATATTTATCGTTCCGGAAGTCAAATTTGTTTTTACACGAAACTGTCCGGTATTAGGATTTGGATAAATCCTTAAGAATTCATTATCTGTAACTTCATCCAAACCAATACTTCCACCTGAATAGCTGAATAAATGTGGATCATCAGCTCCCATACGTGGATGTGATTCGGTTTTACTATTATCATTTTCCGCAGAAATATAATATGCGACATCATTGCTTCCATTTAACCCAGGAATGCTTGCAGTATAAGTGTTCCCGGTCGTATTCGTCATAAGTATTTCTTCCCAACTGCCACTATTTTGTCGGTAGAACAATTTTGGAAAGTCACTTGATATAACACTTCCGCCGTAAGAAACTACATCAGCCTCAATTGTGTATTCTGTTTGAAAATCCAGATCACCATATACTGGATAATGTTTGATATATAACATTCCGCTATCCGCAACTCCGTGTGTTCTACAATGTAAAGCATCGCTATTAATCCAACTATTTGAATAGATACCAAAAATTTCATAACCCGGCATAGCTGCTTCATAAACGGCTAAGGCATCATCATCCAAACTAGAACCTGTTTGAGGAACAAATACCTTATTATTTAAAATCAAAGAATTGGTGTAGGGGTTGATATCACCGGCATTATAATTTGCAGCTTGTACACGAATCACTTCGTAAGGATAACCCCACGAACAGTCTTGGCCTGAAAAGTAAGAAGCGACTGCCTCGTAATCAGCATATCGGTAATCACTTGTGGGAACTTCTGTAATCATCACCTTATCAACATCCAAAAACTTACCCCAACAGTCAATATGTTTTATATAATCATCAAGTGGATCAAGGGTTACATGATACGTGTTTATCCCCAAATAATCTTGCATTTTAGCCTCAATTTGCGCATGTGTTAAGGACGTATTATCCTCCCAAACCAAATCAGTTGAAGCCGCCATACCATATCCATCACACATATAGTTTCCACCGGTGTGTGTAACATCCATCCCATAAAGGTCAACTCCTAACTCATTTGCCATCAATATAGGAACATCATTATCGTTGGGTCGTGGTCGATTATAGGGGAAATTTACAATCGCAATTTCGCTATCATCAACCGCAATAAACCAAGGACTGTAATCACGCGTCCAATACGAATCCGGATCTTGGTAAACATAGGTGCAATTCGCTACATTGACTCCATTTGAAGTATAAATACTTTGCACCGTAGCTTCTTCAGATGCATTGGCAACAATAGTAGTAATTCCACAGTCTTGAGACATTTCTGCGATAAGGCTTACCGGAACCCCAAATCCTCCTGTATAAGCTACCAATACACTTTCCATAGTTTCCCACTCGGCAATATTTCTGACCGAACCTGTTGGCGGTGGTGTTTCAGTAAAACTACGTGTATACGTTTTCATCAACTCCTTTTCCGCCTCACTCATATGATGGGTCAAGGGTTCAGC
>JAOZTK010000078.1:4631-9650 GCA_029942185.1 Flavobacteriaceae bacterium
TTTATAGCCATTGGCGGTAGTGCCATGCACAATTTGGCAATAGCATTACATCACAAAGGATACACGATTACCGGAAGTGATGATACCATACACGAACCTTCAAAATCTCGTTTAGCGGCAAAAGGTTTACTCCCTGAGAAATGGGGATGGTTTTCCGAAAAAATTACAGAAAATCTCGATGCAATTATTCTGGGAATGCATGCTAAAAAAGATAATCCGGAACTTGTCAAAGCACAAAAATTAGGCTTAAAAATCTATTCGTATCCCGAGTTTTTATACGAACAATCAAAAGACAAAACCCGAGTTGTTATCGGTGGTTCTCACGGTAAAACGACCATAACCTCCATGATTTTACACGTGATGAATTATCACAATATCAATGTAGATTATATGGTTGGAGCACAACTCAAAGGTTTTGACACTATGGTACATCTAACAAAAGAGAATGAGTTTATTGTTTTAGAAGGCGATGAATATTTATCTTCTCCTATAGATAGGCGTCCGAAATTTCATTTGTACAAACCACATATCGCATTATTGAGCGGTATTGCATGGGATCATATAAATGTCTTTCCAACATTTGACTTTTACACCGAACAATTTAAAATATTTATAGATAGTATTCTTCGCGGAGGTATGCTCGTTTATTTTTCCGGAGATTCCTTACTTAAAGAAATGGTGGAGAAATCAGAAAATTCCATCAAAAAATATACCTACAACTCTATGTCACATATAATTGAAAATGGCGTTACTTATCTGCTTTCCGATGAGGGAAAAATTCCATTACAAATATTTGGCAAACACAACCTTCAAAATCTATCCGGTGCCCAATGGGTTTGCCAGTTGATGGGCGTAGATAAAAACAAGTTTTTAGAAGCAATTAGCAGTTTTAGCGGAGCCGGCAAACGTTTAGAAAAATTAGCCGAAAACAAGAACAGTGTACTGTTTAAAGATTTTGCACATTCTCCCTCAAAAGTTCAAGCGACAGTCAAGGCAGTAAAATCACAGTATCCCGATAGAAAACTCATAGCTTGTCTTGAATTACACACCTACAGTAGTCTTAACGCTGAGTTTTTAAAAGATTACAGACAGACTCTCGACTCCGCAGATGAAGCAGTTGTTTTTTTCTCACCTCATGCTGTTTCGATAAAAGGATTGGATGAAATTACAGAACGACAAATTAAAGAGGCTTTTAAAAAAGAGGGATTGTTTGTATTTACCAAGCCTGAAGATTTCCAAAAACATCTATCAAAAAAAGAATTTTCAAATACGGCACTATTACTGATGAGTTCAGGAGATTATGGCGGGTTGGATTTAAATGAATTGGCTTTGCGCTTTCGTTAATTTTTTTACTTTTTTAATATAAGAGCGCAAATTTTTAATCTCCTTCCAAAACTCCAAGGAATCTTTTGATTGCAGACCTTTGGCAAGATTCACTTTAGCAATTTCGTATATAAATCTCCAATGTAACCGAATAGCTTGTAAAGCCTCAAAATAAGTATTCTTATAAGGATCATAGATATGTGTCGGCTCAGAAACAGCTCCATTAATTTCCAATATTTTTAAATGCTTTCCTCTTTTTAATTCTTCCCATGTGTTGTATTTGACGTCTAAACGCCCGTAATTCCAGCCCTCAATTTGATCTTTAATTTTGTCGAAAACAGCGACAAGCTCTTTGTCGATTAAATGATTGGCATTTAGAAACTGAGTTCCTCTTGTGTGATTTCCTATATAGGATAACACAATTTTTTCTCCTTTTTTCGGTATTTTATACCACTGCTCCACATGCTTTTTCTGTAATTGCCTTGTATAATGTTGCGCTCTTTTATCAAAGCTAACCAATGTAGCTAAAGTCGAAAACCCGTCTCCCGTTACAATTAAAAAAGATTTAAACGTCAAAGAGTTGATAGCTCCTGTTTTTTTACCAGGAATACGATGATAAAACACACCACATTCGTTGGGTAAATCAACAAATTCCTGTAAGATTAGCGCTATGGGATAGTTGTTTAAATACGTGAAAAGCTCTTTTTTGGAATGGATTTTTTCAACTAACATACCCCTAAAACCTACATCAGGTTTCACAATAATTGGAAAATCTAAGCCTTTTTTGTGTAATTCCTTAATTACAGTTTCGAAATCCCTATTTTCCGGAATAAAAATAGAATTGGGTCTATAGGGCTTCGGAATTAATTGTAATGTTTTAAATTTTGATTCCGTACCGTTCCCTGAACTTTTAATAGCCGGGTTTATCACCGAAAAAAAAGTGATATTTTTTACTTTTAAAGCTAAATAAATTGCATAGGGAACGTTGGGAATATAAAACATATAAGCAGGCCAATATTCCCATTGTGTAAATTTTTTAAGAAAATTATTCTTTGGCATTCGTATAATTTATAATCGCCTTTCTCACGCTTCCATATTTTAAAAGTAAACTTTCCGCTTCATAATAAGCTATATTTAAGTCTTCCATAAGCATTTTTGCACCACGTTCAACTAACTTCACATTGGTCAATTGCATATCTAGCATTCGGTTTCCTTTAACTCTTCCCAATCGAATCATGGTTGTGGTTGTAATCATATTCAGTACCATTTTCTGAGCTGTTCCGGCTTTCATTCGAGAGCTCCCCGTAACAAACTCCGGACCTACAGTAACAACTATTGGATATTGTGATTCTAGTGCTAATGGGCTCCCTTCATTCATCGTTATACAAGCCGTTACAATCCTATTTAAATTCGCTCTTTTAATCGCCGAAACCACGTAAGGGGTACTTCCTGACGCAGCGATTCCTACTAAAACATCCAAATCGGATAAGTGGTATTCTTGTAGATCTTTCCAACTCTGTGTCGTAGAGTCTTCTGCATTTTCAACTGCTTTTCGAATAGCAGTATCGCCACCGGCAATAAGACCAATTACCATATCATCCGGAACACCAAATGTAGGAGGGCATTCCGAAGCATCTAAAATCCCCAATCTTCCACTCGTTCCTGCTCCAATATAAAATAAACGCCCGCCTTTTTCTAATTTTTGGACAATCACTGCAATCAGTTCTTCAATTTTATTTATTTGCTTTTCGACGGCATAAGCAACTGTTTTATCCTCCTTATTAATATGAGTGACAATTTCATTTATCGACATTTTTTCCAAATGTTGATAATCCGATGAAAGCTCTGTCGTTTTAGTATATCCCATTTATCAAATTCTTTAATTTCAAGTACTAATTAATCTCTTTATTTAAAACTGATTGTTTAAAAAAAAAACTATATTTGCAATTAGATGTTATTAATATGTCAGCAATTATATTGATCAGTGTTATAAAACCCCAAACCTAATTAATATTCTTTTATAATACAAATTTAACCAAACAATCTGTTTTCAAATAAAAAATGTTTGATCCGAAAAATCCAATAGAATTATAAATACTTAAGGTCAATTATTAAAAGATGAATAGAGCTCTATTTATATTTCTTTTTTTTAGTTTTAGTGTGTTGTACGCACAGCATTCTAAGAGATTTGACATTACAAATTCAAATATAAACACCGAAAACAACGAATTCGGCGTTATCTTAACAAATGACAATTCTGTTTTTTACTTAAAATCTCCTTTTGAAAACACATCTGACATCAACGAAAAAGGCGCAAAGCTTTTTAAAAGTCTGATCGAAGGAAAAAATATTTTTTCTAAAGGGAAAAAATTTCCGACCAACGCGATTCACGCTGTGTTTACTAAAGACGGAAAAAACGTGTATTTTTCTGAAAAACTAGGAGATAATTTTCAATTATATAAAGCTGACATAGATCGTACCGGTAGATGGAAGAACAGTGTAAAATTACCTTTTAACGATATCAATTATACTTTTAAACATCCCGCACTAAATAAAGGAGAGTCAAAACTCTTCTTCGCTTCTAACATGCCCGGTTCAACAGGAAAAACGGACATCTATTTTGTCAACATTTCAAATAAAGGGCTGGATTTTGGGAAACCGACTAAGTTAGGTGGAAATGTAAACACAAGTCATAGAGAAATATATCCGCATATAGGAAAAAATGATAAGTTATTCTTTTCCTCAGACAACAAAAATAGTATGGGAGGGTTGGATATTTTTGAGAGTTTTTATGAAAACGGAACTTATGTTAACACCAATAATCTAGGCGCACCTATTAATAGTGTTAAAGACGATTTTGCATACGTTTTAACCGGCTATTTAAATGAAGGCTATTTATCCTCCAATAGAATTGATGGATTCGGAGGTTCGGATATTTATTTTTTTACCGACAAAAAACCTACCCTAAATAAATGTGCCGGAACCATCACAGGTACTGTAAGAAATAAAAAAAATAAAAAGGCAGTATTCGAAGCATCTGTTGAAGTTTTTAGTCCACAGAATCATATGGGAACCGTTTTGACAAATCAAAAAGGGGAGTTTCTAATAAATAACATCGACTGTGAAGTACGCTATGACATCGTATCTTACAAAGAAGGTTTTAATGGATTCGCTGAAATGCAAACAATTCCTACAGAAGGAGAAGTCCTAATTCTATATCTTGATCCTGAATTCCCTGAAGAATATGAAGAAGAATTTGACTTTTCAAGTGAACTGATTGTTTACGACACACAGACTAAAAAAGTTATTCGTACCGAAATTGATAATAAAGAAAACAAAGAGCTTTCCTTTGCGGAAAGAAGAGATTTAGCAAGAATAGAAAAAGAAACAAAAAAGAAACAATTGATTGAAGCTGAAAAAGTAAAAAAAGCACGCTTGGATCAAGCGCGTGAGATTGCTAAAAGATTCCGCAAAGAAAAAGAAAAAGAAGATGCTGAAAAACTTGTACAAATTGAGAAAAAAAGACAATTACAAATTAAGAAAAAGCAATTAACCGAAGAGCAAAAAGAAAAAGAAAGAATAAATGCTAAAAGGTTAGAGGTATTGGTCGCACAAAAGGAAGCAATAGAAACAGAAAGACTAGAACGCATCGCTGAGGTTCAAGAGGCATCAGAAAAATTAAAAAGAGAAAAAGCA
>JAOZTK010000079.1 GCA_029942185.1 Flavobacteriaceae bacterium
ATATTTTATATAAAAAAATATTAACGCAACCCTACCTCTATTTATTCATCTAATTAAAGACAAACAAGCAAAGCTCTTAACATTGTGTTAACTATTTTTTAATATTTTTTATAGAAATGTATTGGATATTAACATCAATTTAAGATATTTGCAATTAATTAATTCAAATAATTATAAAATGAAAACAAAGTTTAATGGAATTTTAACGCTATTACTGGCGTTTACTGTGCATTTTGCTTTTGCACAAAAAACTGTTTCGGGAACTGTTTCGGATGATTCCGGACCACTACCCGGAGTAAGTGTTTTAATCAAAGGTACTACAACAGGTACTGAAACAGATTTTGATGGTAAGTATACCATGGAAGCTAATAAGGGGGATGTCCTTCAATATAGCTATGTGGGTATGACTACTGCTTTCAAAACTGTTGGAAATGCTAATGTCATCAATGTCGTAATGGCTGTTTCTTCTGAAAATGTTTTAGAAGAAGTTGTGGTTACTGCGTATGGTATTAAGCGTGCAAAAAAATCACTGACGTACCAGACTCAAAAAGTGTCTGATGACGAATTATTGATGACAGCTCCTAATTCTGCAGGTAGTGCACTTGCTGGGAAGGTAGCCGGTCTTCAAATTAACATTCAAGATAATGGTGTTAATCCTACTACTCAAGTATTATTGAGAGGGTTGCGTTCCATTTCTCAAAGTAACAGTGCCTTATTCGTTATCGATGGGACTATTGCTACTCAAGGAGCATTTGATGGTTTAAATCCACAAGACATCCTAAGTATGAATATCTTGAAAGGAGCGAATGCTGCTGCTTTATATGGTTCACGTGCTGGTAACGGTGCTGTAATCGTTACAACAAAGCAAGGAGCTACAGATTCCTTTAAATTTGGTATCAACTCTGCAACCACACTTGAAAACGTTGCCTATATGCCAGTAATGCAAACGGAATATGGTACAGGTTGGCAAGGAGTTTACAACCCTGTAGAAAATACAAACTGGGGACCTCGCTTTGATGGTACTGTAAGACAAATTGGGCCAACATTTGCTGATGGAACATTCCAAGCAGTACCTTACGCACCGGTTAAAGACAATCTAAAAAACTTTTATGATACTGGTATCACTCTAAACAATACCGTGTATTTTAGTGGTGGAACTGATAACAGTAAGTACTATATGTCTATTGGAGACAAGAGAACCACAGGGATTGTACCTAAAGACTCTTACGATGTAAATACATTTAGAGTAAATGCTTCAACAAAATTCGGTAAAGTAACCGTAGGCGTTAACTCAAACTTCTCTATGGATGATCAAAGTGTTACAGGAGATGAAATTGGTGATCAAGGCAGACAATTGTATTGGTTTGTACTAAATACACCTGCTAATATTCCTTTGGAAGAGTACAGAAATTGGGAAACTGATTTATATGCTTCGCCTGACGGCTATTTTAACGCGTATTACCAAAATCCATACTGGGCTATCGACACCAATAGAAATGAAGATAAAGGGCACAGAATTAATGGAAATATTAGCGCCGGATGGGATGCCACTGATTGGTTGAACTTACGGGGTACAATGGGTCTTACCAAAAGAAATCTAAGAGGTAAAGAATGGCGTGCTGCTCAAGATTACGATCCAACTTTACAACCTGCTCACCAAGCGGTTTCTTCATGGGTTGAAGACTCTGAGTCTCAGTATTCTTTTTATACTATGGACTTTGTGAGTACTTCTTCATTTAATTTTAAAGAAGATTTCGACTTAAAAGTAATTGCAGGAGCGAGTAATGAGTCTATGGATTATCATGCAACAAGTATTCGTTCTAATAATATGTTAATTCCGGATTGGTTCGATATATCTAACGGTACTGCTGAAAACTTGAACATTACTACTAGTAAAAAACGAGGTTTTGGAGTATTTGGAGATGTCAACTTAGGGTATAAAGATTTCTTATATGTATATGGTTCCGGTCGTCAAGATTGGACTTCAGTATTATCAGATGACCAAAATAGTTATTTCTATCCATCCTTTGGTGTTTCTTTAGTAGCGTCAGAAGCAATTCCCGGACTGAAAGGGAATTCTTTCTTAAACTATTTAAAACTTACATTTAGTAATTCTACAGTATATAATGACACTTCTCCTTTCTCAATTAATGAAAGATTCAGTCAATCGAGTAGTTTCCCATTTGGAAGTACAAATGGATTCTACCAATCAGGTACTGCAGTTGATGATTTGATAAAGAAAGAAAAATTAAATACCAATGAGTTTGGTTTGAATATAGGCTTATTCAACAATCGCTTAACAGCTGATTTATCCTATTTCCTTACTAAAACAACGGATTTAATTACCTATATAACACCGAGTACCGCTTCAGGTGCTGACAACTTATTTACTAATATTGGTGAATTATCCGGAAAAGGGATAGAAGCTTCAATTGGTGCGAAAATATTTGACGGTGATTTTAAATGGAGTACAAACATCAACTATACTTCTAACGAAACTGAAGTTATTGAAATTAATGATCCTACCATCGATGATGAACAGGTTGCAACTTATACTTGGCATAATATGGGTATTTACGCTGTAGAAGGTGAATTATATCCACAGTTACAAGGTTCTTCTTACGAGAGAGACCCACAAGGTAGAGTTATTATTGATCCTGCAACAGGTAATCCTCTAATTGGTGAATACAAATCATTTGGACGTGTAACACCAAAACATATTGTTGGATTAACAAACTCTTTCTCTTATAAAAATTTCACATTAACAGCAACACTAGACTATAGAACAGGTCATGTGTATTATTCACAAATTGCGGATATGATGGAATTTACAGGAAGATCTATGGAAAGTGTATCGTCAAACAGAGAAGATTTTGTTTGGCCTGACTCAGTAATTGAATTACCTGATGGAAGTTTTGTAGAAAATACAAATGTTCAAATTACAGGTGGTCGTCAAAATTTCTGGAATAATCACTACAATGAAATTGCAGAGAATTATGTCATAGATGCAACTGCTCTAAAAATTAGAGAGCTAGTTCTTAATTACGAGGTTCCAGAAAAATTATTTTCTAACAGTGCTTTAAGCAAAATCAATGTAGGGTTAATATCACGTAACCTGTTAACTTGGTTGCCTACAGAAAATAGATTTGCGGATCCTGAGTTCGGTAATTCTAGAAACAATAACATTGGAGTCGGTGGATATATTCAATCACCACCAACAAGAACCTTTGGATTTAAAATAAATGTTGAATTTTAATAATGAAAATCATGAAAAAAATATTAATAGTACTGCTGTTTACTTTATCAGTAGTATCTTGTAGCGATTTTTTGGATGTGAATACAGATCCAAACAATCCAACGGAAGTAAATCCTGAGCTGGTTTTACCGGTCGCGCAGGTTTATACTGCAAATAGTACACAAGACTGGGTAGGAACCAGAATGTATAATACGTTTGGTAGTATGATGATGTATAACTGGAGTCAAAGTGACGGTTTCTCTTGGTATTGGGATGAGTTTCAATACTTAGTAACTCCTAACTTTTACGACCAATTATGGGATAATACTTATACTAATACATTAAAACAATATAATGTTTTAGATTTGTATGAAGGTGAAGACTATAACAATTACAAAGCCATCAGTAAAATCATGAAAAGTTACCATTTTCAAATGTTGGTAGATACGTATGGTGATATTCCTTATACTGAAGCTTTACAAAGAGGTGCAATACCCTTACCAAAATACGACAATGCTGAATTTGTCTATGATGATTTAATTGCTGAATTAAGCAATGCTATCGTTTTAATAGAGGCTGCTGAAGCAAACCCTAGTAGTATGGTTCCCGGTACAGATGATGCTATGTTCCACGGTGATATGACTGCTTGGAAACAATTAGCTAACACTATTAAAATGCGAATTTTAGTAAGACAATCGGGTATGGGTTCAAAACAAGGCTTTATTCAAGCAGAATTTGCCAAAATTATGAACGAAGGATCCGGTTTCTTAACAGCAGATGCAAGTGTTAATCCTGGTTATTTTCAAGAAGAAAGAAAACAAAATCCTTTATGGGAAAGTTATGGTCAAACTGCTGCCGGTGATGGCGCTATGAACGGAAATGCAACTTGCGCTACTGACTATATTCTATCTTATTTAGATGCCAAATCAGATCCTCGTATTGATTATCTTTACGAAGAACCTGCAACCGGACATCTAGGAGTTCCTCAAGGTTTAGAAAATTATCCTCCGGACGGCTCATTAGAACCGGAATTTGTATCCAATGTCGGTCCTGGATTATTAAAAGGAGCTGATCAAGATGCCCCTTTCTTTTCACTTGCTGAAAGTCTGTTTTTACAAGCTGAAGCAGCTACACACGGATATATTTCCGGATCTGCACAAGGTTTTTACGAATCAGGTATTACTGCAGCCTTTGCTTATTTAGGAGCACCTGGCGCAGCAGCTTACTACGGAAATGGAATGGACTTGGTAGACTGGAGTGCTTCTCCTAATAAGATGGAAGCAATCATCACTCAAAAATGGTTAGCACTTAATGGTGTTAATGCTTTTGAATCATGGGTTGAATACAACAGAACCGGATATCCTTCTAATTTACCTATTAGTACGTATGCTTCACAAGCTGACAGACCCGTACGTTTAGAATATCCTGCTAGTGAAATATCTTCTAATGGTGGGAATGTCCCTAATCAACCCGATGCATTTTCAGATAAAATATTTTGGGCTAACTAATAAATTTATAAAAAATGAAAACACTTAAATTTTTAACTATATTTCTATTGAGCACCATGACCTTGGTTTCGTGTTTGGTAGATGATACGGTCGCATCAGATGCATACGATGAAGGCCCCAATGTACTTGGCTTCCTTAACTCAAGTATGCTGGCAACAAAACTTGCAGATGGAACTACAACAACCCTAACAATTGTACTTAAGGCTAGTGGTCCAAACGTTTCTGAAATATCAGAAACTATCACTGCTAACATTGAAGTAGATCCTTCTTCAAGTGCAATTGAAGGTACTCACTTTTCATTACCGGAATCAACTGTTAGTTTTTTACCGAGTAACAATATGATAGCTACTATAGATCTCGTTGTATTGAGTGAGGGTATTGAAGCTCCAGCTTCTGAATCATTGATTTTGAATTTGGTTAACTCCTCTAGCTCTACGACCATTACAAGTGGTAGAACAGGAAGCATTGATATTTCTATAAAATATTTATGTTTCTCAGACATAGCTGGTACTTATTCTAACCCTGATTTACCATCAGGTGCAGAAGGAGTTGCAGAATTAACTGAAGTAGGCGTTGGTACTTATACTGTATCATCTCTTCCTTACTTAGGTTGGGGTGGAACAACACCGATTTGGTTTGAAATCGTTGACGAATGTGGAGAACTTACTTTCACTAACTGTGAGCTTACAGAATCAGGATATTTCACGGAAGGTGAAGTGGTTAATAATGGAGATGGTAGTTTTACATTGACATACATAGTGTATAATGGTGGTGATCCATCTACTGGAATATTCTTTGATTTCTTAGATGCTCCATCAACCTACACACCACTATAGGTAATTATTAATTTTAAAAATTAAATACAATGAATAAAATAATTTATAGCATCCTTGCACTTTCGTTATTGCTAACGTCGTGTATGGATAGACAAGGAGAAGTAGAGACTCCAATTGACCCTGCAACTCATCCTAAACTAGTAGTAACATTACTTGACCCAACTATTGATGGTTCTGTTACTAACGAAGTGGATGCTTTATCAATACCATTTAGTGTTGAATTAACTGCGCCCTTACAGTACCCGCTTAACATAGGAGCTAAAGTAATTGGTGGAACAGCAGATGAAGATGATTTCACTTATGGTGCTCAAGTTATTCCAGCTTATCAAACTGAAACTACTTTCAACATAACAATTGTTCCGGACGGTGATGTTACTGAAGAAACGGAAGAGTTAGTAGTTGAAATCGGTGCCTTCACATTAGACAATATGTTCTTGGTATCACCAGGTTCAGGTACAGTCCTTAATTTAACTATTGAGAATTGTGCTGATTGCTTTACGTGTGATTGGACTATTGATATGCATGATGCTTATGGTGACGGTTGGAATGGTGCATCAATAACAATCGATGCAGAAGGAATTGCAGCTGATTATAACATGACAAATGATCCAAATAGTGATGGTCTATTCGCTCAGGTTTTTGCGCCCGTACCACACAATAAGGATATAACAATCAGTTTTAATTCTGGTGATTGGGACGAAGAGGTTACCTTTGAAATTTATGATGCTGCGGGTAATTTAGTAGTAGCAGTGGCTACAGCTCCACCACCAGTAGGAGTGATTTACACAGGACATAACGACTGTCCATAGTACTAAATAATTTTTAGTTATAAAAATCGTCTAAGCTTTTGCTTAGGCGATTTTTTTTTATACTCACTTCGCGTATCTACTAAATTTTGTATCTTGCGCGCAATCAATTTTTAATTTTATTTACTATATATGTTTTCAAAATATCCTATTTTATTCTTCCTTCTCATAAGTTTTATTGGCTTCGGTCAAACAAAATCTGAAATAGCCTCCTTTACAAAAGATTATAATAAAACGAAGTTAAATGCCCTTGCAGGCGAATTTCAAACCAATTTTTTAAAGGAAAAGGAAATTGCTTTGGAATATGCAAAGCTTCATGCTATACCCGTAAGCTATTACGATGCTGAAGGTTCTTTTTTAGAATTGATGAAAATAGTAGAAAACAAACCTATCTATTACAAAACTACTAATCGCAATGCAGCTCGTGTAAGTAGAGCCAATTTTCTACATGCCGGTGGTGCTCTTGGTTTGGATATTGAGGGACAAAACATGACTGCCTATGTTTGGGATGGTGGTATACCCCGCTTATCACATGTTGAATTTGAAGATCCGGATACCGGTGATTCAAAAATCTCAATTGGGGACTCCGGATCTCAAAATCACGATCATGCTACTCATGTCATGGGTACTTTTGTAGCGAATGGTGCTATCGCAAATGCTAAAGGAATGGCACCTCAAGCAGTTGGAGTTGCCTATGATTGGAACAATGATAATTCAGAAATTATTAGTGCCGCAAATAATGGCATGTTGGTTTCTAACCATTCCTACGGTTGGGATGCAACCCAAATTCCTGATTGGTATTTTGGAGCCTATAACTATGCGAGTCGTGCCGTAGATCAAATGTTATACAATGCTCCTTATTATATGATGCTTGTAGCTGCCGGAAATGATGGACAAGATAATTCATCGAATGGAAATCCATTGGATGGAAATAACATGTTTGATAAATTAAGTGGAACTTCGACTTCTAAAAATAACTTAGTGGTAGCAAATTCAGAAGATATTCAAGTAATTAACAGTACAACCGGAGAGCTTGTTAGTACGGTAGCAATAAATAATTCAAGTAGTGAAGGACCTACTGATGATTACAGAATTAAGCCGGATATAACAGGAAATGGGACTTCTGTGATCTCCTCGTGGGGAACCGCTGATGATGATTATATGGCTGCAACCGGAACTTCTATGTCCTCTCCAAGTGTAGCCGGATCTTTGTTATTGTTACAACAATTTCACAACGAAGAAACGGGAGGCTATATGAGAGCAGCAACCCTAAAAGGCTTGGCACTTCACACTGCAACTGATGCAGGAATGCTCGGTCCTGATGCAATATTTGGTTGGGGAATACTCAATACTAAAAAAGCAGTAGAAACAATCCAAAACAACGGTAATACAACATTTATAGAAGAGCATACATACAACGATGGTGATGTCATCGAATATCAATTTGTTTCTGATGGTGTAAATCCATTACAGATCTCAATTTCTTTTATAGATCCTCCGGGTCCCACTAATTCAGGAGTTGCAAATAATACTACTCCGGTTCTTGTACACGATCTTTCTTTAAGAGTATTACAAGATGGCACTTATTACCATCCGTGGAAACTTACCGGTGTTGATACAAATACACAAGACACCAACAGTGTAGATCCCTTTAAAAGATTTGATATAGATAATGCCAGTGGAACTTATGATGTTGAAGTGACTTTTAACGGTACACTTATTGCTCCACAAGATTTTACAATAATTGCAACAGGTCTTGAAGACACCGGAATATCTGTGTCGGAGGAGCTTTTATCGAACTACAGACTCTTTCCTAATCCATCAACAGATTTGTTTAACTTGCGTTTTAAAACGAACGAAAAGAATCCTGTACTAATTAGCATTACAGATATCACCGGAAAAGTTTTGAAAAGACAAGAATATAAAAATGTTGGAAATTTATTCCAGAATACTCTTGACTTAAGTGCGTTTTCGGAAGGTATTTATTTCTTACAGATTAATCACGGTGCAATTCAACAATTTGACAAATTAATTCTTAATTAAACGGAAGGCTAAACCTAGTTCTTTTTTTGATAATTTGTATTCTTTATAGAAAACTATGAGTGAAACTGCAATTATCTTCGGTATCAGAAGTATTATCGAAGCAATCGACTCTGGACAAACCATCGAAAAAATATTTTTTCAAAAAGGTTTACAGGGAGAACTTTCTTCTGAGTTGAATAGACTCGTAAAGAAACACAATATCAATTCTAGTTTTGTACCTGTTGAAAAATTGGAAAGTCTTTCTAAATTTCAAAACCACCAAGGAGTTGTAGCTCGTATTTCGCCTATAAATTTTGTAGAAATAGAAGCTTTAATTGAAAGCACGTTAGAAAAAAAGAAAAAACCCTTATTCTTACTTTTAGATCATATTACTGATGTAAGAAATTTTGGGGCTATAATAAGAACAGCTGAATGTACCGGAGTCGATGGTATAATCGTTCCTCAAACAGGAAGTGCTCCCGTCACAGCAGCTACTGTTAAAACATCAGCCGGCGCCGCTTTTAAAGTCCCTATCTGCAAAGTGAATCATCTAAAAGATGCACTATTTCATCTGCAAGCTGCTGAGATTAGTATCCTTGCTGCCACTGAAAAAACAGCGGAGTCCATCTATGATTTAAACCTCGATATTCCTTTGGCAATTATAATGGGATCAGAAGATAGAGGTATCAATCCATCTATCCTTAGAATGGCTGATTACAAGGCAAAATTACCACTACTGGGCAGTATTGAGTCTTTAAATGTTTCTGTTGCCTGTGGTGTGGTATTATATGAAGTTGTCAGACAGAGCAGGATTTAGGATTAGAGGTTTCAAATTTACTAAACCTTATAAAAAATTATATTGTTGTCAGATAAAGATAAAAGACCGCTTCGCTCAAAGATAAAAGAGAATAGACTGCCTAGTTAACCAATAGATAATCTTTTTTTTACACAAGATTCTTTTTTTGTATGATAGCATAATTTAGAGGATTTATTATAAAAACAGATTAGCATGGTATCAAATCTGTTAAACTTTTCATTCCCTTCATTCTTAAGGAAAATAACTTTTTAATGTTTTTTCCTGTTTTCCGCACTTTTTTCGCGTCAAAACATACTTAAAGCATTATCA
>JAOZTK010000080.1 GCA_029942185.1 Flavobacteriaceae bacterium
CTTACATTTTATTATTTAAATAAGCTACTCCGAGATAAAACCATCGGAGTATTAAAATGAGTTTGCTTTGCAAGCCATACCACACCGGCCCACAGGATCAGGATATTTAACCAATTCGGCTTTCGTACAACAAATAAAAAAAGTGGCTTTCTCTAAAGTTATTATAAACTCTGAAGAAAACCACTTTTATAACTCAAACATTTTTACAAAATATCAGATATTTTTGTATTAAATAAACTAGTTACATCCGACTTATATAGGGTGCGATTCTCTTGATAAAGTTGTAATAAATTCATCAAAGCACCAATTAAATCCTTTGTTTCCAATAAAATACCAAAATATAAAATCGTGTTTCTTTTACTACTATCTTCGGTTCTAATTCTAGCCACTTGGTTATCTAAAGATATAGAAACATGGTTAAAAAGATCTTGTTTTGAATCAATAATACTTTGGATATCATTAAAATTATTATGTTCAAAATCTGAACCTATTCGTTGTAATAATTTACTCAATTCATTTTTTATCGATATTAAATCTTTTATTTGGGATTCCTTTAGATTCTTATGATTATTATTTACATGTGTAAAGCTAGTAGAAGAAATATAATCAATTGATTGTGTTACATCTTGTAAATAGCCCAAAACTAAAATATAAAATCTGCTGGCTTTTACAGAACTCTCATCTAAAGATTTTATAAAATAGAACACGCCATTTCTTAATTCATCAATTTCTCTGTTTAATTTCTTTACATGTTTTTCTGTTTTAGAAAGTTTATCGAGATTATGTGCAGATAAATCTGTAACCACATGCCCGTATAATTTATTAACCCGCCTCGTTACTTCTGAAATATGTTCAGAGCTCTCTTTCATTACTTGATTGATGGTTCTAAGCTCCGCTTTTGCTATATTCTTTTGTATTTTTTCCTCTTTAGATTCTTTAGCATGTTTTAATGTACTTCTTCCAAGAATAAAAAGAACGATAATAAATAATATTGCAATGGCTACAATACCACCTAAATAGATAATATAGGTAAAAATAGCTGCGACAACAAATGCTGAGAAAGCCGTTAAAAACCACCCTCCAATAACATTAAATACTCCTGCCACTCTGTAAACAGCGCTTTCACGTCCCCAAGCTTTATCGGCCAATGAAGTACCCATCGCCACCATAAATGTCACATAAGTAGTAGAAAGTGGTAATTTATAAGATGTCGCAATAGAGATTAAAATACCCGCAACAACCAAATTTACAGAAGCACGAATCATATCAAATGCCGGTAATTCATGAACTTTATCTTGTGGTAAATGAATAATCGGTTTCTCAAATTGTTTTTCGATACGTTTTAACCAAGTATCAGGAATAATCCTATCAAGCACTCTGCTGATTGCTGAAGTTCCTCTTACCACCACGCGTGATAATTGATTCGGACTGAAACGTTCTGTAGCATCGCTTTGACGCGCTAAGTTAATTTCTGTGGCAGCAACTTTCTTTGCTTTATTAGAAAACCAAAGCGTAAGAACCATGATACCACCTGCTATTAATAAAAGTACAGTTTGTGTTGGTACTTTTTCAGATAAAATATCCATGCTAAATTCTGTAGCTAGAATACCTGAACCATGCCATGCTTGATACGAATTTAAAGCTGCAATAGGTACCCCAATAAAGTTAACCAAATCATTACCAGCAAATGCTAGTGCTAATGAGAAAGTTCCAATTCCTATGATAAATTTTAAAATATTAAATTTTGAAAAAATTGAAAGAATATATGCCAATATACTCCAAAACACAAAACCCCCTAATAAAATGAAGATTTCATTTCCTTCAATAGAACCTTGAAGTGCTTTGTAATAATCCGTTCCTTTTAATCCTTTAATAAAAATAAAATAGGTGATTGCCGTAATCGCTAAACCTCCAAAAATGGCATTGACGTATTTCTTTTTCTTCTCAAACTGAAAAGAATAAACCATTCGTGAAATAAACTGCACAAAGGCCCCTATACTAAAGGCAACAACAACGGAGAGCAGAATGCCAAAAATAATCTGTAAGGCTTTGGCGGTATTTATATACTTTGCAAGGTTTGATATTGTCTCGCTATCATCCATTGATATTTTTATCAAAGCCATTGCTACTGCTGCTCCTAACAACTCAAATACAATGGAAACAGTTGTAGAAGTGGGCATCCCCAAACTATTAAAAGTATCGAGAAGCAAGATATCTGTAATCATGACAGCCAAAAAGATATACATAATTTCATCGAAGTAAAACTCACTAGGCATAAAAATACCTTTTCGAGCTACTTCCATCATGCCACTTGAGGTAGCAGCTCCAATAAAAATACCAAGACTGGCAATAATCATTATATTTCTAACAGAAATAGCTTTGGAACCTACCGCTGAATTTAAAAAGTTAATCGCATCATTACTCACACCAACTACTAAATCAATAATAGCTAAGACTACTAAAGCAACAAGCATTAAAATGTATATGTTTTCCATATTTTAGTTGTTTGAAAATTAAAACTTATTGAAAAAAATGTATACAAATGTAAAGTAAAAATTTTGCAAATAATCCTTTATATGTAATAATTATTTTGCAAACAAAAAGTATCTAAGAAAAAACATTTTTGAAAATGACAAAAAAAAGACCTAATTTTACACATTAATAGTATTCATTAACAATAAACAAAAAAAACAATTATGTCCGTATTAAAAGTTATCGAAATAATGGCCGATTCTAGTAAGAGTTGGGAAGAAGCAACGCAAAATGCTGTTATACACGCTGCAAAAACCATCAAACATATCAAATCTGCATATGTTCAATCACAAAGTGTAGTTATTGATAATAATAGCATTACTAAGTATCGAGTAAATGTAAAAGTTACTTTTGAAGTGAAATAGATAAAATTTTCTATTCCAAAAAGTGCTATGAATCAGTTCACAGCACTTTTTTTATTTAATAGGATTCTAAAATCATAATTATCCTATAAACCCTAAGATACGTGTCTAGCTTTTTCGTATCTTCGTTTTCTGATGCTCTTGCACATAAGAATTTAGTTTATTACAGATTTTTCCACATACATTCACCTTAAATAATTTTTAAAAAGTGAACTACCAAAAACATTTCGAATTAATAAAGGTGTCGGTCATAGAACACACCCCTAAAGTTATTGCAGCCATAATCCTATTAATTTTGGGACTGTGGATAATTAAAAAATTTAGTAAATTTTCAAAAAAAATAATGTCTAAAAGAGGAGTTGATATAAGTTTGCAAACCTTTTTGGCCAGCTTGATCAATGTATCTTTAAAAATACTACTAATTATAACGGTTTTATCTCAAGTTGGTATTGAAACGACCTCTTTTATCGCAGCCATAGGTGCAGCAGGTCTGGCTATTGGATTGGCTCTTCAGGGTTCTTTGTCTAATTTTGCAGGTGGTGCCCTTATTCTTTTCTTTAAACCTTTTAAAGTAGGTGATATGATAAAAGCGCAAGGCGAAGTAGGCGAGGTTAAAGAAATACAAATTTTAGTTACGAAATTGGCTACAGCAGGCAATAAAACAGCGATAATACCCAATGGTCCTTTAGCTAATGGAAATATTATCAATTATAATCAAGATGGTAAAATTCGGGTAGATTTAAATATTGGCATTTCGTATAATTCCAATCTAAAATTAGCGAAGCAAACAATTATCGACGTTATGAATGCACATCCTGATATTTTAGAAACTCCTGTACCCTCTGTTAATGTTTCAGAATTAGGTGATAGTGCCGTAAATTTATTGGTCAGACCTTGGACCACTCCTGCTAAGTTTTGGCGCGTTCAATTTGATATATTGGAAAATAGTAAACTAGCCCTAGATAAAGCCGGTGTCAGCATACCTTTCCCTCAAAGAGATGTGCATATTTTTGAACATAAAGCACAATAAATGATAGGTATTATTAGTGCCATGCCGGAGGAGATGCAATCCTTACTAGACAATTTGCAAGTATCTAAAACTATCAATAAAGGCAAACGAACCTATTATCAAGGTCAACTTTTCAATAATGACGTTGTAATTGTTTTCTCCCGGTGGGGAAAAGTTGCCGCTTCTGCTACTGTTACACAATTGCTCAATTCTTTTGCTATTTCTGAAGTTTTTTTTTCGGGCGTGGCTGGCGCTTTGCAAAAAAGTTTAAAAATTGGTGATCTTGTAATCGGAACAACATTGATACAATACGATATGGATGCAAGTCCTTTGTATCCGGATATGGAAATCCCACTCCTGAGCAAAACATCTTTTGAAACAAGCACTACCTCCAAGCTAGAAAAAGCAACCCAAGACTTTTTAGCTGATTTTTCAAAATATTTCAATCTAAAAACAAGAAAAGAATTTAAATTAAAAAACCCGAAATACCACAAAGGTCTAGTCGTTAGTGGTGATCAATTTGTAAATTCTAAAAATAAAATTAGAAAAATTCTAAAGAAAGTTCCCGATGCACTCTGTGTTGAAATGGAAGGGGCAGCCGTAGCACAAGTTTGCTATGAATATGAAATTCCTTTTCAAATCATTCGTGTTATTTCAGATAATGCCAATGACAATTCACACATAGATTTTCCGTACTTTGCAAATGAAGTTGCCGGAAAATACATCTTAGGAATCTTGAAAAAATATCTTGATTAGTTTTTAAAAACTTTTATAAAAAAAAATAAACAACCTAACAATCGCTAAAAAAAGCTGTAAGTAAACGCTTTTTATTAGTAACTTTGAAACTGTTCACTATTAAATAGTAATAATTAAGCCTTATGATAACCAAATTGCTAATTGTACCCTTTTATTTTGTTTTTCTTATAACATTACAGGCACAAATAACCCCTGCTGATATAGATAAAATAGCAGAAGAGGAAATGATCAGACAGAATCTTCCGGGTTTAGCTATTGGGGTCTACCAAAATTCAACAATAAACTACCTTAAAGGCTATGGTTATATTGATATTGATGGTGAAAAACATATTACTACGGATACTCCTTTTCGGTGGGCATCCATCTCTAAAACCTTAACAGCAATAGCTACTTTTCAATTAGACGAAAGAAGTAACGATTTTAGTGTAGATGATAAAGTAAGTAATCATTATAATCATTGGACATCAAATCTTATAGGCAAGAAAGTCCCCGATAAATTAAGAAAAGAAGCAATTACCATAAAGCACTTACTCACCCATAAAAGTGGTATTCAACACTATGGTCGAGGTCTCAAAAAAAAAGCAAATGAATACAAATATAAAAATAGCTCCACCTATGAATCTGATTCGGACAATTTTAATGCAGATTCAGCAATAGATATCTTTAAAGAGGCTGATTTGGATTTTAATCCGGGCAGTAATTACTTATACACCACTTTTGGATATAACTTATTAGGTGCAGTAATTGACACAAAAACGGGTAGCTATACCCGATGGATAGAAAATAATATAAAGAATATCTTGGGAATACCGAGTTTAAAGGTAGCGAATGGAGATTTCTACGGATTTCGAAAACCTAGAGATGGCATAATCATTCAAGGGAAAGATTCAAATAAAGAATATGTACTACCCGGTGGTGGTTGGGAGTCAAATATCAAAGATTTGTTGAAATTTGCTATAGGAATTAACCGGGGTCAACTATTGAGCAATACAGAAAGATTGTGGAAAACTAATGGAATCAAAGAATATAATGGTCTTGAGAGTAAGATATCAAATGGCAAACTCAGTGTATGGCATGGAGGAGCACACGGTAATTTAAGAACACTGATGTATCTTATGCCAAATCAAGATATAGCAGTCGTTGTAATGATTCCCGCTCAATATGCAAACACTGTAAATATTGTAAATTCCATTATCAATAAAATGGGAATCACAAAAATATACACAACAAGTCCGGTTGATAAATGTGTAAGTGGCATGAACAGTTCTACTAAAAAGTTTATTGGTGTTTGGAGAAAAACAAACACAGATGTGTTGCTTAGAAACGGATATACTACTGCAAATTTTAATAGAGAATGGAACTTCTTAAAAAACAAAGGCTATCAAGTTTTTGATATAGAGGCGTATAACTACAATGGAAATTTAGTATGGGATGGTGTTTTTAAAAAAGCAAGTGGTAGTTTTGGTATGTTTAGGAATTATAATCATAAAGATTTTAACAAAAAATGGAACCAAATGAATAAAGAAGGTTTTAAGCTTTTCGATTTAGAGACCTATTCAAAACAAGGACATAAAAAATGGGCAGGCTTATTCAAAAAAGAAATTGGAAACAACGCACTTTGGAGAAATTTTTCTACTAAAAGTTTTGCTTCCAAAAGAGAAGAAATGGCCAAAGAAGGAAAGAAGCTAATTGATCTTGAGGTAAGCAATTCTAAAGGAGCCTTAAAATGGTCAGGGGTTTGGATTGCCGGTCAAGATGGTCTCCTAAACAGAAACTACGATTTAGAAGACTTTGAAAATTTAATTCAAACACGCGCTGACAAAGGTTATAAGCTTATTGATATTGAAACCTACACTGTTAATGGAAAACGTAAATGGGCAGGTATTTGGGAGAAGAGTCTACAGATACAACATGTATCTATTGGACTAAAGTACTGTGATTTTATGAAATTGCACGCTACTTACTCTGACCAAAATTATGAATTAATAGATATTGAAAGGTATTAATCTCCTTTTGTTTAAAAAATCCTGACTAAGCGAACGATGCTTTACCCCTTAGATTATTTAAAGTGAAAAACTAAGCCGATTATTTCTTTAACCCGGCTCGTCGCAAAAGCGCATTCACATCCGGCTCTTTTCCCCGAAACTTTTTATAAAGTCTCATCGGTTTTTCTGTTCCACCTTGAGATAGAATAGACTCTTTAAATTTTGTAGCTGTTTTTCTGTCAAATATTCCATTTTCTTTAAAAAGCTCAAAGGCATCTGCATCTAAAACTTCCGCCCATTTATAGCTGTAATAACCGGAAGAATAGCCCCCGGGAAAAATATGTGAAAATGCCGTACTCATACATGTACTCGCAACTTCAGGATACAATTGTGTGCTTGTAAATGCCTTTTGTTCATAAGCTTTTACATCTGTTATTTCTAAGGGATTTACGCCATGCCATGCCATATCTAACAAACCAAAACTCAATTGACGAATCGTGGCCATTCCTTCCATAAAATTAGCAGATTCTTTAATCTTTTTTACATATTCTTGAGGAATCAACGCTCCTGTTTTGTAATGGGTGGCAAATAAAGCTAAAGTCTCCTTTTCATAAACCCAATTTTCTAAGATTTGACTCGGTAATTCTACAAAATCCCAATATACGTTTGTACCCGATAAACCCGGGTAGGTCGTATTGGCCAACATACCGTGGAAGGCATGTCCAAATTCATGAAACAAAGTTGTTACCTCTCTGAAATCTAACAAGGAAGGTGCTGTCTTAGTGGGCTTGTTAAAATTACAAACAATAGAAATATGTGGACGAGAGTTATTTCCATCTTTAATCCATTGACCTTTAAAAGATGTCATCCATGCGCCATTTCTTTTTCCTTCTCGTGGAAAGAAATCCGCATAAAATATACTGACTAATTTAGATTTGGAATCTGTTACTTTATAAGTCAACACATCCGGATGATAGGTATCGATTGTATCAATTTCTTCAAAATGCAAATCATATAATTTAGCAGCTACTTCAAATGCACCCTTTAACACTCGGTCGAGTTGAAAATAAGGCTTTAACAATTCATCATCTAAATTGAAACGTTGTTTTTTTAACTTTTCAGTGTAAAAGGAAGCATCCCAAATTTGCAAATTTGTATTTCCATCTTTTTTGGCAAAATCTTGTAATTCCTCAAACTCTTTTTTGGCAGCCGGTAACGCACTTTTTAGTAAGTTTTTTAAAAAATCCTGTACTGTCGTTGGAGTTGCTGCCATACGTTCTTCTAAAACAAAATCCGCATGTGTTTGATAACCTAAAAGTTGTGCTCTTTGATAACGTAATTTTGCAATTTTTAAAACATTTTGTTCATTGTTATATTTGTTATTCTGAAAACTACGTTTCCCATAAGCTCTGTTCATCTTCTCACGCAAATAACGATGTTCGCTATGGGTCATAATAGCTTTATAACTAGGAAAATCTAGTGTAAACACCCAAGCTTTTTTATTTTTTTGCTCAGCAGTTTGTACAGCAGCTTCTATCGCTGCTTTTGGCAAGCCTTTTAATTCTTCTTTCTGTGTGAGATGCAATTCATAAGCTTGAGTCTCGGCCAGTATGTTTTCATTAAACTGTAGTTTTAAAGCCGATAATTCTTTGTCTATTTCTCTTAATTTCGCTTGATCCTTATCGTTTAAATTGGCTCCATTACGACTAAAAGCTTTGTATTCTTTCTCTAAGAGCATTCGTTGTTCGATAGTTAAACCTAAAGCATCTCTTGAATTATAAACTTGCTTAATACGGATAAATAATTTTTTATTTAAACGGATATCATTGTTAAATTCTGCTAAAAATGGCGCAATTTCTTGAGCGATTTTTTGAATCTCTTTATTGGTTTCTGCAGCATTCAAATTAAAAAAAATGCTTGTAATCCTGTCTAATTTTTGACCTGAAAACTCTAAAGATTCTAAGGTGTTTTGAAAAGAAGGTTTTTTATCATTCTCGATAATTGCTTCAATTTCCTTTTTTGTAATCTCAATGGCTTTGAGAATAGCCGGTTTAAAATGAGATGGCTTTATTTTACGAAAAGGAGCCGTAGCATACGGCGTTTTAAAACTTTCTAGTAGTGGATTCATCATTTATATCCTTTAAAAAATTAGTATTTCTCTTATTATTGACACGTAACAAATAAAAGCTCAAAAGTATTAAAAATTATTTTTTACTTTTGTTGAAAACTTATTTTAATGAAAACATTAAAAATCACCCTCATTTTATTATTAATAATTTCGCTTATTTCATGTGAAGAAAATGGTATTTTTGGAATACATGACGACCAAGGAAGCGATGATTTTGAAACAAATTTTGGGATCTTAACAAACCGTGATTTTATTGGAAAAGTTATTGCTGAAAATGGAAACCCAATCAGTGATGCAGAAGCACGAATTGGAACTCAAACAGCTCTAACAGATGCAAATGGAATATTTTTAATCAATGGAGCTGCTGTTAATGAAAATTTCGCCTATATCACCGCAAACAAAAATGGTTTTATCCAAGGCGCTACCAGTATGATACCCAGTTCCGGAAC
>JAOZTK010000081.1:0-1909 GCA_029942185.1 Flavobacteriaceae bacterium
CCCACGAATAAATCTTGATGAACAAACTTGTTTTTGCTACAAACAACCCAAATAAATTAGCTGAGGTACGTGCTTTAATACCACAGTGGAACATAATTAGTCTCTCCGATATCAAATGTTTTGAGGATATTCCTGAAACTGCCGATACACTGGAAGGGAATGCACAACTTAAAGCAGATTATATTACCAATAAGTACGGCCTTGATTGTTTTGCCGATGATACCGGCCTAGAGGTAGATGCCTTAGATGGTGAGCCGGGAGTATATTCTGCTCGTTATGCAGGAAAACAAGCAGATAGTGAAGCAAATATTCAAAAGATTCTATCAAAATTAATGGTTAAAAGCAATAAAAAAGCACGTTTTAGAACTGCTATTGCTTTAAATATTAACACGGAAAAATACCAATTTGAAGGACTTTGCGAAGGAGAAATTTTGTCTGCCAAAAAAGGAATGAGTAATTTTGGATACGATCCTATCTTCCAACCCAAAAACTTTACAAAAAGTTTTGCCGAAATGAGTCAAACAGAAAAAGGAATTATCAGCCATAGAGGAAAAGCAATACGGAAATTAGTGAAATTTTTAAATGACAGATTCGCTTAAAGCAAACCTACTTTTGTGATAGTCGTAAAATAATTATCTCAATTTAGTATCATTCTTTTCAAAATAGAGACTAAATAAACAAATAGTATTAAACAAAAAAATAGAACATATTACTTTATCTTCTTAGTTGTACTGCTTTTTATAACTTGGGTGCTCAACATCAGTTTAGGGTCTGTAAGTATCCCCTTTTCTGAAATAACCAATGCGTTGTTAGGAGCGGATTTATCTCAAGAGACTTGGAAACATATTCTATTCAATTATCGAATTCCTAAATCAATTACGGCCATTGTAGCCGGTTCAGGCTTATCGCTTGCCGGACTATTAATGCAAACCTTGTTCAGAAATCCCATGGCAGGTCCATCAGTCTTAGGGATTACTTCCGGTGCCGGATTAGGAGTAGCACTCTTGGTTATGGGAACCGGTCTGTTTGGAGGTTTTGCAATCGATGGATTAAACCTTAACATAGGTATTATAATTGCTGCAATTCTAGGCGCATTTCTGGTACTACTCGGTATTCTTCTTTTGAGTTATAGCATCAAAAACACTTTATCTATTTTAATTATAGGATTGATGCTGGGAGCATTAACAACATCAATCGTAAGTATAATGGCTTATTTTAGTAAAGCGGAAGAACTGCAACAATACATGTTTTGGGGCTTTGGCAGTTTGGGACATCTCACTAAAAATGAACTTTTGTTGCTCTCCGTAATTGTTGTTCTAGGAATGGCAAGTGTCATCCCTTTCTTAAAACCTTTAAACGCATTACTTCTAGGAGAAAACTACGCACAAAATATGGGTGTAAACCTTAAACATTTAAAAAATTATATATTGATTATAACCGGTATAATTACAGGTATAATTACTGCATTTGTGGGCCCCATAGCCTTTATAGGATTGGCAGTCCCACATATTGCGCGTTTGGTTTTTAACACTTCTAATCATAAAATATTGGTTCCAACTGTTGTTATACTTGGCGCAATTGTCCTACTAATTTGTGACAGTATTGCCCAGCTTCCCTTAAGTGAAAAAGTTATTCCAATAAATGCCGTTACTTCCCTATTTGGCGCTCCTTTGGTAATTTGGTTGTTAATTCGTAATAAAAACTACAGATTTTGAAAACCGATAAAAAAAATAGCATCCTCACTACTCAAAATCTCAACATCGGGTATTCAAACTTAGAAGTTGTAAAGAATATTAATGTATGGGTTCCTTCGGGAAAATTAATCGCTGTAATTGGGAAAAACGGCTCGGGAAAATCAACACTTATTCGAACACTCGCACGAATACAAGAAGCTCTTGATGGCTCTATT
>JAOZTK010000081.1:2009-9212 GCA_029942185.1 Flavobacteriaceae bacterium
ATCAACACTTATTCGAACACTCGCACGAATACAAGAAGCTCTTGATGGCTCTATTATATTACAGAATAAAAATATAACCCGATACAAACAAAATGAATTGGCCCGTGAGTTTTCTTTGGTACTGACAGAAAAGCTACCCGACAATTTATTGACTGCATACGAGTTAATTGCCATGGGCAGACAAGCGTACACAAATTGGCTGGACAGACATACAAAAATGGACACAGAAAAAATTGACTTCGCCATTGAAGTTACACATATAAATAACTTGTTGGAAAAGAAGTTTGTCGAACTTTCAGATGGCCAGCGACAAAGAGTATTGATTGCAAAAGCAATCGCACAAGACACACCGCTTATCTATTTAGATGAACCTACTGCACATTTGGATGTTCATCATAGAATGGAAACATTCTTACTGCTGAAGCAATTAGCTCGAAAATTTAATAAATCAATTATTATGGCTACTCATGAAATTGGTCTATCTGTGCAAATGGCTGATGAGTTGTGGTTAGTTCATAACAAGTCACTTCTCTCAGGCACTCCAGAGCAATTGATTTCCGATAAATCTATCGCTACTATTTTTAACTCAAATTTAATTCGTTTTAACCCAAAAACAAGTACTTTTGAATATCGTTAGAAATAGTGCTATTGAGACTAAAATAATACAGTAAAAATAGCTCAAAGCACAAAAACAAATATGAAGATAGCAGTTGTCATATTAAATTGGAACGGAAGAGATTTGCTCGAAAAATTTCTCCCTGAAATTCTGCGTTACAGTCCTGAGGAATACACGGATATTTACATCGCTGATAATGCCTCTACCGATGATTCAGTCGCTTTTGTCAAAAAGAATTTTACTACTGTTAAAATCATCCAAAACACAGAAAATTGGGGGTTTGCAAAAGGCTATAACAAAGCACTTCAAAATATAAAAGCCGATGTATATGCATTGGTCAATTCTGATATTCAAGTCACTCCAAATTGGCTAACTCCTATTCGGAAACACTTTAAAGAGAATCCTGAAACTGCCATTATTCAACCTAAAATTTTAGATTATAAACAAAAAACATATTTTGAGTATGCAGGTGCAGCCGGTGGTTTTATAGATAAATTCGGCTATCCCTTTTGTAGGGGTAGAATATTTAATACCTTGGAAGAAGACAAAGGGCAGTATCATGCTACTGCTCCTATTTTTTGGGCATCCGGTGCTTGTTTGTTTATACGTTCAAATGTTTTTCACGAATTAAAAGGTTTTGATGTTGATTTTTATGCACACCAAGAAGAAATCGATCTTTGTTGGCGTGCACAAAACTTGAATTATACGATAGCTTATGTGGGCGCAACTGCTGTTTATCATGTAGGAGGGGCTACTTTGGATAATTTTCATTGGAAAAAGACTTTTTTAAACTTTAGAAATAGCTTGTATAATCTTGTAAAAAATGCTCCTGACAATTATTTATGGCTTATTTTTATAAGATTGATTTTAGACGGTGTCGCCGGAGTTAAATTCCTTTTCGAAGGAAAACCCATACATACATTAGCGATAATTAAAGCACATTTTTCTTTTTATAAGAATTTTAATAGAATAAAGAAAAAACGTTCTGAAAATACAACAAAACGTAAAGACTACTTCAAGACAAATAGTATTGTTTGGGATTATTTTATACGGAAAAGAAAATACTATTAAGATTATTTTCAATAATTTTTCGCCTTTCAACCTGCAAATAAAATTTATTTCTATATATATTTTTCACTCTTATCACATTCAATACCTCCTTTAATATTTTCAATACTCGAAAAGGTATTTTATGTTTTTCGCATTATTCGATATAATTTTTTATGCATAATGGGCTTTCTGCTCGTTTTTTTTAAGATTCAACAATAGCATTGCTCCTAATTACTGACATAATAAAGCTATACTATCAAATTTCTTACTAAATAAATGGGCGTATTACTTCCTTTTTTAGTACCTTTATGCAGTTTTTATTTCCAGAAAAACAAGTAATAATAATTTAATTTTTTTAATGAAATATTATGAGTAATTATCACATCAAACATTTAGAGGAGTATTTTAACGTTTATCGTAAATCTATTAATGAGCCGGAGAATTTTTGGGAAGAAATTGCCGAAGAAAACTTTGCTTGGCGAAAAAGATGGGACAAAGTGTTGGAAGAAGATTTTGCGAAAGGCGAAGTTAAATGGTTTACAGGTGCAAAACTAAATATTACTGAGAATTGTATCGATAGACACTTACGGACTCGTGGTAATCAAACAGCCATAATATTTGAACCAAATGATACAGAAGAAAAAGCACAACATATCACCTACCAACAACTTTATGAACGCGTTAATAAATTTGCCAACGTACTGAAAGGTCAAGGAATTCAAAAAGGAGATCGTGTGTGTATTTATTTACCCATGATTCCTGAACTAGCTGTAGCAACTCTTGCTTGTGCTAGAATTGGTGCCATTCACTCTGTCGTTTTTGCCGGTTTTTCAGCAAATGCATTAGCCACACGAATCAATGACAGTGATTGTAAAATTGTTTTAACTTCAGACGGATCTTATAGAGGAAATAAATCTATTGATTTAAAAGGAATCGTCGATGAAGCCTTAAAAACTTCTCCAGGTGTAGAATCTGTATTAGTTGCCAAAAGAATCAATTCTGACATCCCGATGAAGGCAGGACGTGATAAATGGTTACAACCGCTATTAGATAAAGCCTCTTCTGAATGTGAACCTGAAATAATGGATGCAGAAGACCCATTATTTATACTTTATACATCTGGTTCTACGGGTATGCCTAAAGGAATGGTACACACACAGGCCGGTTACATGGTTTTTACAGCATATACTTTTAAAAATGTATTCCAATACAGAGACAAAGATGTGTACTGGTGTACAGCCGATATAGGCTGGATTACCGGTCATAGTTATATCATTTATGGACCTTTAGCAAACGGCGCTACAACTGTTATGTTCGAAGGTGTTCCAAATTACCCGGATTGGGGTAGGTTCTGGAATATTATTGAAAAACACAAGGTTAATCAATTCTATACAGCACCTACTGCTATTAGAGCCTTGGCTAAAGAAAATATTTCTTTTGTTGAAAAATACGATCTATCTTCACTTAAAGTATTAGGCTCTGTAGGAGAACCTATAAACGAGGAAGCTTGGCACTGGTACAACGACAGTATTGGTAAAAAGAAAAGTCCCATTGCTGATACTTGGTGGCAGACAGAAACAGGTGGTATTATGATATCGCCCATACCTTATTCCACTCCTACAAAACCTACTTATGCCAGTTTACCCATGCCGGGTATTGTCCCTTGTTTGATGGATGATAAAGGAAATGAAATTAAAGAAAATCAAGTAAACGGCCGTTTGGCGTTTAAATCTCCTTGGCCCGGAATAGCAAGAACAATTTGGGGCAATCACAAACGTTACAAAGAAACCTACTTTTCCACCTATAAAGGAAAATATTTTACGGGCGATGGCGCTTTACGCGATGAGGTAGGTTATTATCGAATTACAGGTAGAGTTGATGATGTTATTATCGTATCGGGTCACAATTTGGGTTCTGCTCCTATTGAAGACGCCATCAACGAACACCAAGCAGTTGCTGAATCTGCTATCGTTGGATTCCCTCACGATATCAAAGGAAATGCACTTTATGGTTACGTTATTCTTAAAGATGCTGCACTCGAAAGAGACCATGATATATTACGTAAAGAAATCAATCAAAAGATTTCAGAACGTATAGGGCCTATCGCAAAATTGGATAAAATACAATTTACCAGTGGTTTACCAAAAACACGTTCCGGTAAAATTATGCGTCGTATCTTACGTAAAGTAGCTTGTAATGAAGCCGATCAATTAGGGGATACCAGTACATTACTGAATCCTGAAGTTGTTCAAGAAATTATTGACAATGCACAGATATAGTTTATTGACTAAGTTTTAAAACTAAAAATCCCCGAGGAAAGCCTCGGGGATTTTTCATTTGACAACTTGCTATTCATTACTTGTAATAATTTTTATTGATAATGTTAAAACTAGTACAATATTCGTTGTAAAGGGCTGATTATAAAGTTTTCAAAAAGTTATCTAATGTCTAAAGTCTAATAGCGGAGCAGTCTAATATCTTTTATCGGACGATAGCGGTTTTTTTATACTAATCAAAAAACGAATCCACAAATTCATTCTTATTAAAAACTTGTAAATGCTCAATTCCTTCTCCCACACCAATATACTTTACAGGAATTTGAAATTGGTCTGAAATACCAATTACAACGCCTCCTTTTGCTGTTCCATCGAGTTTTGTGACCGCAAGAGCAGTAACTTCAGTCGCTTTGGTGAACTGTTTGGCTTGTTCAAAAGCATTTTGTCCGGTTGAACCGTCTAAAATCAATAAAACTTCATGAGGTGCATCCGGAAGCACTTTTTGCATCACACGTTTTATCTTGGTGAGTTCATTCATCAAATTCACTTTGTTGTGTAAACGTCCGGCAGTATCGATAATCACCACATCCGCCTCGTTAGCAACCGCTGATTTTAAAGTGTCGAAAGCAACAGAAGCGGGGTCGCTTCCCATTTTTTGTCTAATCATGGGGATATCTACTCTATCCGCCCATATTTGTAATTGGTCAATCGCTGCAGCTCTAAAAGTATCTGCAGCTCCTAAAACAACTTTTTTACCGGCCTTTTTAAACTGATAAGCCATTTTACCAATTGTTGTGGTCTTTCCGACCCCATTCACCCCTACAACCATAATTACATAAGGTGTATCCATATCCGGAATCGTGTAGGCTACTACGTCTTCAACATTTGTTTCTGCTAACAAACCTGCTATTTCTTCTTTTAATATTGAATTCAATTCATCTATCCCTACATATTTGTCTTTTGAGACACGTGCTTCTATTCTATCTATAATTTTTAATGTTGTATCCACTCCTACATCAGAAGCGATCAAAACATCCTCTAAATTATCTAATACATCCTCATCTACTTTAGATTTACCGGCAACGGCTTTCGTCAATTTAGAAAGAAAAGAGGCTTTCGACTTTTCAAGTCCTTTGTCTAGATTTTCTTTTTTTTCTTTTGAAAATATTTTTTTTAAAAAACTCATTGTATGAATGATTTGCGATGTACGATTTACGATTTTCTTTATTAATTCTTATTTTGAGAAATCTAAAATAAAAAAAAGCTACTCTCAGGTTGATGAAAGTAGCTCGTTAGTATATTTTAAAAGACCGGTTTACTTTTTCTTTAACCAATCGCTTACTAGATCCGGATCCATAATAGATTCAACAAAAGTATAAGCTCCTGTTTTTGGAGATTTTACCATTTTGATCGCTTTTGCCAATCTTTTTGCTCCTGTCTGTAATGATGCTACTGATTTCTTTGCCATGACTACTTGATTTCTTTATGTAATGTCATTTTATTTAAAATAGGATTGAATTTTTTAATTTCCATCCTTCCTGGTGTGTTCTTCTTGTTCTTAGTGGTAATATAACGAGACGTACCCGATTTTCCGGATTTTTTGTGCTCGGTACATTCTAAGATTACCTGAATTCTATTTCCTTTTGATTTACTTGCCATGATGCTTTAATTCTTAATCTTTATAAAATCCTTTTGCTCTTGCTTCTCTTAATACAGCACTAATACCTTTTTTATTGATGTTTTTTAGTGCTTTTGTCGAAACTTTTAGTGTAACCCATTTATCTTCCTCAGGAATATAAAAGCGTTTTTTTACCAAATTGGCATGAAACTTACGTTTTGTTCTGTTTAAAGAGAACGAAACATTGTTTCCGCTCATCGCTTTCTTGCCTGTTAAATCACAAACTCTTGACATTTTTATACCTTTTTATTGGTTTAATTTTAACGAATTGCAAAATAACAAATATTATTTGACTTACACAAACAATTTCTTGTTGTTTTTTTGTTGGTTTAATTCACTTCATCCCTCTTCGTGACTTTTTCTCAACATCCTTTGCGTAAATCCCCCTTTGCTTGATTTTTTCTCTGCGACCTTTGCGTGAAATACCCTTTACGCCCTTTGCATGAAACCCCTCTACATAAAACAAAAACGATTAGCCTTTTTTCAAAAGTTCCTTTTGCAAAAGTTCCAATGCCGTAGAAGTCGCTCTATAAATCACCTTTTCACGCGGCTGTCCAAAGTTAAAAAAATAGCTGTTAACGCCGTCAGGTGTCGCTATTGCTATATACACATCTCCAACAGATTTATCAGTCTGATCAGTGGTTGGACCTGCATTTCCTGTGGTCGAAATCGCATAATCTGTTCCAAATTTCTCTTGTATTCCAAGCGCCATTGCCTCCGCGACTTCAGCACTTACCACACTGTGTTTTTTGATAAGGTCACCCGAAACACCCAATTCTTTTTCTTTAATAGCAGCGGTATAACTCACAATACTCCCGACAAAATAATTGGACGCTCCCGGTATTGTCGTAAATAAATGAGCGATATTTCCACCCGTGCAACTCTCTGCCGTCGCTAAAGTCTGATTACTTTTCTTCAATAATAAGCCTATCTCTTTTTCCAATAAAAAATCTTCAAAACCAAAGGAGATTTCTCCTAAATAGTTAACTAATAAATTAACTGTATCTGTCAATTGCTTTTTAAGATGATTTTGGTCAGTTCCCCTAACCGTAAGACGTAATCGCAGTCTCCGATAATTGGGTAAATAGGCTAATTTTACATCCTTTGGCAATTGTTTTTCAAATTCATCTAATCTAATAGCCATTTCAGCCTCTCGTACACCATACGTTATCAATGTTTTATGAAAAATAAAAGGTAGTTTAAACGACTTTTGAATTTTGGGTAAAATCCCTTGTTCCATCAAGGTTTTCATCTCGGTAGGCACACCCGGTAAGGATATTACAATTTTACCCTTCTCTTCAAACCACATACCTGCTGCTGTCCCAATTGTATTGGTAATTATTTGCGCTTTTGAGGGCAACATAGCTTGTTGTAAATCAGAGGCTACATACCTAAAATTCATGTTTTTAAAAATGCTTTTTATATGATTCTCAACTGTAATATTTCGGATCAATTTATCCTTAAAAAAATGCGTCAAAGTTGTCTTGGTAAGATCGTCTTTTGTAGGGCCTAAACCTCCGGTTAGAATAATAATATCAACACTTTTCATCGCTATTTTCAATGCTTTGGCAATATGTGTCGCA
>JAOZTK010000082.1:0-2103 GCA_029942185.1 Flavobacteriaceae bacterium
GCTGTTTTTCCAGTTTTATCAAAGTAAATATTTCGTGAAATTGGTTTAAAATCCCAAGTTTGCTGTTTGTCAAAATAAGGTTTGCTGAATTTTTTAAATTCGTTTTTACTCCAAACCTCTGAGGCATCTGTTCCTACAAAAATAGCATCATTCGTCATTTTATTGAAATAGGCTTCAAAATTGTAGTCGGCAACATCTTTATGCCATTGATTTAACAGTTGATTAATAGCTGCTTTATCTTTTGGTTTATCGATTGTATTTTGACAAGAAAAAAGGAACAAAATACTTAGAAATAATACTAGTTTGTTCATAAGCCAATATCTTTATTTAGGTTATTTTCGTTATAAAAAAGCAATCAAAACTAGCTATTCTTAAGAGAATACACATATTCTTTAATTCTTTCTGCCCAATTATTGTGTGATTCTTTTGAGTTTTGAATTTCTTTGTAGCTAATTGGCTTCCCTATTGTCATGTTCAATTCCATACCTTCTTGTTTGAACATTTCTTGAGGTAAAAGCAATGTTTCAATATACATTTTTATACCCAAAAGCTTGCGAATTTGTGCTATTTTATAGAATTTACTTGAATTGCGACCGGAAATATGAACCGGAACAATATCCCGTTTGAATTCAACTGCTTTTGATACAAACATTTTTTGCCATTTAGGATCTCTGATTTTTCCATCAATTTTTCGGGATACTTCTCCTGCCGGAAAAATCATAATTTGAGCATCTGTTTTAAAGGCCTCATTAACTTTTTTTATCTTTTCCTTTGTGTTTTGACCGAAAACATTAATCCCTACTATTAAAGGATGTAAATTAGGAATATATTCAAAAAGCTCATTTGATGGTGAAATTACGCTTCCGTGACAAGAATCGATAAGGTGCAAAAAACTTAACGCATCAATCGCCCCAAGTGGATGGTTTGCTACATAAATATATTTATTCGCTTTTTTGATATTCTCTTCTCCTATACTGTTTATTTTAATTTTAAACTCCTTAAAAAGCAAGGCTCTTACAAACTGCATCGCATCGAGATGTTTGTATTTATGATAGGTGTCATTCAAGCTGTCTTCACGTATAATTTTTCGGATATAATTTACCACGAATCCGGGGAGATTACGAAGTAATTTAATACTACTCTTTTTTAGATCTTTTTTTAAATCTATAAATTTTACGTATTCACTCATAAATAATTATTTTAAAATATTCCTGTTTCACCCTACTACATATCTTTCACTAACAATTTGGGTTCTAGCATATCACGCATTGCATATTTTACACCTTCTCGTCCAAATCCGGAGTTTTTCATTCCGCCGTATGGCATGTGATCCACTCTAAATGTGGGAATGTCATTGTGTATCACACCGCCTACTTCAAGTACTCCAAAAGCATAGTTGATTTCATTGACATTATCTGTAAAAATACCGGCTTGTAAACCGTATTCCGAATTGTTTATTTCAACTATTCCCTCTTTAAAACTCGCCACTTTTTCAAGTGTAACAACCGGACCGAAAATTTCTAAACGACATACATTCATTTCGGGTTTGGTATCCGTAATGATTGTAGGTTCAAAGTAAGCTCCCCGACGTTTCCCTCCGTGTAAAACAACAGCTCCATCCGCTACCGCATCATCCACCCATGATTCAACCCGTTTAGCGTTATTTTCATCGATCATTACGGATATATCAATCTCCGGATCTTCCGGATTTCCTCGTTTTAATTTTTGTGTGCCTCGAATCATTTTCTGAACAAATTCATCAAAAATAGCAGTCTGAACATAGATGCGTTGTACATGGATACACACTTGACCGGAAAAAGCAAAACTTCCGATAAGACATTTTTTTACTGCTTTGTCTATATCTGAATTTTCAGACACTAAAACCCCTGCATTTCCCCCTAACTCTAAGGTTAGTTTTTTTCGACCTATTTGGCTTTTCATTTGCCATCCTACTTGTGGTGAACCTGTAAAACTCAATTTTTTAAATCGCATATCGGTCACCAATTGATTTCCCGCTACCCGATCCATCGGCAAAATAGATACCGCTCCTTTGGGTAAATCTGTTTTATCGATGATTTTTGCCAATTCCAGTACCGATAAAGG
>JAOZTK010000082.1:2203-3505 GCA_029942185.1 Flavobacteriaceae bacterium
CTTTCAATTTCACCCAAGGCATAACGTATGGGTTTTCCGGACTCTTTGGACAAAACGAGGGCCAAACGCGCTTTGTTTTGTTTAATTTCTTCAGAGATTTGCATCAAAATAGCATACCGCTTATAAATAGGCATTTCTTTCATTTCTTTTTCAACTGAAAGTCCTTTTTCTATAGCCTTGTCAAGCGCTGCTTTTCCCGCCAGATACGTGATTGCTATTTGACTTTGATCATAGGGATTTATTACAGCCAATTCTGTTTGAGTTGTTGTAAACTTTCCTGCGATATAAATTTTATATGTATTCATAAATCTTAATATCAATTTTGTAAAATTACAAAGAAATGACTAGAGGTTTTATAAAAATTCATCGTAAAACAAATAAGCTGTATTTCATTTAAGATAATAATTGCTGTTTCACGCAAAACTCGCAAAGTTTTTACGCAAAGAGCTCAAAAAAATAATCTAGCGTTATTTTAAACAGATAACATGTGTTTGTACACATAGAGAAACTAAATTTGATCTAAGTTTATACAAATAGTGTAAAAAAACAACTAAAACAGCTAAAAATTATCACCAATATTACTTCCATTTAATATTACAGCCAATACTCGGTAATTGTTCTTTTTTAGGAATCATTTTACTTTTTAATAACCAATCGATTGCTTTTCTAATGGCGGCACCGGTAACGGGAATTCCATTATGGGGTCGGCTATCGTCTAATTGTCCTCTATACACCAATTGATCATTTTGGTCAAACAAATAAAAATCTGGTGTACAAGCAGCTTTATAGGCTTTGGCAACTTCTTGGGTTGCATCATAAAGATATGGAAAAGGATATTTTAATTTTTTTGCAACTTTTGTCATTAAATTTGGTGCATCTTGAGGGTAATTCGTAACATCATTTGAACTGATAGCGATAAAATTTATTTCTTTAGGAATATAATCCTCCGCTAATTGTACCAGTTGACTGTTGATATGTACCACAAAAGGACAATGATTACAAATAAAGAAAACAAGTGTTCCTTTTTTGCCTCTTAATTTTTTGTACGATAATTCTTTACCACTTATCGTATCTAAAAGTTTAAAATTTGTTGCTTTTGTTCCAAGAGAAAGCATGTTTGATGGTGTTGCTGACATAGCGTGTTTTTTTTTGAACCATATAAGGCATATAAGATTCTTGATTAAATGAAGAAATTCCAAACCAAACCAAATCGTACTTTAAAGTCTCTATACGGTTGTGTGGGTGTCGCAAAATACGTTCGACCCGTAAAAAAGGAAGAAATATTTTCTGCTTTTACAAAAA
>JAOZTK010000082.1:3605-5457 GCA_029942185.1 Flavobacteriaceae bacterium
GCAAAATACGTTCGACCCGTAAAAAAGGAAGAAATATTTTCTGCTTTTACAAAAAAGCGCGTACGGCGTATTTGTGCATTCAGAAAAACATCCAGCATCGGATAATTACCAATTTCCATAGTATTTTGTAATCTAAACTCATTTAGCAAAGGATTAAATTCATCGGCCTTATAATTTGTAAAATATTTAAAAGTCAAACCTGTTTGCAAATACAAGGGATTGCCTTTAAAAATATAATCCGCAAAATAAAGACTGTTCTCTGTCACAATTTCCGGTACATGAAATACTTCACTTCCCGAGACTACTTTTTGGTATAACAGCGTATTATCAAGTGTGAATTTTCTATAACTTATGGCTTTGTGGACTTTTGCTTTTACATAGCTAAGAACGTCTGAATATTGCTGAGGTCTGGACGATGCATCGAAATAAATATAATTCTCTTTTAATGCCATGCCGGCTTCTAGGTCGAGTAATTTTTCAGACTGGAATGAAAATCCTAGAAACTGTGTGTTTTCATTGTTAAAATTGGTATGCCAATTATAGTTGACATAATTACTTTGGTAGAGTGAAAAATTAAAATTAGGCGCTTGCGATTGTACAGCTATCGTAGCTTTTGCTGTAAACAAACTGTCTTTCGTATAGCTCGCCGTTCCCGTCAGATAATTTCCTGTAAAATCGCCACTAATGATGGTTCCTACTTTAGTATTTAACGAAAAAGTTTTAAATGCGGCATTCCAATTTGCTTCAGCTGTAATTATATTTCCTTTTAATTTCTCCGGAATTGTTTGCTCATCTAAATACAGAATATTGTAATATCCGTAATTGTGTTGCGAAAGCGTTGCTTTAAATCCGAGTGAACCCAAGATATAGGGTGATTTAAACTTCGCAAACAATGCATTATCCATGGTTTTATGATAAGTACTATCGGCAATTTTATTTTGATAAGCCTCCCCTATAAAATCACTTGCCTCATCTTGATTAAAATAATAGTGCTTGTCGGAATACGTAAACTCATGCCCAATTTGCAGATCGGATGTTCTGTGTTTTGTCGTATCCAGGTGTTGCCACAAATGATAAGAATGTTCAAAATAATACCGTTTTCCTTTTAACCGGCTTTCTGCATTTGTATAATTTACTTCCAAACGTTCTCTATCGTAAAACTCACTATTATCCGTAACAAATAAATCATAGGATGCATTTGTCAATCCACCGTTTTCCTGATTGAGTAAATTATGGGCCACAAAATGTGTTCTTGCCTCGTATTTTTTATTTTTAGAGGCAAAACTAAGTGTTGTTCTAAAATTTTGATGACTGGCTAAAGCGTTGCGATAATCACCTAGAGAACGCAAACCTTTATAGGCTAGTGAAAGGTTTAATTGCGGATGAATATTGGTCGTTAGAAGTGAATTTAGAACTTGTCCCTGTTGTATTCCTGTTCTAAAAAATAGTTCAGAAGTAGGAGTCGGGACCCTGTAATATTGAATGGCTTCTCTTTCTAAAAAATCAAGGTGTACAGCTCGCATTCCTGTTTTTGGAAACAAACTAACACTACTAAAATCATACCCTAAATGATTGTATGGACTTCCCAAATTATGAAAGGATTGTAATTCAAATTTATCCTTTCTTAAGTGATTAAATAGATGCTCCTTCTTTAACGAAAGTGTAGTATCCACTACGGTTGTATCTTTCGAGTATGAAATTATTTTATAATCTGTATAATGTGTTTTAGCACTGAGTTCGATCATCGTCTCTTCATTAAATTTATTTCCGGCTATCGTATCATTTAATTGGCGACCGCTTATTGTTACCCCTTCCGGTTTTAACAAAGGTTTTTTACCAATCTGGGCAATAG
>JAOZTK010000082.1:5557-9197 GCA_029942185.1 Flavobacteriaceae bacterium
CGTATCCGAATTTTAAAAGCCGCAAAGATCAAAGTCATCAAAGGGCTGATTAAATTAAAAAAGGCAAAGGGTAGATACACGCCTGTTGCGACACCTAAAACACCTGCGTTATAGGCACCTCCTGTATTCCAGGGGAAAAGTACTGAAGTTACCGTTCCTGAATCCTCTAGAGTTCTACTCAAATTTTCTGGCGCCAGACCTTTGTCTTTAAAAGCTTCAGCATACATTTTTCCGGGTACTACAATGGCGAGATATTGATCAGACACGGTTCCGTTAAAAAAGATACAAGTTGCTGTTGTACTGGCAAAAACACCAAAATCGCCTTTTGCCATTCTTAGCAATGCGTTACTGATACTTTTTAAAGCACCAATGGCTTCCATGATTCCACCAAAAACCATAGCAGATAAAATAAGCCAGATAGTAGAAAGCATGCCTTTCATACCTCCTGAAGAAAAAAGATCGTTTAATATCCTGCTATCAGTTTCAATACGAACCTCCGAAACAATCGCATTCATCACCGCTTTATAAGAGTCGTGAATACTCAAGCTTTCCAATCCTAAAATAGCTTGTAAAACTTGGGGTTGTGCGATGACAGCGGCGATACCACCCAAAAGAGTCCCAGCTAAAAGTGCTACTACGGGTTCTACTTTTTTTATAATTAGAAAAATTACGGCAGCAGGCACCAATAACAGCCAAATGGAGACATTAAATGTGCTTTTGATTCCTTCGAGTATTTCTAAATTTTGCATTTCTCCGTGAGCCTCTTGAAAAAAGCCAAGAATAATAAATAATACAATCGCAATTGAAATCGAAGGCCCTGTGGTGTACAACATATAACGAATATGCTTAAAAAGATTGATATTTGCCATCGCAGCCGCTAAGTTGGTCGTGTCTGACATCGGCGAAATCTTATCACCAAAATAAGCTCCGGATATCACGGCGCCGGCAATCATTCCTTCGTGAATACCCAAGCCTTTTCCAATACCGATTAAAGCAATTCCGATGGTAGCTGTTGTTCCCCAACTACTACCTGTTAACAAAGAAATTACGGCAGATACAACAACGGCTACCGCTAAAAATATAGTGGGATTTAAAAGTTGTAAACCATAATAGATCATGGTGGGAATCACACCACTTATCAACCAAGTTCCTGCCAGACTTCCTACAAATAATAAAATTAAAATCGCGCCACTCGTTGTTTTAATGTTATTATAAACACTTTCAAGCATTTCATTAAAAGTCACTTTATTACGAAGCCCAATCATCGCCGCTACAAAACCCATTAACAAAAGGGCAAATTGATTGGCACCGGAAGTAGCCTCATCCTGATAAATTATCAAAACATTATAACTCAACAAAGCCATCAATAGAACAATAGGTATTAATGCCCAAAATAAAGGGAGTTCTTTTTTGGTAGATTTAGTCATAAATAATGGCTTGGAATATTAAGTAGGTAATATTACGTAAATTTTTTGAAATGTTTAATCGATATACACATATCGATTATTAGGCGACAATCTGTTATTTTTTATTAATTAAAGGTTTACTAATCAAAAAAAACAGGTCTCTCTAATCCTGATAACCTAAGTTTGGCGTAAGATTTTTTAACAGCTTACACCGAACTCGGGTTGATAACTATTGGAATGATTCGGGAACTCATGAAGCTAAGACTAAACCGACAGAGTCTCCAATATTCCCACTTCAATCATACACTCACGAATGCCTTGATAGGTTTTTTCGATATTGTGGTCTAAGCCCATAGAAAATCGCACCAATCCGGGTGATAAGCCCATTTTTTTTTGTTCGTCTTCGGGTACTTCACTGGAAGTTCCGGCACCGGGGGCATTAAATAAAGTACGGTAAAAACCGAGGCTTACGGCTAAGTCACCCAAACCTTTTTTCTGCATTAACTCCATAAATTTGTCTGCTTTTGGCAAAGTAAGCGCATCGATGGTAATCATGCCACCAAAACCAAATTCGGGATTGTGAAGTGTTTTAAAAAGTTTGTGATCTTTATGACTCGCCAAACCCGGGTAAACAATTCTAGCACCTTCTTGTTCTAATTTTCGGGATACATACAACGCATTTTCACTGTGTTTTTGAACACGAATTGCCAAAGTTTTTGTGTTTTTTAAAATACTGGCACTTCGAAGGCTATCCATGGTAGAACCGATTAACATAGCGGCTCCATCTATCACACTTTTTGTAGCGTTGATAAAAGTTTCACTAGCGCATACTACACCACCTACCGTATCATTCATTCCGTTGATAAACTTGGTCAGACTGTGAATAACAATGTCTGCTCCCAATTGATAAGGCGACATCAATAAAGGTGAAAACGTATTGTCAACGACTAAAAGGATGTTGTGTTTTTTGGCAATTTTCGCTAATTCAGGGATATTGGCAACTTCTAATAAAGGGTTGCTTACCACTTCTACATATAGCATTTTTGTATTGGGTTGAATGGCGGCTTCCATTTTTTCTAAAGAAGTAACATTCACAAAAGTGGTTTGTATATTAAGTTTGGGCAAATAATTTTTCATGATGGCATAAGAACCTCCATAAACGGTTCTACTGGACACAATATGATCGCCTGCTTCACAAATTTGTAAAATTGTTGTAGAAATGGCGCCCATACCTGAAGCCGTAACATTGGCTGCTTCCGTACCTTCCATCGCCGCCAAAACATTGGCTAAATACATGTTGCTGGGACTGGTATGACGCGAGTATAAAAATTTTCCTTCTGTTTTTCCTTCAAAAGTATCCATCATTTCTTTTGCTGTCTTAAAAGTATAGGTAGCAGAATCAGAAATAGACGGGTTTACCCCTTTAAATTGACCAAATTCAGGATTTTTTTCTAGTTGTTCGGCAGGATTAAAGCTCATAATGTTGTTGTTTTATAGGTTGATATAATAATAATCTGTTTAATACAGCGTATTTATTCCGTAAAGATAGCTATTTATAAAATATATTTCTAGTAATTTTGCTAAGTTTGGTATTATATCCTGTTTAAAACATGTTATGTAGAATTTTTCACTTACCTTTGATAAATAATGTTTACTAAATAGAAAAATTAGCTGTTTTTATGTATAAAATTGACAAAATAGATGGGCAAATACTGCAAATAATACAAAAAAACGGTAAAGCAAACATCAAAGAAATTGCTTTTAAAGTAGGCCTATCTACAACTCCTGTTTACGAACGTCTTAAGCGTCTTGAAAAAAAGGGAATTATTTCACATTATGCGGCCGTTTTAAATAAGGAAAAAATCGGATTGGATTTGACAGTTTTTTGTCAAGTTTCGCTACAAACACATACAAAAGCTTTGATAAAAGGCTTTGAAAATGCAATTAAAAACATGTACGAAATACAAGAGGCCTATCATATTGCCGGAAATTTTGATTATCTGCTAAAAATTGTAGTTCAAGACAGCAAACAATACCATCATTTTATAATTGATACACTTTCAAAACTGGATATGGTGAGTACAGTACAAAGTAATTTTGTGATGATGGAGACTAAAAAGGCTAGTGGTTATCGGTTTGATGTTAATAACCTGAGTTAATAAAGGTATTAAACCTCAGCGTATCCCGATAGCTATCGGGACTGAACCCAATAAAAGGAATCGACCTATCACGCC
>JAOZTK010000083.1 GCA_029942185.1 Flavobacteriaceae bacterium
GGTTAAACCAATAACCTGCTGAAAAAGCGGGATTAGTCATGCTTGTAGCTTGATTTTCAATTCTACTAACCACGCCAAAAAGCGTGGAGTCTCACGAATAAAGAGTGTTAAACCAGTACATGCTGAAAAAGTGGAATTCTAACTGACTGATGAGAAGAAAAAAAACACAAGATGTTTTGTATGTAAGGTCGCTACTATATTTTATAATTTTCCAAAACCCTTGCAATTTTTCGATTATCCGACAACTGTGGGATTTTATTTTGTCCTCCAAACTTACCTATTGATTTCATATAGGCGTGAAATCCCCCTTTTTTAACAGGGGTAATAATAAGCGGACACAGGACTTTACCTTCAATTAAATCTTTGTAATAGCTATTTTGATTTTGCATGGATTTATCTACTCTTTGAGCAAAATTATCTAATTGATCCGGTGCTTTGTCAAATTCTATAAACCATTCGTGATAGGGTAAGCCTTTTGCCGGGTTGACCTGAGGTGCTACTGTAAATTCACTAATTGTATAAGGTGTACCGGCCAAACTTTCTTGTAAAGCTTGTTCCACTTCTTTCGCAATAACATGTTCACCAAAAGCAGAAATAAAATGCTTAATACGTCCGGTAACCTTAATACGATGCGGTTGTAAAGAAGTAAACTCGATAGTATCGCCGATATTATATCCCCAAAGACCGGCATTGGTATTTAAAATAAGGACATAATTGACACCCATTTGTACATCTCTTAAAGAAATACGAGTTGGATCTTTATCGTAGAATTCTTTTGCGGGAATAAATTCATAGAAAATACCACCATCCAAGAGCAAAAGCATTCCCTTTTCGGTCAGAGTGTCTTGATAAGCAATAAAGCCTTCAGATGCAGGATACAATTCTACATAATCTATCTTTTTACCGATTAGACTCTCAAATTTACTTTTATAGGGTTCAAAATTAACCCCACCATAAATAAAGAAATTGAAATTTGGAAACAACTCACTTATTGTTTTACCTGTTTTTTCGTTTAACTTTTCAAAATACATTTGCACCCAAGAGGGAATTCCACTGATTACAGTCATATCTTGATCTACGGTTTCATCAATAATATGCGTAACCTTGGTTTCCCAATCATCAATACAATTTGTTTCCCAACTAGGGAGTCGATTTTTTTGCAGATAAGAGGGAACATAGTGCGCTACAATACCACTTAATCTTCCTGTTTTGACACCCGCAGTCACATTCAAAACCGGGCTTCCTTGTAAAAAAATCATTTTACCATCTACAAAATCAGCATTTTCCGTATTTGCAATATAAAACAACAATGCATTCCGAGCTGCTTTAATATGAGTAGGCATGGAATCTTTGGTTATAGGTATGTATTTTGCTCCTGAAGTAGTTCCTGCCGTTTTGGCGAAATATTTGGGTTTCCCTTTCCATAAAACATCTGATTTTCCATCTAATATTTGTTGGATATAAGGCTTTAAACCTTCATAATCATGAATGGGAACCTGGTTTTTAAAATCCTTGTACGATTTAATATGTTCAAACTGATGCTCTTTTCCATACACGGTAGCCCGTCCGTTTTTAATGAGATAATTAAAAACATTATCTTGTGTTTTGTACGGGTTATAAGCCCAAGAGTAAACTCGTTTTTTTATTTGTCTCGCAAATACAAGTGCCAGATTAGATTTAATACTCATTATTCAAAATCCATAAAATTAGTAGGGTCAATAGGATACCCATTATACCATAACTCAAAGTGAAGATGTGTGCCCGTACTCAATTCTCCTTCCGATCCGGCAATGGCAATTACTTCTCCGGATTTGACCAATTCCCCTTGTTTTTTAAAGAGTTGAGAATTGTGTTTATAAACAGATAATAAATTATTGCCATGATCTAACAGAACCACATATCCCGTATCTATTGACCATTCCGAAAAAATAACAGTGGCATCTGCAATCGCTTTGATAGGGGTGTTCTTTTTAATGGCTATATCTGTTGCAAAATGGTTTTCCTCATAATTAAACCCTTGCGTAATTGTTCCGGTTACAGGCGCAAATAACACAGTACTCATATCAGACAATTGACTTGTATTTATATTAAATCTATCTTGGTTTTCAACCTCTTGTCTAAAGAGAGAATCCGCTTGACTGGCGTATAAACTCTGTTTGTCGATGTCTTGATTCGATTTATGAATTGAGTCAACTCTATTTTGATAATCATCAATCCTCTCCTCTCCCTTTATCACTGAAATCATAGCTCTAAGCTTAGTATTATTGACTTGACAGACATTTTTTAAAGAATCTAGCTGATAGGTCAACTCAGTTGCTTTCTTTTTTAAAGAAGTTGAGGAATAGCCGGGGACATATTCTCGCAACGGAGTTAATGCAATTAATAATGAAGTTAATAGAATTAGAATAATAATAAATATCCCACCAAATACATACACGTTAAGCCGTGATAGTTTAAATGAAAAACGCTCTTCATAGGTTTCCTCATTTAAAACTACCATCCGATATTGGTCAGTTAATTTTTGCTTTAATTTATCGGTTTTTTTTACCATACCTCTAGTTGATTATGCAAATATAACAAAGCAAATAATAACTGATTCAAGATAAGAAAATTTTATTAAAATGTTAACTTGCGAAAATTAAATAAATCGCCCCTACTAATTAGTATCTTATCTATTTTAAATCGGATATTACTTAAACCTTACTATTTAACTGATGTTTTCTGAAAAAATTATATCGTGGTATCTCTTAAACAAAAGAGATCTCCCTTGGCGTCGCACAAAAAATTCATATAACGTATGGCTTTCCGAAATTATTTTACAGCAAACAAGAGTCACACAAGGGCTACCCTATTATAAAAAATTTATCAAAACCTTCCCAAATCTTCAAGATTTAGCGAAAGCTTCGGAGCAAGAAGTATTAAAACTATGGCAAGGTTTGGGCTATTATTCCCGTGCCCGAAATATGCTCGCAACAGCTCAATATGTCGATACAATTTTAAATGGGAAATTCCCAACAACCTACACCGAATTGCTCAAATTAAAAGGGGTCGGCGACTACACGGCATCCGCAATTGCTTCTTTTTGTCACGGAGAGATAACTCCTGTTTTAGACGGAAATGTATATAGGGTTTTATCACGATATTTCGGTATCAAAACACCTATTGACACGAGTAAAGCAAAAAAAGAGTTTAAATCGTTAGCACTAGAACTCATCGACACAAATAATCCCGGATTGTTCAATCAGGCGATTATGGAATTTGGATCTTTACAATGCACTCCCAAAAAACCCGATTGTCAAAAATGCCCCTTACACGATTCTTGTGTAGCATTACAAATGGAAGAAGTTGCTGTTTTACCGAAGAAATTAAAAAAATTAAAAATTAGAAAACGTTTCTTTAATTATCTCGTGTTGGATATAAATACTGCAAAAACACTTGTCAAACAACGTAAAGATAAAGGAATTTGGAAAAATTTATATGAATTTCCTCTTGTTGAAACAGAAAATGAAATAGGTGTTAATCTATTAATCTCGAATATAGATTTCATCAATTTCATTGAAAAACAAGATTTTAGTTTAAAGGAATTTACACCAAATCAAATTGTTCATAAATTATCTCATCAACATTTGCATATCAAATTTTGGATTTTAAAATTAGAATCATTTAACAAAGAGCTAATTACATGGAAAAAAGTTGTAAAACATCCATTTCCGATAGTTTTACATAATTTTATTGTTGATTTTTTAAAACAAAAAAATCAGTAACTTTGTTTCAAATAAAAAGCTTTTTAAAATGAGAGGTACATTAAACAAAGTAATGCTTATTGGGCATTTAGGAGACGAGGTGAAAATGCATTTTTTTGATGGAGGTAATTCAATTGGCAGATTTCCATTAGCAACTAACGAAAGTTACACCAACCAAGAAGGCGATCGTATTACCACAACAGAATGGCATAACATTGTAGTTCGCAACAAACTAGCAGAGATCTGTGAAAAATACTTGACAAAAGGAGATAAAATCTATTGTGAAGGTCGTATAAAAACACGTCAATGGTCAGGAGATGATGGACAAATGCGCTATATGACAGAAATACACGTACGTGAATTGACTTTCTTAACCAATAAAAAAGAGGAGGCACAAAATCAAAACCCGACTTCAGAACCCCAAACACCGAAAACGGACACAAAACCTTCACAAGAATTTGAGAATGGCAAAAAAGATGATTTGCCATTTTAGCATTTTTAACACTCAAACATCTTACGGACGATTTGAGGTTAAATAACAAGCAAGTCTTTTCCTTTGAGTTTCCGAAGGATCTCATAGCGTAAAAAAACAGTTAACACATGAGTAAGCATACAATTGCGCAGTTTTTTTTTATACTATTATTTTTAACGCTAGATGCATCCTTGCTCTCCTGTAAAGATGATGTATTACCAAGGCCACAATCTTACTTAAACTTAGAATATCCAAAAGCGGATTATCATCGTTTTAAAAATGATTGCCCTTTTTCTTTTGCCATTTCAAAACAAAGTACTATTACATTTAAACCCGGCTGTAAAGCTGTGATTAGTTATCCCAGATTAAATGCCAATATCTATATCACCTATCGTCGTGTACATAATAATCTTAAAGAAATTTTACGCGAAGCCGACAAATTAACGATGAAACACACCGTAAAAGCCGACGCCATTATTCCGCATCCTTTCGAAAATCGAGATCAGAAAGTCTATGGCGTTTTATTTGATGTTCAGGGTCAAAGCGCTTCAAATGTACAGTTTCATGTAACTGATAGTAGTAATCATGTCTTAACCGCTTCCCTTTATTTTAAAATCCAACCTAATTACGATTCTATTTATCCCGCCGTAGCCTATATAAAAAATGATATGGTAAAAATGATGGAGACGTTTGAGTGGGAAAAGTAAATTTTTTAGCGTATCGGCAAATAGACCAATTTTTTAGTTTCAAAAAAATCTTCGTTAAAATAATCACGTAGGTTATAAATTTTTGCTTCTGGAAAAGCCGACAATTCTTCCGTTAAATCTCCCCCTTTTAAATAGAGAATACCATTGCCTAATTGGTGTTTGGATTTTGTTTTAATTTTATCTTTTGTCCAGTGTGTAAATGTGTCCATTCTAGCTACGGCTCTACTCACAATAAAATCAAATTTTAGCTCCATTTCTTCTACTCTTGTAAGCTGTGTTGTAACATTTTTTAAATTCAATCCAACAACTACTTCATTAACCACCTTAATTTTTTTTCCGATAGAATCAACCAAAACAAAACGTGCTTCCGGAAATAAAATGGCAAGCGGAATGCCGGGAAAGCCTCCGCCGGTTCCAACATCTAGCACTTCTGTTTTCGCTTTAAATTTAACAAATTTAGCAATCCCTAATGAATGTAACACATGACGCAGATATAATTCATCAATATCTTTACGGGAAACCACATTTATTTTCAGATTCCAATCTGCATATAAATCTTGTAATAAAGCAAACTGTTCAATTTGCTTATCGTCTAAATCCGGAAAGTATTTTTGAATTAATTCCATCTTACAAAGATAGAATTATTTCTATTTTTTATAAATCATTAGCTTTGTGTTAGAACAACTATTTTGATGAGTTGAAGGATGCATGTTTTTAGTTCGTGTACATTTCTATTTTTAACATTTCAACATTCAAGTTGTACAACTTCCGAATACCCCTACTCATTACTAAGATTTTTTCTAAAATTTATAATTACTTTTTAAGATTTGTAATTTTAAAATTGCTTATTTTCGTTGTTTCTAACTAAGCAATTCAATTATGTCACATAGATTATCTGATCGCATTAACAATTTGCCCGTTTCACAAACATTAGAAATGGCAGCTACGGCAAGAGAGCTTAAATCTCAAGGAATTGATATTATTAGTTTGAGCTTGGGGGAACCCGATTTTAACACTCCTGATTATATCAAGGAAGCGGCTAAAAAAGCAATTGATGAAAATTACAGTTCTTATACTCCGGTTAACGGCTATTTAGAATTACGGGAAGCCATCGGTAGAAAATTTAAAAGAGATAACAATTTAGAATACAATCCCGATCAAATCGTAGTTTCAACAGGAGCTAAACAGTCTTTGGCTAACGTTGCTATGGTTTTACTAAATCCGGGTGATGAAGCCATCTTACCGGCGCCTTTTTGGGTAAGTTATGGAGCTATTATAAATTTATGTGAGGCTATTCCAATTAAAATAGCAAGTGGTATTGAACAAGGTTTTAAGATAACTCCAAGACAGTTAGAAGAAGCGATTACTCCCAAAACAAAACTCATTTTCTTTAATTCACCCAACAATCCAAGCGGAGCTGTTTACAGTAAAGAAGAACTCAGAGCTTTAGCAGATGTATTGGTAAAACATCCCGGTATATATGTAATTTCAGATGAAATATACGAACATATTATTTATGAAGGAACCGCTTTTAGCATGGCTGCTTTTGATGATATGTACGAGCAGACTATTACAGTGAATGGTCTGTCAAAATCTTTTGCAATGACAGGTTGGCGTTTGGGATATATCGGAGCTCCTGAATGGATTGCAAAAGCTTGTACTAAAATGCAGGGACAAATTACATCAGGGACAAATTGTATCGCACAAAGAGCCGCTATTACCGCTCTTGATGAACCTATTTCAAGAATTAAGTACATGGTTGATGAGTATCGGGAGCGTCGCAATTTAGTTCTAGGTTACTTACAACAAATTCCTGGATTTATTGTAGAAAATGCTCCCGGAGCTTTCTATTTCTTCCCGGATATTTCTTATTATTTTGGAAAAACTTTACAAGGAAAAAGAATTGAAAATGCTACTGACTTTTCCTTATATTTATTAGAAGAAGCCAATGTAGCTACTGTGACGGGTGATGCCTTTGGAGCTCCTAACTGCATACGACTGTCTTATGCGACTTCTAAAGAATTGTTGGTAGAAGCTATTGGACGAATAAAAAAAGCTTTAGTATCCTAATCATTTCATTCTTGCAATTCGCTAAAAACCTATCACATAACTAAACCAATATTTGGTAATTAAGAAGCATCGTTTCAGTCTTTTCTTTCATTTTTTCAAGTTGCTATAGGCCTTATGTCTAAAATAAGGACAATGCTTATAAACTGTATTCGGTTTAAGATGATAATTGCTGTTTTACGCAAAGTTCGCAAAGTTTTTCCGTAAAGCACGCAAAAAACTACTATATAACTAAGCAAAAAGATACGTTTTTAAACAGATAATGTGTGCATCGCTCATGGATATACTGAGTTCTAAATTAATCATCGGAATTTTCTAAAAGAGTGTCTTTTTTACCATAGAGTAATTCCGCTACTTCGATTAATTTTTTAATAATATCATTTACATTTGAGTAATCATTAAATAGAGAGGAAGCCATTTCTACACTTATTAAATCTTTCCTTATCAGCTTATCAATAGCTTTATTACTATGTCTTTTATTCTCTTTGGCGCCTTTTTTAAGCTCTTTTAACTCTCTTGCTAATTTTTCAGGTTTGTCTGTTTTCCTAAACAAATAGATAATACGTAAAACCTTGGTTATCTTTTTCCTAAAAGTGTCATATTCTTTTTGCAAATGCTTGTTGTCAAGATCTAAAGATAAAGCTACATTCTTATTTAATTCTCTGACATCTCTAATAATCTCTACCATTTTACGATTAGCAACTTTAATATCGTTTACAGCTTTTTCTTGCGCATCGTTAAGTTTTAGTTTTTTCTCGGCTTTAGCTGCATATTTTATAATTTCTCCATAGATGGTTTTGACTTTTTGATAGTACAATTCCTCTACATCAATTTGCATATCCTCAGTGGATTTTTTGACAATTTTTTTTATCTTTCTATCTGATTTTATATCTTCACGATGAATGTTAAGACCATGAGCTACAATCTCAAAAATAGCTTTTTTAAACAAATATTTAGATTCTTTAAACAAGGAAGTAATCACTGTTCCGGGGAATTCTAATACAGCTTCATTCAAATATTTAGGTTCATCAATATCTTGATCTGTTTTTTCTTTAAATACTCGAATTAAGAGTTCTTCCAGTTTTTTAATAAAAGGAATCATCAATAAGACGCCGATTATATTAAAAATTGTATGAAAGAGCGCTAATTTCAAAGTGTAATCTGTATTTGAAATCCCAAATGTTTCCGACAAATTATCTACAAGTTTTGCTAGAGGAAAGATAAAGGCAATAGCAACAATTCCCGTTGTTATATTGAATATAAAATGGGCTCCGGCAAGCCTTTTACCTGCGACATTGGCACTCAGTGAACCTAAAATCGCTGTAATAGTAGTTCCTATATTCGCCCCAATAGCTAAGGCAAGGGCATTGTGGTATTCTATTTGCCCTGCAGCTAATGCTGTCAATATTAATGCGAGTGTAGCACTACTCGATTGTAGGATTGTAGTTATAATAACACCTAAACCCGTATAAATTAGCACACCTAAAAACCCGGAAATAGCATATTGAGAAAGATCGATATATTCTTTAAAAATATCAAAACCTTCCTTCATATAATGAATTCCCAAAAAGAAGAAACCCAAACCCGCCAAAATATTTCCAAATCCTTTATATGACTCCTTCTTTTGAAATGAAAAGATAATTCCAAAAACCAACATCGGCATTGCTAAAGCAGAAATTTTAATCTTTAAACCAAAACCCGCCACCAACCAAGCAGTTGCTGTTGTCCCAATATTTGCTCCGAAAATTAAACCAAGACCACCGCTTAAACTTATTAATCCCGCACTGATAAATGAAATTGTAATGACCGAAACTAAAGAACTCGATTGGATAAAAGCAGTGACAAGTGCTCCAATACCAATACTTTTATAAAGCTTGTTTGTAGCATTTTTAAGTATATTTTGAAGAGGTCCTTTTGCAAAAACTCTAAAGCCCTCTTCTAACATAATCATTCCGAAAAGCAAAATTGCTACACCGGCTACTATTGTTTTAAAGTTTGGATTAAAGAATAAAATCACAGCCAAAGAGGCTAAAAATATATAAAATATTGATTTTTTTAACATATATATCTATAATAAAGCGGTAAACTTACATTTTATTATTTAAATAAGCTACTCCGAGATAAAACCATCGGAGTATTAA
>JAOZTK010000084.1:0-7821 GCA_029942185.1 Flavobacteriaceae bacterium
TTTTATTCTTGTAATTCGTAGTGTATTCACCATACCTTCATCTTGAATTGGCATCGAAGTTAGATTGACTACCAAATCCTCCTTGTTTAAATAACCTTTCTTTTTTGCTATTTGATTAATGTCAATAACCGTTTCATCTGTTGTAGTCAACTTATCATAATAATAGGCTTTGACACCCCATAAGAGGTTTAGCATTGTTAGAATACGCCGATTATTTGTAAAGGCTAAAATCATTGATTTTGGGCGACCTGAAGAAATTTGAAAAGCTGTATATCCGGTGTTAGTCAGTGTAGAAATAACTTTTGCATGAACATCATTGGCCACTTCAACAGCGTGATGGCAGATGGTTCTAGAAATATATCTGTCAGTGGCACTTTGAATAATGGTTTTAGGAATGTTAATTAAAGGAGAATCTTCTACGCTTTCAATAATACTTCTCATTTGTTTTATGACATCCACAGGAAAAGCGCCAATAGAGGTTTCTCCGGATAGCATTACTGCATCTGTGCCATCCATGATAGAATTGGCTACATCGTTTACCTCAGCTCTAGTTGGTATTTGGTTCGTTATCATTGTCTCCATCATTTGGGTAGCAATAATAACAGGTTTATGGGCTTTCTTGGCATCATGTACAAGTTTTTTTTGAATTAAGGGAACCCTTTCCATCGGAATCTCTACTCCTAAATCACCTCGAGCAACCATTAAAGCATCCGCTACGTTTATTATTTCTTCTATGTTTGATAAAGCCTCCGGTTTCTCTATTTTTGCAACGATAGGTATTTTATAGGAACTTAGTTTATCGATATAATTACGGAGAAGTACGACATCATTTGCAGTTCTTACAAATGAAAGCGCGATCCAATCTACCTCTTGTTCAACAGCAAATGTAACATCTTCCTTGTCTTTTTCTGTCAGAGCGGGCAATGAAACATTTGTGTTGGGTAAGTTTACTCCTTTTTTCGACTTTAATTTTCCACCTCTGATTACTTTTGTCGTTACCAAATTTATGTTGTTTGTGTTTGTTACTTCAAACAACAATTGCCCATCATTCACTAAAATATGTTCTCCAACTTTTACATCTTTGGGAAATTGTTGGTAAGTCATATAGGCTTGCTGATTATTTCCAAGGCATTTGTCAGTCGTAAAAGTAAAGGAATCTCCTTTTGTTAGGATTACGCCTCTTTTCATTTTTCCAACACGAAGTTTTGGTCCTTGTAAATCGGCTAGAATCGCAACATGTAAGTCCAATTCTTGATTGAGCTCACGTATAATAGTGATATATTTTTTTGCAGCATGGTGGGTAGCATGTGAAAAATTAATTCGAAAAACATTGACACCCTTTAATATCATGTCATGTATGATTTCTTTAGTTTCACAAGCGGGACCTAAAGTGGCGATAATTTTTGTTTTTTTAAACCTAAGCATCTCTTAAAACATTAGTAACTCATTATTATTTAGAAGTTCCAAATCTAATGATTCAACTTCGTAGATTTGGGGGATATTTCGTATTTTCTTTAACAATTCTGTAATACATACTGTGGGATTATCAACTTCAACCTTTAACAAGTAATGGGCCTTTTTAAATTTCTTTATATAAAAACTCTTTTGTTGAAAAAGTGTGGTGTTTTTTGCAAATAAATCATTTTTGTAAATCCCTTTTTTTTGAGTAAAACAGTGATTATTAATTAAAAACCAGTTTTGGTATAGCGTTTTATCTTCGTATTCAAAAACACAATATTCAGTCTCCTTACGAAGGTCAATAATTGAACTTGATTTTTTTAAATGAATCTTTAAAAACACATTCAAAAGATAGGCCATTCTATAATCTTCTTCGTCGCTGTAAATAGCTAAAACCAGAAAATTCTCTTTAAAGGTGTCATCCAAAAGCAATTTGTGTGTTTTCATCTAATAGATTAGAGATTAGATCTAATTTGATTTTGAAATTTATAATACGCACGTCGACTGGCAATTTCTTCCGCTTTTTTCTTAGAAGTGGCACGTCCTTTTCCGACAAGTTTATTTTCTATTAACAGTTTTACTCCAAAGTGTTTTGTATTGGAGTTTCCGGAATCATCAAAGGATTGATACTTGTATTGCTTTTGGTTTTTTTGACACCATTCTATAAAAAGACTCTTGTAACTACTTATTTTACCGAGCAGTTTATCCAAATCGACATAAGGATTAATAAATTTGTTTTTAATAAATTTGTCCATGATAATATAGCCGCGATCTAAAAAAATAGCGGCGATTAATGCCTCAAAAAAATCACCATGCGCATTGTAACTATACTTTCGTTTGGATGTGGGTTTTTTTGAAAAACTAATAAGATCCAAATCCCTCCCAACTTCATTTAAATGTTCTCTACTAACAATTTTGGAACGCATTTGTGTCAATTCTCCTTCTTTGCTATTGGGTAAATTGTGAAATAAAAACGAGGTAATAGAAGCATCTAATAAAGAATCACCTAAAAATTCCAGACGTTCATAATTATCTCTGTTTCCATCAGTATCAAATTTATTAGCAGATTTATGAGTAAAAGCTTTTTTGTAAAAGCTGATATTTCTAGCTTTATATCCTGTTAGATTTTTTATTCGTTTTGCAAAAATATCATCTTCTTTATTTCTTGAGAATGATATTCTATCGATAATACGCAATGGGTCTATTATTATTAGTTATTAAATTCTTTAAGAAGAATACATGCATTATGACCACCAAAGCCAAAAGTATTACTCATCGCTATTTTAACGTTTCTTTTTTGTGCCTTGTTAAATGTAAAATTGAGTTTGTTGTCAATAGCATCATCGTCCGTAAAATGATTGATAGTCGGAGGTATAATACCGTTTTTAATCGATAAAACTGAGGCGATTGCTTCTATTGCTCCGGCGGCACCCAAAAGGTGTCCGGTCATAGATTTTGTGGCGGAAATATTTAGATTATAGGCATGTTCTCCAAAAACTTGTTGAATTGCTTTGACTTCAGCAATATCTCCAAGCGGTGTCGCAGTCCCGTGTACATTAATAACATCGACATCTTCTGGTTGTATGTTTGCATCGCGCAAACAATTTTCCATCACTAGTTTAGCTCCTAATCCCTCAGGGTGTGGAGCAGTGATGTGATATGCATCAGCAGACAAACCTCCTCCGATGATTTCAGCATAAATGGTAGCACCACGTTTTTTTGCGTGCTCAAGTTCTTCTAAAATTATTGCTCCGGCACCTTCACCTGATACAAAGCCATCTCTATTTTTATCGAAAGGACGTGAGGCCGTTTTAGGGTCATCATTCCGAGTAGATATCGCTCTTAAGGCGTTAAAACCGCCAATTCCTCCTATTGTAACAGTCGCTTCTGAACCACCTGAAACCATAACATCGGCATGGTTTAAACGGATATAGTTCATCGCATCAATGATGGCATTTGATGAGGAAGCACAAGCGGAAACAGTTGCAAAATTCGGACCTCGAAATCCATATTTAATAGAAATAGAACCCGCTGCAATATCTGCGATCATTTTGGGAATAAAAAATGGATTAAATCTAGGTGTTCCATCTCCCCCCGCAAAATCAATCATTTCATTTTGAAAAGTTTCCAATCCACCGATACCCGATCCCCAAATAACACCGATTCTATCCAAGTTATCATTTTTGAGATCTAATTTGGAATGTAAAACCGCTTCATCAGCAGCCACTACTGCATACTGTGTAAAACGATCCATTTTACGAGCATCTTTCCGTGGAATATAATCAGAAACTTCAAAATTTTTGATTTCACAAGCAAATTGAGTTTTAAACTTGCTGGCATCAAAATGAGTAATAGGCGCAGCACCGCTGACTCCTTTAATCAAGTTTTTCCAATATTCCTTAACATTATTGCCTATAGGAGTTAAAGCTCCTAATCCGGTAATAACTACACGCCTTTGGTTATTCATATATTTTTGTTTTTATTTTTTAGCGATAATCCCGATAACTATCGGGACTGTTCGCTAATAATCATCCGTCTGTATCAATCCCGACAGCTATCGAGATATTCTGCTCGTTTTATAATTTTGCAGTGGTCAAGTTGGCTTGACATGAAATGTAAAGGTAATCGTTTTTTATAAATAAAAAAAAGCTAGAGAAAAACTTTCTATAGCTTTTTATTAAGTGTAAATAATTGTACCCTTTAAGGCAAATGCTAATCTTACTATTTCATACGATACGTATGAAGGCCTTAAACCAATTTTAATAATCTTCGCTTTTGTCCCTCAAATAAAACTATTTTTTTGCTGCTTCAATATACTTGATTGCTTGCCCTACGGTAGCAATATTTTCAGCTTGATCGTCTGGTATTTGAATATCAAATTCTTTTTCAAATTCCATGATTAATTCTACAGTATCTAAGGAGTCTGAACCTAAATCGTTGGTAAAATTAGCTTCCATAGTAACTTCGTTTTCATCAACGCCTAATTTATCTATAATAATGGCTTTTACTCTTGATGCAATGTCTGACATAATTGTTAAGGTTTTAATTAATTATGCTGCAAAAATAATAAACTTTTATATATCAAAATTTATTTTTTGAATTTTTCTTAACTATTTGTGTTAAAAAAACCTATTTTTATCCCTAATTTGCATGCATTAAGGCTTATTATAAGCTTTAATGACTACGTATTTATAAAATTAAGTTAATCTTTTAGTTTCTAAGAAATGTTGCGAATTGCCATTTTTGCTTCGGGTAATGGAACAAATGCCGAAAACATTATTTCCTATTTTCAAAACAGCAATCTTGCTCGTGTTGTTCTTGTCTTATCAAACAATAAGAATGCTAAGGTTTTAAAACGCGCTAAACATTTGAATGTTAGCGTATTATATTTTTCTCGAAATGAATTATACGCGTCAAGCAAATTAATTACACTGTTACAAAATCAGGCAGATTTGCTAGTTTTAGCAGGTTTTATGTTGCGTATTCCGGCGGTTTTGATTCAGGAATTTCCCAATAAAATAATTAATATTCATCCGGCACTTTTGCCCAAATATGGAGGAAAGGGCATGTATGGAATGCATGTGCACAATGCAGTTAAAGAAAATAATGAAAAAGAAACAGGTATAAGCATACACTATGTCAACGAGAAATATGACGAGGGAGCTATTATTTTTCAAAAGAAAGTTCCGATCTCTCCAACTGATTCTCCGGAACAAATCGCAACAAAAATTCACAAACTCGAATACAAATATTTCCCAATCGTTATTGAGAATTTGTTAAATACTGATTTTAAAATAGATACGCAAGATCATTAAATAATACTTTCTTCTTATTCAGGTTTATAATATTTTTACCTCTATCTTTGCCCAATAAATTAAGTGTAACTTAAAAAAATAGAATTATGGGATTATTTTCATTTATTAAAAATGCAGGTGCCAAAATATTTGGTATTGGCAAAACTACCGAAGAAAAAGCATTAAATAAAGCAAATGTACTTACAGATGCAGTTGAGAGATTAGGATTTGAAGTGGTTGATTTAAATATTGAAGTTGCAGGTGAAACTGCTACTGTTTGGGGAGAAGCTGATTCTCAAGAAACTCGTGAGAAAGTGATATTGGTTTTGGGGAATACAGAAGGTATTGCCAGTGTTGACGACAGGATGACTGTTGCAGTTGAAGAGCCACAAGCACAATTTCATACTGTTGTAAGAGGTGATTCATTAAGTAAAATAGCAAAAGAATTTTATGGTGATGCCATGAAATATCCGGTTATTTTTGAAGCGAACAAACCCATGCTTAAAGCTCCGGATTTAATTTATCCAGGTCAAGTTTTACGAATCCCTGCTTTGGATTAGTAATCTGCGATTTAGCTAAAAATTTAACACAATCAGAATTTATTTTGGTTGTGTTTTTTTTATTGGGAAAAAACCCGTATTTTTGCGCACTCTTTTAAAAAGAGACGATTAGTAAATAAAAGTTTAATATACAAAAAACCAATAGTAGTGAATACATTGAGTTACAAAACAGTATCGGCTAACAAAAAAACCGTTAATAAAGAATGGTTGTTGGTTGATGCGGACGGACAAACATTGGGTCGTCTTGCTTCAAAAGTAGCGATGCTTTTGAGAGGTAAGTACAAACCCAACTACACACCGCATGTAGATTGTGGTGACAATATTGTCATCATCAATGCGGAAAAATTCAAATTATCCGGGAAAAAATGGACTGACAAAACTTATATTCGTCATACAGGATATCCGGGTGGTCAACGTTCTCTTACGGCACAAGAGTTGTATGATAAAGATCCAACTCGCTTAGTAGAAAAAGCCATAAAAGGAATGTTACCTAAAAACAAACTAGGTAGTGCCTTGTTTCGGAATTTATATGTTAATGTAGGTGAAGAACACAAGCAACAAGCACAGAAACCTAAGAAGTTTAACTTAAACGATTTGAGATAAGATGGAAGTAGTACACAAAACAGGGCGTCGTAAAAAAGCCATAGCACGTGTCTTTCTAAAAGATGGGAAAGGCAAGATTACTATAAACAAAAGAGCGTTAAATAATTATTTTACAACTGCTACATTACAATATAAAGTAAACCAACCTTTGTCATTGACGGATAATGAAAAAGCCTATGACATAATGGTTACTGTAAAAGGTGGCGGCATAAAAGGGCAAGCAGAGGCAATTCGCTTAGCAATTTCTAAAGCTTTAACGGATATCAATCCGGACTATCGACTAATTTTAAAACCGGAAGGTTTATTAACACGTGATCCTAGAATGGTTGAACGTAAGAAATTTGGTCAAAAGAAAGCGCGTAAGAAATACCAATTCTCTAAACGTTAATCTTATTTTGGTTTATTCGATTATTTCTTAATCCTACAAATCAAAACAATCAAATATATTTAAGTATAATTATTAATCAGTTATTGTTGAAATTTATTTAGCATCCAAATAATGTTGACCGACTAAAAGATCGCTACTTCATTATTGCTAACTCAACGGAACGTAAATCAATTTAACAGATGGCAAATATTGACATTAAAGGAATGATTGAGGCAGGTGTTCACTTCGGACACTTAACTCGCAAATGGAACCCAAACATGGTTTCGTACGTGTATTCAGAACGAAATGGCGTACACATTATTGACTTGTACAAAACAGCGGCAAAATTGGAAGAATCTGCTGCTGCATTAAAGAAAATTGCAACTTCCGGACGACGTATTTTATTTGTTTCTACAAAAGAACAAGCAAAGGAAGTGATTGTTGACAACGCAACATCCGTAAATATGCCTTATATTACAGAAAGATGGATGGGTGGAATGTTGACCAATTTTCAAACTATTCGTAGAGCTGTAAAAAAGATGTCAAATATTGATCGTATGAAACAAGACGGTTCTTTTGATGCTTTGTCCAAAAGAGAAAAATTACAAATCAATCGGCAAAGAGCCAAGTTAGAAAAAAACTTGGGTTCAATAGCAGATATGACTCGTTTACCCGGTGCTATTATTGTAGTGGATGTTAAAAAAGAACACATTGCAGTTGCCGAGGCAAACAAGTTAAACATTCCTATTTTCGCAATGGTTGACACCAATTCTGATCCGAGACCCATTGATTTTGTAATACCTTCTAATGATGATGCCACGAAATCTATTGATAAAATTGTGAGCTATCTTACGCTTGCAATCGCTGAAGGTTTGGCTGAAAGAAAAGCTAGTAAAGAAAAGAAAATGACTCAAAAAGAAAATGCGCGTGTCGACTCAACTCCTAAAGCTGAAGAGAAAGTAGTAGCAGAAAAGAAAGTAGTAGCAGAAAAGAAAGTAGTAGCAGAAAAGAAAGACGATACCGCAAAAAAATAATTTTT